>JBBDSX010000043.1:0-10995 GCA_040904725.1 Egicoccus sp.
CACCGGCGAGCTCGACTTCACGGTCCAAGACTGCGACACCACCGGCGGCGACAGCACCGATGCCGTCGACAAGGTGGAGATCTGCCATGCCACCGCAGCGCCGACCAATCCCTACCGGATGATCGAACCCGCGGTCGAGGGTGTCCTCCACGGCCACGCCGACCAGCACACCGGTCCGGTCTTCGAGGACGGTATGGAGAACGGCGAGTGGGGCGACATCATCCCCGCGTTCAGCTACGTCGACGACAACGGCGACGTTCAGCAGTTCGAGGGACAGAACTGGGACGCACTCGGTCAGTCCGTGTACGACGACGGCTGCGCGGTCGGTGACCTCGAGGCCGCCAACCCGGCGATCTCGATCGACAAGAGCGCGGACGTCGACACCGTGACCTTCACGGGGGATGACGACACCGTAGAGGTGACCTACACCTACGAAATCACCAACACCGGCAACATCACCCTCGACCTGACCGAGCTCAGCGACGACAAGATCGCCGACCTCGACGTCAGTGACCTCGACGACACCACGCTCGACGCCGACGAGTCCACGGCCGCCACCCAGATCGTCGACCTCGACGTCGACGACTTCGACGAGAACGGCGAACACACCAACGTCGTCATCGTCACCGGTGTGATCGAGGGCGGCGACGTCACCGACACCGACGACACGGTGACCGGCACCGACGACGAGACCGTGACCGTCGACGACGGCAGTGAGGACGACGGGGGCAACGGTACGCCCGTCGTCGTGCAGCCCGACATCGAAGATGGTGGCCCGCTGCGCATCTGCGTGGGCACCGACGCCGTCCTGACGCTCGAGGCCATGTTCGACGACCTCGACGACAGCGAGGACTTCGACTTCACCGAACTCGAGCTCGCGCTCGACGCCGGTGACCTCGACCTGGCCGACTACGGCCTGGACGCCGACGAACTCGTGTTCGACGCGGACGGCAACGTCAACGTCACGCTGACGGACCTGCCCCTCGGCACGCACGTGATCGCCTACACGGTCACGCTGGACGGCGAGACCGTCCAGAGCGATGACATCGAGGTTCGCGTCACCGTCTGCCCGCCGTTCCCGGAGATCCCGGTCGACGGTGACGAGGACGGCGAAGACGACGGCGGTACACCGGTCGTCGACGTCCCGATGATCGCGGTCGACTACGACGTGGTCTGCCCCGAGGGCGTGCCCGGCTTCACGGTGAACGTCACCGGCACCGACCTCGACACCAACGACGCCGAGATCCTGGTGGCCTACGACGCCGAGAGCGCTCCGTACTGGAGCGGCGACATCACGCTCGGCGACGAGCTGGCACTGCGCTGGCCCGTTGACGCCGACGGCCTCGAGCTCGACACGTTCGTGTTCTGGGTGAGCGTCGACGGCGTCACCAGCGACCTGGTCATGGTCGACAACACCGACCTCGAGTGCGTACTCGGCGAGGTCATCGATCAGCCCGACGTCGACGGCAACGACGAGGACGCTCCCGTGGGGGGCGACGACGTCATCGATGACGACGAGGCCGTCCGTGAGGACGACGAGGTCGTCACGAACGACGACGAGGACGAGGTCATGGGCGTCGTGCTCGACGCCGACGAGGCCGGCGACGCGGACGACGCGGCTGCCGGCTCGTGGCTGCCGCGCACGGGTACCTCCGTGCTCGCGCTCCTCGCCGCTGGTCTGTTCTCGCTGCTGACCGGTGCGGGCCTGCTGCGTCGCCGCAGCTGACCCGACCCGCAACAACGCGATGGGGCGGCCTTCGGGCCGCCCCATCGTTGCGTTCGCACGAATTCGCCGCGCCGGACACGCGGATGCAAGGATCGGGTCATACTGGCGTCCCCCTCCGCGCCATGCCGCAGCACCCAACGCCTGGAGTCCTCCTTGTCAGACGTCGACCTGTCCACGTCCGCAGCCGAGGGGGCCCAGGACACACTCGGAGGGCGCGACAACCTCGTCGGCGAACGGCTGCGTGACATCCGCCACCAGCAGGGCCTGTCGCTGGCCGAGGTCGAGTCGCGCAGCGGCGGGGCCTGGAAGGCCGTGGTCGTCGGCGCCTACGAGCGTGGCGACCGGGCGGTGACCATCTCGCGTCTGGCGGAACTCGCCGAGTTCTACGGGGTGCCGCTCGCCAGCCTGCTCCCCGCACGCGCCGCCGCGTCGTCGGAGGAGCCCGCGGACGGCGCGGACGGCGCGGACGCCGAACCGCGTCGACGCGCGGCCGACGACGACGGTCGTTCGCGGCTCAAGCTCGACCTGCAGCGCCTCGAGGAGGCCGACACCGAGGAGCTCGACCCGATCGCGTTGCGCGCCGTGGCCCGGTTCGCCGAGCACATCCAGTTGCGTCGCGGCGATCACAACGGCCGGGTCCTGACGGTGCGCGCCGACGACCTGCGCACGATCGCGGTCGCCATCGGCCACGACCCCGCGCGCCTGATCGACTCGCTGCGCGACCAGGGCGCCGTCGTCACGGAGTGACCCGCCGGCGCCTAGGTGCGCACGGCCAACCGCCAGGCCTCGCGATCCACGAAGCCGGCCTGGTGGTAGGCCGCGTGCGCCGCCGGGTTGTCGGCGCGCACGTGCAGCGTGATGGCGCGGCGGCGCGGGCCCTCGGCCAACGCCGCACGCACCGCCGCCGCCACCGCGGTGCGGCCCAGGCCCTGCCCGCGGAACTCCGGGGCGACCACGATGCCGGCCAGTTGCACGCCCCAGCGGCGCGACGACACCGAGCGTTCGAGTTTCATCACCGGCTGTCCGACCGGGCCGACGCAGTAGGCCAGCCCCTGCCGGACCGTGCCCTCGAGCCGTTGCCGGTAGCCGCGCCACCCGATGCGGCCGGGATCGGGGCCGAACCGGTCGTCGACGTGGAGTTGCACGGCCAACTCGGCGAGCGCGTCGAGGTCCTCGGGCTCGGCACGCCGCAGCCCGGGGTCGGGCGCCTCGGCCTCGGTGGGGACCCGGTCGGGATCGACGACGAAGAACCGCTGGTCGTGGACGACCAGCGCCGGGTCGGGCGCGATGTTGCCCAGCACCGCGTCGCCGGCGGCGACGTCGCCGACCAGCAGCCGCCACCGTCGTGCCGGCGCGCCGGCCTCCTCGATGGCGCTGGGGTCACCGCACGGCACGACCAGCCGGTTGGGGAACACGACCACGGCCGCCCACCGGTGGTCGTCGCTGGCCAGGCGGATCTGGCCGACCCCCTGGGTTTCGATCACCGACAGGGCGTACATGTGCCGCACGGCGCCGCCCGCCGGCGACGGCCAGCCCTCCAGCCGGGACACGATGGTCTCGAGTTCGCCGATCCCCGCCCGGCGCCAGCGCAGTCGCCGTCCCATCACCCGGCCAGCGGCAGGTTCGGGTCGACGCCGAGTTCGAGGTCGGCCAGGGTGCCCGTCGCCAACAGGTTCGCGCCGGAGGCGGCGACCATCGCGCCGTTGTCGGTGCACAGCGGGATCGACGGCACGACCAGCCCGAGCCCCTCGCGCTCGCACGCCTCGGCGAACTGCGCCCGCAGGCGCGTATTGGCGGCCACGCCGCCGGCGAGGACGACCCGTTCGAGGCCCTCGTCGCGGGCGGCCCGCAGGGTCTTGATGACCTGCACGTCGACGATCGCCTCCTGGAACGAGGCCGCGACATCGGCGAGGTCGGGTTCGGTGCCGGCCGCCTCGAGCTTGCGCAGGTAGCGGATCACCGCGGTCTTGAGCCCCGACAGCGACATGTCGTAGCCGGGCTCGTGCAGCATCGCGCGCGGGAAGTCGATCGCCTTCGGATCCCCCTGCCGCGCCAGCCGGTCGATCTCGGGTCCGCCGGGGTAGCCGAGCCCGATGAACCGGGCGATCTTGTCGAACGCCTCGCCCGCGGCGTCGTCGATCGTGGCCCCGAGCTGACGGAACCGGCCATCCTCGCCCATGGCGACGATCGAGGTGTGGCCGCCGGACACGACCAGCGCCGCCAGCGGCGGTTCGAGTTCGCCGAACTCGAGTTGTGCCACCTCGACGTGGGCCCGCAGGTGGTTGACCCCGATCAGCGGCTTGTCGTGCGCCAACGCGAGGCCCTTGGCGGCGGACACGCCGACCAGCAGCGCGCCGATCAGGCCGGGCCCGGAGGTCACCGCGATCGCGTCGACGTCGGACAGGCCGCACCCGGCCTCGACCAGTGCGTGGTCGATGGTGGGCAGCAACGCCTCGAGGTGGGCGCGCGCGGCGACCTCGGGGACGACGCCGCCGTACGGCGCGTGCAGTTCGACCTGCGAGGCGATGACGTTGGCGCGCAGGGTGAAGCGGTCCTCGACGATGCCGACGGCGGTCTCGTCGCAGGACGTCTCGATACCCAGCACCAACACGTCAGTTCCTCGTTCCGGGGTCGCACTGCCACATCAGCAGGGCGTCCTCGCCGTCGGGGTAGTAGCGCGGACGTTCGCCCTCGACGGTGAAACCGAGGCGACGGTACAGCGCGAGCGCAGCCGCGTTCGACTTGCGCACCTCCAGCGTGACGCCGACCGCTCCGCGTTCGCGCACGCGGTCGAGCAGGACGGTCAGCAACAACCGGCCGACTCCTCGCCGCCGCTGGTGCTCGGCGACGGCGATGTCGAGCACGTGGGCCTCGTCGAGTTGCACCAGCGCCATCGCGAAGCCGGCCACGTCCCCGTCGGCGGTCCTGGCGACGAGGCAGCAGCGGTCGTCGCGGATCATGTCGAGGTCGAGGAGGCGTCGCGTGGACCGACCGAGTCCCGGCAGCGTGCGGATCGCCGCCGCGTCGTCCGGCCCGGCCGCCACCACCTCGACGTCGGTCACGTGGCCGCGCCGCCCTGCATGCGGCCGCGCGCCTCCCAACCGATCTTCGCGTCGGCGTGCCGCAGGTAGATCGGCAACAGCCCGGCCGGACGTTGCGTCTCCTCGCGCTCGAAGCGTGGACGCGCCAACTCGGCGAGGTGGGCCGCGTCCGGGACGGCGGCGAAGGTGTCGGCTTCGTGCACACCGACCCGCTCGAGCTCGTCGCGGGCCCGGGAGAGGCCGTCGCCGATGACGAGACACTCCTCGCCCGTCGCCTCGATCTCGGCGGCGAACTGCTCGGCCGTCCCGACGCGCAGGTCGGTCTGGCGCTGCACGCCACCGGGAACGGCGCGGTAGAGGGCCCAGAAGAGCTCACCGCGGCGGGCGTCGATCACCGCACCGATCAACCGGCGGACGTGGCGGACCCGGAACGCGATCACGTCGAGCCCCGACATCCCGACGACGGGGAGGTCGCGGGCCGCGGCGAACGCCTGCGCCGTCGCGATGCCGACCCGCAGTCCGGTGTACAGCCCCGGGCCGAGCCCGACCGTCACGCCCGTCACCCGGTCCGCACCCACGCCGGCCTGGCGCAGGCAGAACTGCACGGCCGGGGCGACGAACTCGCCGTGTCGTCGCGCCACCCCCAGCGAGGCGGAGGCGACCACCCCGTCGGGGCCCACCAGCGCCACCGAGGACTGGCCGGTGGAGGTCTCGATTCCCAGGATCAGCACGGGTCAGGGCTCCTCGCGCCACGGGGCGCAGGCGTCGGCGAGCGCACCGACGCGTTCGCGCCAGGCCGCTCCGCGGGGCCGCAACCGCACGAACCGCTCGGCGTCATGTTCCTGGCGCCCCGAGTCCGAGGCAACGTCGCCCTTCGCCAGGGTCAACTCGACCTCGAGGCGGTCTCCGGGCAGCAGGCTGGCGACCGCGTCGCCCCACTCGACGAAGGTGACCACGTCAGGCGCGAGCACGTCGTCGCCGAGGTCGAGCACGTCCTGTAGGCGGTCGAGTCGGTACACGTCGCAGTGCACGACCGGCACGGGCGCGTCGAGGTAGGTGCGCACCAGCATGAAGGTCGGCGAGGTGATCCGGCCCTCGACGCCCAGGCGTCGCGCCGCCCCCTGCACGAAGCAGGTCTTGCCGGCCCCGAGTTCGCCGCTGAGCGCGACCACGTCGCCCGGGGTCAGCACGGAGGCGACGGCGGCCGCCAGGGCCCGGGTCTGGTCCGGGTCCGGGGAGCGCAGCAGCAGATCGTCGTGCACGGTGCGGCAGCCTGGCGTTCGCAGGGTCGACGGGCCGCGACGACGCTACCCGAACCCGCTCAGCCGACGGCGCGGGCGCGGGCCTCGGCCAGGGTCTGTGCCCCGGTCGGGAGCCGACCGTCGAGCACGGCCTTGGCCGCGGACAGGTCCCGGCGCAGCGTGCCGGCCGCCTGGGGGACGCCACGCACCGCGTCCGCGGGGTGGTAGGTCGGGATCAGGGTGACGCCCTGCAGGTCGAAGCGGTAGCCGGCCACACGCTCGACGTTGATCGGACGACGCAGCAGCACGCTGGCGGCGAATGAGCCCAGCGCCACGATCACCTCGGGGGCGACGTGGCCAAGTTGTGCCCGGAAATGCTGGGAGCAGGCCTCGACCTCGTCGGGCGTGGCGGCGCGGTCATCGTCGGGACGACACTTGACGATGGTCGTGAGATAGGCGTCCTGCTTGGCGAGCCCGGCGACCTGCATGGCCTGGTCGAGCACGTTGCCGGTGCCGCCGGCGAAGGGCTTGCCCTGCAGATCCTCGTGACGGCGTGGCTTGGAGCCGACGATCATCAGCCGGGCGTCGAACGGGCCTTCACCGACGACCGGCGTGGTGCGGCCGCGGTAGAGCCTGCACGCGGTGCACGAGCGAACTGCTCGCTCGAGTTCGCGCCGGAGCCGGGCGGGCGATGCCGCCGGTGGAGCCACCAGGTCACTGGTCACGCTCATTCCTTCCCACACCGGGGTGGGCGGACGCTTCCCGATGCGTCGTGTCGGACACTAGCGGCCACAACGCACGGCCCCGAACGACGGAACGATCGGCGCGCGTCCGTCTCGATGTCCGCTCGCTGCAGCAAGCAGGCGTCACCGCGCCGGCGGTGGTTCGTTCAGTCGCCTTCGTCGGCGAGGCCGGGCAGGCCACGACGGCCGGTGGCGCGCAACGGTCCGCGGCGGACCGCCTCGGCGACGGCCTCGGCGGCGAGGTGGGCGACGAGGTCCATGGTCGCGTCGACCTCGCCGGTGGCGAGGCAGAACAGGGCGTCGCCGTCCGCGTCGGTGTGGGCCGGTCGCAGTGCCCGGGCGAGCCCGGAGTGGCCGAGGTCGGCGACGCGGTGGGCCTCCTGCTTCGTCAGCCGGGCGTTGGTGACGAGGCAGCCGATCACGGTGTTGCCGCTGGGGCCGACCGAGTCGTCCGGCATGGGGCGCAGCGGCGCGCCGGTCTCGGGATAGCGGGGTGCGTCGTCGTCGACGCGGGCCCGCGCGATCCAGGTGCCGTCCTCGCCGACGACCTCGCCGACCGCGTTATTGGCCACGATCGCACCGACGGTCACGCCGGCGACCGAGCGGACCGCGACGCCCTGGCCGCTGCGCCAGGCATGTTCGATCCCTGCGACCTTGGCGACCGTGCAGCCGGCGCCGACCCCGACCCCGCCCTCGGGCGGATCCACGTCGACGGCCGCCTCGCAGGCCGCATAGCCCTGGTCGGCGCCCGGCCGGGCCTCGCGGGTGACCACGGCTTCGTCCAGCACGATCGCGGCGCCGACGATCGGCACGACCACGCCGTCGAACACCTCGTAGCCGGTCCCCCGCTCCTCGAGCCAGCGCACGACGCCGTCGGCCGATGCCAGCCCGAACGCGGATCCGCCGCTGAGCACCACGGCGTGGCAGACCGTGACCTTCCCGGCCGGGCCGAGGGCGGCCGCCTCGCGAGTGCCGGGCGCGGCACCGCGGACGGCGATCGCGCCGAGCGTGCCGGGCGGTGGGAGCACCACGGTGCAACCGGACACTCCCTCGGGTGCCGTCCAGGTCCCGACCCGGACCCCCTCGACCCCCAACGCCATGACCGGCTCCTCGTCGTACCGGCCCCGGCGGCCGGAGGGCGACCCTACGCGGACACGCGCGGGAGGCGGGCCGTGAGTTGGGTCACGATCTCGTAGGTGATGCTGTCCTTGACGACGGCCCACTCCTCGACGCGGATGCGCTCGTCGCCCTGGGCCCCGAGCAGCACGGCCTCGTCACCGACGGTCGGTTCGTCGTCGCCGCACCAGACCAGGGTCTGGTCCATGCACACCGTCCCGGCGATCGGCCGGCGCCGGCCCCCGACCAGGACCTCGCCCACGTTGGTCAGCGCGCGCGGCACCCCGTCGGCGTAGCCCAGCGGCAGGGTGGCGACCCAGCCGTCGGCCGGCGCCGCCCAGCGGTGGCCGTACGAGACGGCCGTGCCCGCGGTGACCCGCTTGGCGAAGGTCACCTCGGTGACCAGCGACAGGGCCGGGCGCAGGTCGAAGCCGGCCGCGTCGAGGTCCGGTGCGGGCGACAGGCCGTACAGCGCGATGCCGGTCCGCACGAGTTCGCGACGCGCGGCGGGAAACAGCAGCGTCCCGGCACTGTTGGCGGCGTGGATCCAGCGCGGTGACGGCAGCCCCAGTTTCACCGCCAGGTCGAGGAACCGGTCGAACGCCCCGAGTTGGCGGTCGGTGGTGTCCTTGTTTGGCTCGTCGGCGCAGGCGAGGTGGGTGAACACCCCGTCGACGCGCACGCCGTCGGCCGCGACGACCTGACGCAGGCGCGCGTCCCAGTCGGCCTCGGGCACGCCGACGCGACCCATCCCGGTGTCGGCCTTGAGGTGGACCGGGACCGGTTCGCCGCGTGCCCGGCCGGCGGCGTCGGCCGCCGCGATGAAGGTCTCGCGGTAGACGGCCGTGGTCAGCCCGGCGTCCAGCAGGGCCGGCAGCGAGGCGACCGGCGGCTCGGCGAGCACCAGGATCGGCGCGTCGATGCCGGCCTCGCGCAGCGCCACGCCCTCCTCGACGAGCGCGACGGCCAACCAGGTGGCCCCGCCGTCGAGCGCGGCTCGGGCGACGTCGACGGCACCGTGGCCGTACCCATCCGCCTTGACCACGGCGCACACCTGCGTGCCGGCGATCTCGGCCAGGCGCGCCGCGTTGTGACGGATGGCGTCGAGGTGGACCTCGACCCGGGACGGCCGCAGCGGTTCGGTCATGATTCCTCTCCGAGGTCGCCGAGGACGCCGGGCAGCGAGGCAAGCAGGTCGACGGCGGTGGCGCGGTCGGCCCGGTCCTCGCCCGCACGCACGCCGGCGGCGGCGTGCCACCACACGGCCCGGGCGGCCGCCAGCGGGACCTCGTCCTGCGGCACCGGGGCGATGGCCGCGCCGATGATCCCGGCCAGCACGTCGCCGGTCCCGCCACTGCCCAGGGCCGGCCCGCCGTTGGGGGTGACCCAGACGTGACCGTCGGGCGCGGCGACGATCGTGCCGGGGCCCTTGGCGACCAGCACCGCGTCGTAGCGGGCGGCCAGGTCCGGGACCCGCTCCACGCGGTTCGCCCAGGCGTCCGGCCCGTCCTCGCCACCCCCGATGCGGGCCAGTTCACGCTCGTGCGGGGTCAGCACCAGGGCGCCGGCGTGGTCGGCCAGTTCGGCGGGGTCGTCACGGTGGACGTTGAGGCCGTCGGCATCGAGCACCAGGCGACGCGCACGCCGGCGCAGGTGTGCGACCACGGCCGCCGCGCCCGGGCCGTGTCCGAGTCCCGGCCCGGCCACCACGGCGTCGAACCCGTCGAGGTCGGGCAGCGAATCGACCGCGTCGGGTGCCAGCGTGCCGTCCTCCCCGACCGGCAGGCCGTGCACCATGGCCGAGGGGTGGTGCACCGCCACCTCGGCGCGGATCGGTTCGGGGACGGCGACGGTCACCAGCCCGGCGCCGGCTGCCAACGCTCCGGCGCTGCACAGCGCGGCAGCACCGGAGGTTCCGACCGCGCCGGCCACGACCAGCACGACGCCGCGCTCGCGCTTGTCCGCCGCGGCGCCAAGACGCGACGGGCGGGCACCCACGGCGCTGAGTGCCGCCCACGGCCCGGATGGCGCGGCGTAGTGGGGACCGAGGTCGCCGAGGACCACCCGTCCAGCGTGTGCGGCGCCGGGGTGCAGCAGCAGCCCGCGCTTGATGCCGCCGAACGTGACGGTCAGGTCGGCGACCACGCAACCCTCGGGTGCCGCCCCGTCGTCCGCGCCGACACCGGACGGGATGTCGCACGCCACGATCGGCAGACCGCCCTCCCCCGCAGCCAACAGGGCCGCGGCCGCGTCACCGGCGGCGCCACGTGGCGCGCCGGTCACCCCGGTGCCGAGCAGTGCATCGACGGCGACGTCCGCCCAGCCGAGCGCAGCCTCGACGCCGTGCAGCGACCACGACACCCGGCCGCCCGACGCGAGCCACCGGTCGCGGTTGGCGGCCGACTCGTCCGAGAGTTCCTCGTCGGGCCCGTGGGTCGTCACGACCCGGGGCTGGGCGCCGTACGCGGCCAACCGCCGGGCCGCGACCCACCCGTCGCCGCCGTTGTTGCCCTTGCCGACCAGGATCGCGACCCGCAGGCCGTAGCCGCGGCCGACGAACCGCACGACCTCGCGGGCGAGGTGGCCGCCCGCGCGTTCCATCAGCCCGAGCCAGGTGTCGCCGGCCGCGACGGCGGCCTCGTCGCCGGCCCGCGCGGCCGCCGCGTCCAGCAGGGGAACCTCGGCGGTCGTGGCGTGCACGACCGCCGCCCCCCCACCAGGCGCGGGCAGCCTCACTCGACGGTCACGGTCTTGGCGAGGTTGCGGGGCTGGTCGACGTCCTCGCCGCGCAGCGTGGCGATGTGGTACGCGAACAACTGCAGCGGCACGACCGACAGGACCGGCCCGGCCAACTCGTGCGGGGCCTCGGGCAGGGTCAGCACGTGGTCGGCGTTCGCCTTGAGATCGGCGGTCGAGCCTTCGGTCCCGATCGCCAGCACGGCGGCACCGCGGGCGCGGACCTCCTGGATGTTGGACACCATCTTGCCGAACACGTGCCCCGCCGGCGCCAGTGCCACCACCAGCGAGCCGTCCTCGATCAGCGCGATCGGGCCGTGCTTCATCTCGCCGGCCGCGAACGCCTCGGCGTGGAGGTAGCTGATCTCCTTGAGCTTGAGCGCGCCCTCGTA
>JBBDSX010000044.1:0-1803 GCA_040904725.1 Egicoccus sp.
TCGGCCTGGAACCAGGCCAACGCGATCCGCCAGGTCACGGTCAAGCGCGGCCTCGACGTGCGCGACTTCACGATGGCGGCGTTCGGCGGGTCGGGTCCGTTGCTGGTGTGCCGGCTGATCGACATCCTCGGCGTGCCCGCCACGATCGTGCCGCGCGACCCGGGCAACCTGTCCGCCTTCGGCCTGCTGACCGTCGACGTCAAGAACGACTACGTGCAGACCCACGTCGTACGCGACGACGTGCTCGACCGCGACGAGTTGGCCGCCGTCTACGCCGCGCTGCAGACCCGCGCCGCCGACGCGCTCGACCGCGAGGGGTTCGACCGCGATGCCCACCGCTACGTCCGCACCGCGGACCTGCGATACGACGGCCAGGCCTTCGAGGTCCGCGTCCCCGCGCCGGACGGACCGATCGACGAGTCGTTCCAGCGGGCCGTCGTCGACGCCTTCCACGACGAGCACGAGCGCCTGTACGGCTACGCCTACCGCCCCGACCCCGACGCGTCGGGCAGCGAGCACCGCCACCGCCACCCGGTCGAGTGGGTCAACCTGCGCGTCACCGGGGTCGGTCCGATCCCGCGCCCGTCGTTGCCCCGCCTGGACACCGGCGACGGCGACCCGTCGCGGGCCCGGACCGGCACGCGACCGGTCGTGTTCGACGGCGAGGCCATCGAGACCGCCGTCTACGACCGCGACCGCCTGCTGGCCGGCGACGAGGTCGACGGGCCGGCGATCGTCGAGGAGTTCGGCTCGACCGTGCCGGTCCACCCCGGTTTCGTGGCCCGTGTCGACGACCTCGCCAACCTCGTGCTGACTTCGCAGGAGCTGTCATGACCGCCACCGACGTCGCCGCCGGGGCCGTCGACCCGATCGTCCTCGAGATCGTGCAGGGCACCCTCGCCTCGATCGAGAAGGAGGTCGAGGACGCGATCGGCCGCACCTCCCGGTCACCGATGATCCGCGACGCCCACGACTACCGCGCCGGCATCCACGACGCGAAGCTGCGCAAGCTCACCGGCCGGTCCTACTCGGCGCTCGTCCACCCCGTCGCCCGCGACTTCCCGCTGCACACCATGCAGCCGGGCGACGTCTTCTTCCACAACGACGTCTACCTGTCCGAAGGCGGCATCGGCCACCTGCCCGACCTGTGCGTCACCGTGCCCGTCTTCCACGACGACCGTGTCGTCGCGTTCGTGCAGGCGTTCGGCCACCACGACGACATCGGCGGCGGCGTGCCGGGCTCGATGCCGTCGGGCGCCCGCAGCGTGTTCGAGGAGGGCCTGATGGTCCCCCCGATCAAGCTGTGGGACCAGGGCGTGCCCAACCAGGCCGCGCTGACCATCATGACCCGCAACTCGCGTATGCCCGAGTCGCTGGCCGGCGACCTCGACGCGGAGTGCTCCGCCTGCCTGATGGGCTCACGACGCCTGTCGGAGGTGTTCGACCGCTACGGCGTCGACACCGTCGAGGCCTGCTTCGACGCGATCGTGGCCAACAACACCGACACCTACCGGCGCGAGATCCTGCCCAAGATCCCCGACGGCACCTACGTGTGGGAGGACTACGCCGAACACGACGGCGTCGACGAACCGAAGCTCCACCGCCAGCGCATCACGCTGACCAAGGAGGGCGGCGACACCGACGCCGCGCGGCTGGTCATCGACTTCACCGGCACGTCGCCGCAGGCCAAGGGCCCGATCAACCACTGCGGCGACTACGCCGACGGCAACTTCCTCAAGAAGTGGCTCGCCCCGATCCTGCGCAACCTCGCCGACACGCCCGAGCGGATGGCCGAACTCGACG
>JBBDSX010000045.1:0-1792 GCA_040904725.1 Egicoccus sp.
GTGTCGCCGTCGGGGATGAAGCACACGTCGTAGCTGTCGGGCTTGGTGGCGACACGCAGCCCGAACGCCTGTGCGCGCTCGCGGACCTCGTCCTTCGCGATTTCGCCGACCGGTAGCAGCGTGCGGTCGAGTTGGTCCTGCGTCGCGACGTACAGGACGTAGGACTGGTCCTTCTTGTGGTCCGCTGCACGGTGCAGGCGCGTGTCCGGACCCGGGGCGCGGACCTCCGCGCCGTGGCGGCGAAGGCGGGCGTGGTGGCCCGTTGCAAGTGCGTCGAAGCCCAGCGTGAGCGCCTTGTCGAGCAGCCCGGCGTACTTGACCCGCTCGTTGCAGGTCACGCACGGGTTGGGCGTGACACCGGCCGCGTACGCCTGCGCGAACGGGTCCTGCACCTCCTGCCGGAACAGCTCCGAGAGGTCCCAGACGTAGTACGGGATGCCGAGGACCTGTGCGGCGCGGCGGGCGTCCTGGGCGTCGTCGAGCGTGCAGCAGCCGTGGCCGGGCACCTGGTCCTCGAGCGCGAGGTCGGCGAGCTTCAAGTGCACGCCGGTGACGTCGTGGCCCTGCTCGAGCAGCATCGCGGCCGCGACGGAGCTGTCCACGCCGCCGGACATGGCGACCAGTACCTGCGCCATCGTCACACCGTCCGCGGGGCGAGGGTCAACCGCAGCGACGGCACGACGTCGGCGAGCACGTCGATCGCGTGGTCCACCTCGGCGTCGGTCGTGGTCCAGCCGAGCGACAGCCGCAGCGGCGTCGAGGTGATCCCGCACGCCTCCAGCACGTGGCTGGGCTTGGCCGCGCCGGAGCCACAAGCGGAACCCGACGAGGCGGCGAGCCCGGCCCGGTCGAGTGCCAGTGTCAGGGCCGAGGCGTCGACCGCGTCGAAGCAGACGTGCACGTGCGAGGCGAGCCGCTCGTCGGGGTCGGCCGGACCATTGCGCGTCACGCCGTCGACGGCGAGCAGGCCGGCGGCGAGACGGTCGGACATGACGCGGAGACGGGCGCGCAGGTCCGCGCGGTCGGCGGCGGCCGCCTCGATGGCGGCACCCAGGGCGGCGTCCATCCCGGCGGCGAACGTGCCGGACCGCACGCCGCGGTCCTGGCCGCCACCGTGACTGAGGGGCACCAGCGGCAGACCGCGGCGCAGCACCGCGGCGCCGACACCCTGCGGCGCGCCGAACTTGTGGCCCGAGATCGACAGCGCGTCGACCTGCCAGGCATCCACGTCGACGTCGAGCGTGGCGACGGCCTGGACCGCGTCGGTGTGCAGCGGCAGGCCACGCTCGCGCAACAGCGGCCCGAGGGTGGCGAGGTCGTTGACCGCACCGAGTTCGTTGTTGGCCGTCATGACGCTGACCAGGCAGGTCCCGTCGCGGACCGCGTCGAGGATCCGTTCTATCGGGACCCGGCCGTCGGGGTCGGGCGGGACGACGGTCAGGTCGGCGTCACCGCGTTCCGCGAGCCAGCGGGCCGGCTCGAGCACGGCCGCGTGCTCGACCCCCGTGGTGACGACGTGGGGCCGTTTCGCCGTCCGCTCGCGGGCGGCCCAGACGATGCCCTTGACCGCGAGGTTGTCGGCCTCGGTCCCGCCGGAGGTGAACACGACCTCGTGGGGCGAGCAGCGCAGCGCCGTGGCCACCTGCTCACGTGCCGCCTCGACCGCGGTCCGGGCCTGCTGGCCGGCAGCGTGCGTGGCCGAGGCGTTGGCGGCCTCGAGGAAACGCTGCAACGCCGCGCGCGCCTCGGGGCGCGGCGGCGTGCTGGCGGCGTGGTCGAGCATGGCATGCAC
>JBBDSX010000046.1:0-54510 GCA_040904725.1 Egicoccus sp.
AGAGCGTCGGTTTCCTAAACCGTGCGTCGCAAGTTCGATTCTTGCCGGGGGCGCCGAACCAGTCGTCGGTGGGTCGGCTCAGCTGGTCACTTCGTCGATGTAGTCGTACGCACGCATGATGAACGCCGCCATCTGGTCACGTCGGGTGTGGTTGCCCGGCCCGTAGCGGCCGTCCACATAGCCGACGCTGATCCCCTGCTCACGCAGCGCATCGATCGCGGCGACGTGGACGTTGTTCGACGGCACGTCCCTAAACTGCCCGGGATGCTCGGCGGCCGGCGGCTGCGAACCGTTTACGCGGCCGTTGTCGACGTAGTCGATCGCGCGTGCGATGAACGACGCCATCTGGGCCCGGGTCACCGGGGAGCCCGGCTCGTAGCGGTCGCTGGCCCGACCCTGGACGACTTCGGCCCGCGCCAGCTTGTGGATGCTCTCCCAGTGCGCGCTCTCCTGGGGGACGTCGCCGAATTGGCTCTGTGCCACCGGCAGGTCGCGTTCGAGCTCGATCAGGTTGGCGATGAACGTCGCCATCTGGGCCCGGGTGACGCTCCGGGGCGATCGGTAGGTCCGGTCGGGATACCCCTGGGCGATGCCGTGGTCGGCCATGCACAACACATTGCGGTAGTGGGGGTTTGCGGCGGTCAGGTCGGAGTACGGGTCGACGTACAGGGCCGTGTCGATGCAGACGCGGTCCGTGCCGCGGGCCACGGCCTCGGTGGCGGCGAGGCTGCCGACGCCCTGGCTGAACACCCGTGCACGCGGGACGTCGGGGGCGTCGACACCTTGCTGGTCCCACAGGTGCTGCCAGCTCTGCGCCCGCTGGTCGGAGGTCTCGGCATCCTCCCAGTAGCCGGGTCCGAAGATGCGGTCGACCTGGACCCGCGCCTGCCGGTCCGGGAAGGTCGGCGTGCCGTAGCCCACCAGCGACCCACCGCCGGCGACACCGCCGTCGAGTGCGACGACCCGGTAGTAGTACGTCGTGCCGACGTTCACCTTGCCGTCGACGAAGCACCGTCCGCTGTGGCTGGCGCCTGGCCAGCTCGGCACGTTGGGTGCCCGGCAGGCGACGCCACCGGTCCGGGCGAGCAGGGTGCCCGCCCCGATCGTGAACGCCGGATCGGTCGAACGGTGGATGGCGTAGCCGTCCGCACCGTCGACCGGGTCCCACGCGATGCGCAGTTCGTCCTGCAGATCCGTGACCCGCACGTTCTGTGGCGCGTCGACGTCGGCGGACACGCCACCACCGGCTTCGGGGATCCCGAACATCGAGGGGGTCGACGCCGCGCCGTAGTAGGCCGTCAGGCCCGGCCCGGTGTCGACGAAGACCGGCGAGACCTGGATCTGCAGGCTGTCCTCGAAGCTCCCCCGGACGAAGACGGTGGTGGTGTTGCGGACGGGAGTCGTGCCCGGGCCGACCGTCAGTTCGATCTCCTGCCGGGCGACGACCCGGTCGGGCTGGTCGCCACCGTCGTTCGGGTCGGGGTCGGCGAAGACCGTGACCTGCGCGGTCACGCCGAGCACCTGCCCCGTGGGGTTCGGGGTGCTCCACCACCAGTCGAACTGCAGGTTGCCGTCGATCTGCCCGGTGTAGTCCCCGTGCCAGGTGATGGCGAGCGGGTTCCAGGGCTGGTCGTCGTTGGCGGCGGAGGCCGTCGCGGTCTGTGTCGCCGGCGGTTCCCCGTCGGGCTCACCGGTTCCGAACGTGCCCTCCATGGCCGCCGCGTCGAGCGGGCTGCCCTCGAAGTACAACTCCTCGGCGATCTCCACCTCGTCGTCGGCAGCGTCGGTCCGGGTGCGAGGTGCCGCCCAGGTGGTCACGCCCTCGAGCGCCTGCGGATAGGTCGCGGTGCCGTACAGTTCGACCGTGTCGTCCCCGGCGTCACCCCGGTGGATCCGGGTGTCGGGCAGGTCGGTGACCTGGGTCGCGTTGACCGCGACGTCGTAGCTGAAGCCCTCGGCGCGCTCGGTCGCCTCGGTGTTGTCGTTGTCCTGGCACGGCTGGACGGTGCCGCCGGTGCGGTGGGTCACGCGCAGTGACCAGTCACCATCCTCGGGTGCGGCGACGGACACCGACCGGCTCGTCGCCGGCGGTCCGACGTCGTCGATGATCGCGTCGGTGTGCACCAGGCCGGCCGACTCCGCGACCGGGTACGTGCGGGTCGGGCCGGGCTCGTCGGTGGAGTTGGCCGGGTCGTGTCCCGGCCGGAACAGTTCGAGGTAGAGGTTCGCCTCGGGGTGGTAGGCGCCCCACTCCACGTCGACCGTCAGTTCGTGAACGCCGGGCGGCACCGCGAAGGTGGTGACGCCGGCTTCCTCCTTGAGGGTGTAGCTGCCCACGCCGGCGCAGCCGACCTGCTCGCCGATCAGCGTGTCCCCGCCGGGGTGCTTGCCGCTGACGTAGTTCGGGGCCGGCGTGCCGACGGAAATCCAGGCCGGCTCGGTCCGGCCGTCGCCGTCGTCGGCCAGTGCGAGTTCGATCGCGGCGGGAACGTCGAGTCGTCCCGCGCCCTGCTGCTCGGCCGGGTGGCCCGGCAGCGGGGCGGCGGACCGCTCGAGGATGTCGAGCAGTTCGTCGGCGCTCGGGTCGCGGCGGTGGGCGTCGCGGAACGCCTCGGTGACCAGCGCGGCGGCGCCCGTGACGTGTGGCGCGGACATCGAGGTGCCCTGCAGCGGCTCGTAGCAGCCAGAGGGGGCAGGACTTCCGGCCCGGCAGGTCGCGGCGTTGGCGCTCATCGCGTTGATCACGGCGCCGGGGGCCACGATCCCGGGGCGGTAGACGCCGATGTCGAACGCCCGCGCGAGACGGCGGTCGTGGTTGTCGTACGCGATCGCCTCGTCGTCCGCGCCCGGGTGCGGCGCCGCAGGACGGCCGACGGAGGAGAACGCGGTGATGCCGTCCGTCTTGGTCGAGGCACCGACGCACAGCACGTACGGACTCAGGCACTGCACCCCGAGGGTGTTGTCGTCCGGGCCGGAGTTGCCGGCGCTGAAGACCGGCAACATGCCGACCTCGTTGGCGCGCTGGTAGGCGATCGCCTGCGGGTCGTCGGGGTTGTAGTCGCCGCCGATGCCGCCGCCGAAGCTGTTGTTGATCGCCACGATGTCGTGCTCGCCGGCCTCCTTCCTGGCGATGAGGTCGTCGTAGGCGGCCAGGATGTCGGTGTTGAGCAGCGACGCGGCGACGTTCGCGGCGTAGCTGCGGATGCGGGCGTCGGGCGCCATGCCGACGGTGGCGTGGGGGTCCTCCCGGCCGCCGGTCGCCGCGCCGGTGCCGGCCATCGTGCCGGCGACGTGGGTGCCGTGGCCGTTGTCGTCGACTGCGGATTCGGTGTCGGTGGTGCACACGACCAGGCCGAGTGTCCCGGTCGCGCTGGCGTTGCAGAACTCGAGCAGGTTGGCGTAGTCGTAGTGGGTCCCGTCCGCGCCGGTGTCCACCACGCCGAGTTCGACGCCCGCGCCGGTGTAGCCGTGGTCCTCCCAGACCTCGCGGGCGCCGGTCACCCACGTCGACTCCTGCATGTGCAGTTGGAGTTCCTCCTGCCCCCAGACGCTGCGGACCTCGTCCATGTCGCGCAAGGTCACCAGCTGCGCCCCGCTGAGGTCGTCGACCAGCAGCATCGACAGCGCCTCGAGACGGGCGCCGGTGATGCCGGCCGCCTCGATCGCGGCCAGGCCGGACGGTCCATGCGCGCTCACCACGGCGGTCGCCCTGGTGCCGAGCGGCGTCCCGCCGGGCGACAGCAGGTCGCTCGCCAGCGCCGGATCCACCGCGGTTGGCCGCGACAAGGCGGCGGCGGTGGCGTTCGCCGCCGGCGGTGGCGCCGCCAGGAGGGCCAGCACGAGCGCGAGGGCGGTGACAAACGAGACGATGGTGGTCGTGGTCGGCGCCGTGGTGCGCATGATCCCTCTCCGGCGGGAGACGCGGAGAGGTCGCCCGTTGCGCCACGTTTTCGCCGGCTCAGGCCAGAGTTCCTGCCACGCCGCGCCGAGCGCGCGCATCCGTCAGGGCCTGACCGTCACGCGAGGCGGCGGGCGCCGTCCGCGGCACGGCAGCGGTGGACCTGCAGCCGTCGCTCCGGGAAGTCGTGGCCGTACCCCTCGCCCAGGGTCGCCTCGACCTGCTCGGCCCGGTCCTCGCGCACCAGCGCGATGATCGCGCCGCCGAACCCGCCGCCGGTCATCCGCGCGGCCGTCGCCCCGCCCTCGACCGCGAGTTCGACCAGCCGGTCGAGTTCGGGAATGGTCACCTCGTAGTCGTCGCGCAGGCTCGCGTGGCCGGCGGCGAACAACCGCCCGAGGTCGTCGAGCCGACCATCGGCCAGCGCCGCCTCGGTCTGTCGGACCCGCTCGTTCTCGGTGACGACGTGGCGCAGCCGGCGGGCCGGGACCTCGTCGAGTCCGGCGAGCAGGTCGTCGAGGTCCTCGACGCCGACCTCACACGGACGCCGGCCGTCGAGCACGTGGAGCGCCTCGCCGAGCTCCGCCGACCGTTGCGCGTACCCGGACGTCTCGAGCTGCCGTCGGACCCCGGAGTCGGCGATCAGCAGCAGGTGATCGGCCGGCAGCGTCACGTAGCGGTACTCGAGCGTGCCGCAGTCGAGCAGCACCGCGTGGTCGGCACGCCCGAGCACGGATGCGGCCTGGTCCATGATCCCGCTGGGCACGCCGACGGCGCGGCGCTCGGCCCGCCGGCACGCGGCCGCGAGTTCGAGCGGCGCCGGATCGAGGTCGGTCGCGGCGGCCAACGCGGTCGCCAGCACCACCTCGAGGGCGGCGGAGGACGACAGTCCCGCGCCCTGCGGGAGGTCGCTGCGCAGCTCGCCCCGCATACCGACCGGCGGGCGACCGAGGTCGGCGAGTTCGGCGGCCACGGCAGCGACGAACCGTCCCCAGCCCTGCGCGGGTACCTCGCTGCCGTCGGCACGGACGCGGACCTCGCCCTCGGCGTCCGCCGACACGAGCACGATCTCGTCGCCGCCGAGGTCGGCGTCGAGCGTCACACCACGGTCGATCGCGACCGGCAGGACCAGCCCGTCGGTGTGGTCGGTGTGCTCGCCGATCAGGTTGGCCCGACCGGGAGCGAAGAAGCGCGGCACGTCGTTGGCCCTGACTGTCCGACACGGCGTAGGGTTCGGCCGCGCGACGGTACCCAAGCCCGACCGATGGAGTTCGCAGATGCGGTTGCTGGTCACCGGCGGTGCCGGGTTCATCGGCGCGACGACCGCCGCGGCCCTGGTCGGGGCCGGACACCGGGTGACCGTCGTCGACGACCTGTCCTCCGGCCACCGCGACGCGGTCCCCGAGGCCGCCACCTTTCACCAGGCCGATGTCACGGACGCCGACGCGATGCGGCCGATCGTCGCTGACGGCGGATTCGACGGCTGTCTGCACTTCGCCGCACTCATCGAGGCCGGCGAGTCCATGCGCGAGCCGGAACGCTTCTTCTCGGTCAACACCGGCGGCAGCGCCGCCCTGCTGCAGGTGCTGCTCGAACACGGCGTCGAACGGTTCGTGCTGTCGTCCACCGCCGCCGTCTACGGCGAACCCGAGCGCACCCCCATCGACGAGGACCACCCGCTGCGTCCGACCAACGCCTATGGCGAGTCGAAGTTGCTGGTCGAACGCATGCTGGGGTGGCACCACCGCATCCACGGCCTGCGCGTGGCGAGCCTGCGCTACTTCAACGCGGCCGGTGCGGCCCCGGGCCGGCCGGAACGTCACTCCCCCGAGAGCCACCTCGTGCCGCTCGTCCTGCAGGTCGCCGCCGGACGCCGCGAGCGGGTCTCGGTCTTCGGCACCGATTACGACACCCCCGATGGCACGGCGGTACGGGACTACGTCCACGTGATCGACCTCGCCGCCGCACACGTCCTCGCCGTCGAGGCGCTCGACGAGCAGCCTGCCCTGACGTGCAACCTCGGCAGTGGCCGCGGCTACAGCGTCCGCGAGGTGATCGAGGCGGCCCGCGAGGTGACCGGGCACGCCATCCCCACCGACGACGAGGCGCGCCGGGAGGGTGATCCGGCCGTGCTGGTCGCGTCGGCCGACCGCGCCCGCGAACTCCTCGGCTGGCAGCCCCGGCACGACGACCTCGCCACGATGGTCGGCGACGCATGGCGCGAGTCCAACGCCCACACGGGAGCACGGCCATGAGCGTCGACCAGGTCCGCCGCACGACGCTCCACCACGACGACGGCCGCTACCTGCTGCTCTACGGCGACCACGGCGGCGACGAACTGCCGCCGCTGCCGGTCGGCGACCACCCGGCGCTGCACCTGCGCTGGAACGCGCTCGATGCGCGCTGGACCGCGATCTCGCCGGCCCGCAACACCCGGCCCCAGACCGCGCCCACCGCAGGGGCCGGCAACGCCGCGCCGCCCGCCTGCCCACTGTGCCCCGGCGGTCCCGAGGTGCCGTTCCCCTACGAGGCAGCGGTCTTCGAGAACCGCTTCCCGACCCTGCTGGCGGATCCGCCCGCGGCCGCGGAGCTCGACGGGCGCACCGCACCGTCGGTGGGACGCTGCGAGGTGGTGCTCTACACGCCTACACACACCGGGTCGCTGGCCACGCTCGAACCGCGCGAGCTCGCCCGGGTCATCGCGATCTGGGCCGACCGGTCCGAGGCACTGTGGGCCGCACCCGAACACCGTCACGTCCTGGTCTTCGAGAACCGCGGCGAGGGCGTCGGTGCCACCCTGGCCCACCCGCACGGGCAGATCTACGCACTCGGTCACGTCCCACTGCTGGTGCGCAACCGGATCGACGCGCTCGCCGAGCACCGCGCCGCGGAGGGCACCTGCCTGAGCTGTGGCGTCGTCACGCGCGACACGGCGAGCGAACGCGTGCTGCTCGACCTCCCCGGGTTCGTGGTGGCCGTGCCGTTCGCGCCGGACTGGCCGTACGAGATCCACGTGCGGGCCAAGCGCCACGGGGTCCGCCGGATGCACGACCTCGACGCATCCGAACGCCACGACCTCGCCGTCGCCCTACGCGACGTCGTCAGCCGCTACGACCGCCTGTTCGACGAACCGATGTCGTACATGATGGTGTGCCAGCAGGCGCCGGCCGCCGCCAACGGCACGCCGACCGAGGACTGGCACCTGAGCTTCGAGTTCCTGCCGCCCAACCGCGCCGCGGACCGGACCAAGGTCCGCGCAGCGGTCGAGACGGCGACCGGGCTGTTCATCAACGACACGATCCCCGAGACATGCGCGGCCCAGCTGGCCGGGGTACGAACGGATGCCCTCGACGTCGCGTTCCCCGAGATCAGCGTCGGCGCGGGCTGATCGCCCGCGCCGGTGCTGGTGCTGGTTGCAACGTCGGTCAGCGCCGCCCGTCGACCGGCGGTGGCACCGGCTGGCCGTCGGGGCCCATGACGGGCATGCCGCCGGTATCGACCTCCTCACGCGGGTGCTGGTCGTGTTCGTGCGGCGTCAGGTCGATCGTGCCGGCGCCACCGGGCTGCGTGCCGGTGTCAGCGGTGTTGGTGTCCAGCACGGGTCCCTCGTCGGGTTGGTGCAGGTCCGAGCGCGCCGAGGTCTCGCCGACCTCGCCCTCGCGGTCCTCGTCCTCGACGACGAGTTCCTGGAACGGCGTCGGCGGCGTCTCGGTCGAGCCGAACTCCCCCCGGTTCAGCATCGTCTCGAACAGGTCCCGCGACGCGAGCAGCGCCGAGCGCATCTGCTCGGTCGACAACTCGTTGCCGTCCTCGGCGCGGGTGCTGCGGTAGCGCTCGATGGCCGCGGGGTGATCGACGGACAGATCCTGCAGTCGTTGCTCACGCGCCGCGTCCGGGTAGCCGCGCGCGACCGCGATCTCGTCGATCAACTCGTCGGCATGCCGTAGCGAGGCGTGCGGGGCGTCGATGAAGTTGGCCTGGATGTCGTCCCACCGCGCCCGGAAGTCGTCGCGCTGGTCGGCCGGCACCGGCCGGATCGAGAACGACTCACGACGCTGCTCGCGGGCCTGCAGGTCGTCCTCGGCCGCCTTGCGTGAGCGGGAGGTACTGACGGTGCGGTCGTACTCGGCGCCGAAGCGGTCCCGCAGGTGCTGGCGGGTCTCCTCGCGGCGCTTGCGCTTCTTGGTCATCACGATCGCCAACACCACGAGGGCGGCGACCACCACGACGGTAAGAATGATCCAGACGATCGGATCGACGGCTGACAGGTCCATGACGCACTCCACACCTGGGGTCGGCTGCCATGGTGCTACGCGTCGCAGCGCACGGACCCGTCCGTGTGATGGGGTCGCGCGGACCGGGATGACCATCTTCGGCCGCGGACACCACCGTTCGTGCGCCACATCGGGTGTGCCGAGGTGGGGACCACGGTCGAACGGCAGGGGGTGGTGGTCAGAAATCCGCGCCGGGCAGGTCCTCCGCGACCTCGGGAAGCTCGACCTTGCGGAACAGCGGCGTCGGCTCGCCGAGCGTGGTGCCGGCCGCCACGTCCCGTCGTTGCCAACCGTTCGCGTGCAGGTCCTCGCCGTGGCCGAGCCAGCCGCTGACCGTCGCTGCCGCGAACGGCGTGAACGGTGCGAACGCGAGGTTGCAGCCGCTGATGGCCTGCAGCGCGGTCCACAGGGTCGTCGCCGTGCGGTCCCGATCGGTCTTGGCGGTCTTCCAGGGCTCGGTCGCGTTGAGGTAGGCGTTGACCTCCTGCGTCGCCTCGAGCGCCTGCTTGAGCGCCGCACGCAACTCGACCTGCTCGAACAGTTCCGCCTCGGCCGCGAGGTTGCGGTCGACGGTGGCCAGGATCGCGTGATCGCGGTCGTCGAGTTCACCCGGCTCGGGCACGACGCCGTCGAAGTTCTTGCGGGTCATCGCCAGGACCCGGTTGACGAGGTTGCCCCATGCCGCGACCAGTTCGCCGTTGATGCGGCGAACCAGTTCGTCCTCGGTCAGGTCCGTGTCGTTGTACTCGGGCAGGATCGTGGCCAACGCGTAGCGCAACTCGTCGGGCTGGTAGTCGTCGAGGTAGTCCAACAACGACTTCCCGACACCGCGCGACTTCGATGCCTTGGCGCCGCGGAAGGTGACGTACTGGTTGGCCGGCACGTTGGTCGGCAGGTTGAGCGGCGGCGAGTCGGCGGTCGCCGAGCCGAGCAGGTAGCTCGGCCAGAACACCGCGTGGAACGGGATGTTGTCCTTGCCCACGAAGTAGTACGACTCGGCCGCCGGGTCGAGCCACCAGGCCTTCCAGGCGTCCGGATCCCCGGAGCGCTGCGCCCACTCCTTCGAGGCCGACAGGTAGCCGATGACGGCCTCGAACCACACGTAGATGCGCTTCTCGGACTTCTCGGTCGAGATGTCGAGCTCCGGCGGGATCGGGATCCCCCAGGTGAGGTCGCGCGTGATCGAGCGGTCGATCAGCCCCTCGCGCACGAACCCGAGCGCCCAGTTGATGACGTGGCTGCGCCAGCCCTCGCGCCCCTCGAGCCACTTCAGCAGGTCGTCCTGCAGCCGCGGCAGCAGGATGAAGTAGTGCTCGGTCTCGCGCGGTTCAGGGGTCGAGCCCGTCAGCTTCGAACGCGGGTCGACCAGGTCGATCGGGTCGAGGGTCTTGCCGCAGGCGTCGCATTGATCGCCGCGGGCGTCGGGCGAGCCGCAGTTGGGACAGGTGCCCTCGACGTAGCGGTCGGGCAGGAAGCGGTTGGCCTCCGGGTCGAAGAACTGCTCGGTCGTCCGCGTGTCGATGTAGCCGTTGGCGTGCAGGGCACGGAACAGTTCCCACGTGACCTCGCGGTGGTTGTCGGTCATCGTGGTGGTGAACAGATCGAACGAGATCCCGAGCCGCTCCCACTGCTCGTGGAACTTCGGGTTGAACCGGTTGACGATGTCCGCCGGTTCCACCCCCTCCTGCTCGGCCTTCACCGTGATCGGGGTGCCGTGTGCGTCGGTGCCCGACACCATCAGCACGCGGTTGCCGGCAATCCGGTGATAGCGCGCGAAGATGTCGGCCGGCAGGTACGCACCGGCGATGTGGCCGAGGTGCGACAGGCCGTTCGCGTACGGCCAGGCCACGGCGACGAGAATATGACGGACGGAGGTCTCGGAAGCGCTCATGCGCACGAGCCTATCTTCCGACCGGAACCGGCCTGGCGGCTAGGACTCGTCGGGCAGGCGGACGGAGCCGTCCGGGTGCAGCGGGAAGCCGAAGTTGTGGGCGAACTCCCACAGATGCCCGTCGGGGTCGGCCACGTAGCCGGAGTAGCCGCCCCACTCGGCACGCACCGCGGGCTTGACCACGCGACCTCCTGCCTCGGCCGCCGTCGCGATCGCGGCGTCGACCGCCACCTCGTCCGGCAGGTTGCAGGCCAGCGCGACGGCAGCCGGGCCGGCGGCGAGGCCGGCCCCGGCGAGACCGGCGTCCTCGGCGAGGTCGTCGCGACCGAACAACGACAGCACGACGGCGCCGCCGCGCATGAACGAGACGACCCCCTCGACCGACGCGTCCGACCGTTGCCAACCGAGGGCGGTGTAGTAGGCCTCGGCGCGGGCGAGGTCGCTCACGCCCAGCGTGACCAGGCTGACGTGCGCGGCGTTCATCGGCCTTCCTTCCGGGACAGGGCGGCGAGGGCGTCGCGGAGACGGCGCTGGTCGTCGACCTCGCGGCGGAGCGGGTCGAGCAGGCGCTGTTCGACGACCTCGCCCAGGCTCCGCTCGATCTGCCGACGGACCCGTGCGGCATGCCGTCGTGCGCCAGTACGCGCCAGCAACCGGGTGACCACGCCGAGCAGGACCCGGACCAGCAGCCCGCCGAGCAGCAGCGCGGTCGGCCACGGCAGGTCACCCGCCACGCGTGGGACCGGCAGTTCGGGCAGGCGGAGGTAGTCGACCACGGCCAGGGCGGCCAGCCACCCGGCGCCGACGATCGCGCACGTCTCGGCCAGCAGCCGCAGCCACGACAGCACCGTCCACCACCGTCGCGGCGCCGGCACCAGGTCGGCGTCGGCCACCGCGTCGGTCAGCGCCGGTGCGGCGTGATCGGCAGCCTCGCCGACGGCGCGGTGCAGGGCGGCGTGGGTCTGTCCGGCGGTCCGTCCGACGTCCAGCGCGCGCAGCAGCGCCGTCCCGACGCCCTCGACCGTGGCGGCGCGCGGCGGCGGCCCGTCGGCCACCCCGGCCCGGCGTCGCAACGAGACCCCGGCCGCCCGGAACGGACGTCCGAGCACCCGGGCCAGCGGCGACCGGCTTCGTCGCGCCGCCTCGCGGCGGTACAGCCCGGCGGCCTCGGCTGCCGCCCGGTGGCCGTCGACGGCGACCAGCACCGGCCCCATCAGCGCGTCGGCGGTGGGCACCTCGACCGTGTCGGCCTCGAGGTGTCGGCCGGCTCGTTCGGCGAAGACGGCGGCGTCGGCCGCCAGGCGGGCAGCCGCGGCGGACCGTCGCGCCGCCAGGTCCGTCAGCGCCCCACGGAGTTCGTCCACGCCCGTCCCGGTGCGTGCCGAGGTGTGGATCACGCGGGCGTCACGGTGGCCGCCGTCGGCAAGCCGCCTCCCAAGGTCCGCACGCAGCGCCGCGAGCCCCTCGGACGTGAGTTCGTCGGCACGGTTGAGCACGACCAGCAGCACCTCGGCGTGCTCGGTCAGCGCCGCCAGGGGCCCGGCGTGGGTGTCCTCGCGGGCGTACTTGACCGGATCGACCACCCACACGACCACGTCGACGCGCTCGGCGAGACGCGTCGCCGTCGTGCGGTGGGCCTCGACGACCGAGTCGTGGTCGGGCAGGTCGAGCAGCACCAGGCCCTCGGGGAGGGCGTCGCCCACGGCATGGCGCTCGGGCACCTCGAGCCAGTCGAGCAGCGCATCGGATTCGGGCGTGGGCCCGTCCATCGCGGCGAGTGCGACCGAGGTCGTGGGGCGTCGGACGCCCTCGACGGCGATGCCGCGTCCGAGGAGCGCGTTCGTCAGGGCCGACTTGCCCACGCCGGTCCCACCCGCGAGCGCCGCGACCGTGAGGCCCTCGCCGCGGGCGAGCCGTTCGTCGAGTTGCTCGCGCAGGTCGACGGCCTCGGCGACCACGACGTCGTCGAGCCGGCCGGGCCCGAGGCCGACGACGGTGTCGAGCGCCCCGGCCACGTCGGGCGGCGGTGCGGCGGCCGACCGCCGCCTCACGGCCGTCGTCCGGCGGCGCTCCGCACCACGGCGTGCGCGTCGGCCGGAGGCAGCGCCCCGGTCAGCGCGGCGTCGTGACGTGCCCGGTCGGCTTCGATCAGGCGAGTGAGGCGACCTTCGAGATCGGCGCGGGCGTCGGCGAGCAGGTTGCGCAGGTTCTGTTCGCCGAACAGCCGCACCAGCAGGGCCTGGCTGCCGGCGCTGGCCAGTGCGGCGATGCCCAATTCGCCGCCCGTGAGTCCGCCACTGACCGTGAACACGACCAGGATCGCCGCCGTGGCCACGGCATTGAGCGCGGTCGACCACACGCGGGCCTGGACCCGGCGCTCGGCGCCGATCGTCGCCACGAGTTCGGCGACGTGTTCGCCCCACGCATCGACCTCGGCACGGACGCGGTGGGACCGTTCGGTGTCCTCGCTGCGCAGGGCGGGCTGGCGGTCCAGGAGTTCGCGGCCGACCGGGTCCTCCTCGAACCGGCGGCGAGCCTCCCAGGCTGCACGCTCGAGCAGGCGGACGATCGTGTCGCTGAGCGTGTCGGCGACCTCGGCACGGACCTGGCGCGGACTGCTCGCCGCCTCGTCGGTGGTCCCCAGCATGCCGCGCACCATCTCGCGCATGCGGGTCGCCGCCGTCTGGATGCGCAGCATGGTCTCGCCGCCACCGACCATGTCGCGCCAGCGGTCGAGCACGTCGGCGCGCAGGGGGATGCCGCGGTCGAGTTCGACGCCGAGTTCGGCGTGCAGGCCGCGGTAGGACCGCTCGAGCGCATCCTGCAGTCGCTCGGCGGTCGCCTGCTCGGCCGCCAGCGCGTCGGCCAGTGGGACGAGTTCTGCCGGGACGGCGGCGCGCAGTCCGTCGAGGGCGCGGCGGCGGACGTCGGCACGGGCGGCCGGCGCCGCGAGACCCGTCAGCCACTCGCGCAACGGGGCGACCGCCGCCGCGGGGACCTGCTCGTCGGCGACGTCGGTCGCGGGGACGTGCAGCAGGCGGTCGGCGTCCACGCCCTCCGAGGCGAGCAGCCGTGCCACGTCGTCGAGCACCACCTCGAGATCGCGGGCCTGGACCTGCGTGACGACGACGCCGGTCAGCACCTGGCGGTCGCGGGCCAGACGCAGGTAGGCGGCGCCGACCTCGTCCGCGTAGGTGCGCGCGGTGACGAACCACAACCAGGCGTCGGCGACGTCGAGCACGCTTTCGGCGAGGGCGCGGTTGGCGGCTTCGACCGAGTCGACGTCGGGGGTGTCGACCAGCGCCAGGCCCGGCGGCAGCCCGTCGGTCGTGCGCACGACCAGCCGCTGTCCCCCGGCCGACCCGTCATCGTTCTCCTCGCGCCCCGCGCTCGAGGCGACGCTCACCCGGGGCAGGTGCGGCAGGATCGCGGCGTCGACGAGATCGGCCTCGTCGTCAGGGTGGCAGACCAGTACCGGGGCGTGGGTGGTGGGCCGGACGACGCCGGTGGCCGCGACGCGGGCGCCGACCAGGCTGTTCACGGTGGTGGACTTGCCGGCCCCCGTCCCGCCCGCCAGCACGACCAGCAACGGGGCATCGAGGTCGGCGCTGCGGACCAGCGTGGCCCGCAGGCGCCGGGCCGTCGCCACGGCGCGTCCCCGCAGTTCCTCACGGGCCGCGCCGCTGAGCGCGAAGTCGAGGGCCTCGAGCGCAGCGGCGAGCGACCCGATGTCGTCCGCCGCACCGGCGGTGCGCGTCGCGTCCACCGCTCCTCCTGCCTGCCGTGCCCGTGCGGGACCGTAACCGCAAACCGTGTTGACGCGGCGGCCCCGATGCCGTCCACCGGGCGGCATCACTCGCCGGCGTCGTCGAAGCCGATCAGCGCGTCGGGTTCGAGCCCCTCGAGTTCGCCGTCGGCGTCGGTGGGCGACACCCGCCGCTCCTCGGGTTCGAAGCGCAGCACCGTGTCGACGTAGCTCTCGGCCGCGTCGAACAGGCCGGCATCATGGCCCATCATCTCGGACAGGTGGTGCCAGTGGTCGATGACGTCGTGGAAGAGTTCGGCGGGTTCACGCCTGCCGTGCAGTTCCTCGGGCACGATTTCGACGATCGGCTCGAACGACTGCTCCATCCACCGGTGGGCGATCAGCACCTCGGGCATCGAACGTCCCTCCTCGGCCTGCAGCCACGCGCCGAAGTTGTGCATGTCGTTGAGCAGGAAGCGGGCCTGGTTCTCCTGCACGTCGAGCCCGGTCAGCTGCTGCAGCAGCCGGCGGTAGCGGCCCGGCTCGAGCACCGAGGTCTTGAGCACCATGCGGGTCAGTCCGGGGTTCTCGGTGTCCTGGACCAGTTCGAGTTCCTCGACGTCGTAGCCGAGTTCGTTGATCCGCCGCAGCCGGTCGTGGATCCGGTAGCGCTCGTCGTCGCTGAACAGCTCGTCGCGGGTCAGCTCGGCCCACAGCCCGTGGTAGCGCTCCTCGAGCTCGGTGCCGAGCTCGAACGGGTCGACGTCGGCGGTGAGCACGCCCGCGGCCTGCAGGTCGAGCAGTTCACCGCCGCACTTCTCGATCGCGAGGTCGACGTCCATCTGCCGCTGCCCCCGCGAGAGGACGTCGTAGAGCTCGCCGGTCTCGGTGTCGACCACGTACGCCGACAGTCGGCCCGCGTCGCGCCGGAACAGCGTGTTCGACAACGAGCAGTCGCCCCAGAGAAAGCCCTGCAGGTGGATGCGCACCAGCAGGTGCACCAGTGCGTCGACCATCGGTTCGCGGAGCTGGCGGTGCTCCTGGCGCAGGAACAACAGCCGGTAGGGCACCGAGAACTCGAGGTGCTCGGTGATCAGGACCGCTTCGAGCGGCGTGCCGTCCTCGGCCTCGCGGCGGCTGACGACGCCGACGACATCGACGACGGGCACGCCCTCGGACTTGAGGTGACGCAGGAACCGCCACTCGCGCTCGGCGAACCGGCGTGGCAGTTCCTTGAGGTGGTACAGCCGCTGGTCGTACTGGACGGTGCGCACGACGTGGCGGTGGATGCCCATCGGCATCTCGACCAGCCGCGGCGAGTCCCACTCGGCGAGCGCCCGGTTCCAGGGCAGGTCGAGGAAGTCCGGGTGCCCGGTGCGGGCCGTCAGCTGGAAGCGCAAGGGCGGTGCCGTGTTCGTCGGTGCCGACGACGTTGGGGGACGCGGTACGCGACCGGCCGGTGATCATGACGACCACCGGCCGGATGACCGCTCGACACGTCGGGCGTGCCTACCGCAGGGCCTGGCCGTTCTCGACGTCGAAGAAGTGCAGTTCCTCGGTGCGGAACCCGACCTCGATCTTGTCGCCGATCTTGGGCGGGTTGCCCGGCTCGAAGCGGGCCGTGAAGGTCTGCCCGCCCGACTCGGCCTGACGCTTGAGGTCCTCGAAGGCCTCCTCGTCGTCGATGGCTTCCTTCATGTCATCGGTGACGATCGGTGGCGTGTCGGTGCGGAAGTGCACGAGCATCTCGGCACCGAGCATCTCGACCAGGGTGACCTCGCGTCCGCGCCACACCTGGTCGGGTCCGACCTCGTCGATCGGTGCGAAGTGTTCGGGACGCATGCCGAGGGCGACCTCGCCACCGGCCTTTTCGGCCGCCTTGGGGTAGCGGTCGAGCGCCTCGTCGGGCACGTGCAGGCGCGTGGCTCCGCGGTCGAGTTCGACCCACATCTTGCCGTCCTCGCGCACCAGCTTGGCACTGGAGATGTTCATCGACGGCGAGCCGATGAACCCCGCCACGAACAGGTTCTCGGGCCGGTTGTACAGCGTCTGCGGCGCGTCGACCTGCTGGAGCCGGCCGCGCTTGAGGACCGCCACGCGGTCACCCATCGTCATCGCCTCGATCTGGTCGTGGGTGACGTAGACCGTGGTGACGCCGAGCCGCGACTGGAGCGCCGCGATCTCGGCGCGCATCTGCACGCGCAGCTTCGCGTCGAGGTTGGACAGCGGCTCGTCCATCAAAAACGCCTGGGGCGAGCGCACGATGGCGCGCCCCATCGCCACGCGCTGGCGCTGGCCGCCCGAGAGGGCCTTGGGCTTGCGGTGCAGGTACTCGGTGAGACCGAGGATGTCCGCGGCCTGGTTCACCCGGCGCTCGATCTCGTCCTTCGGGGTCTTGGACAGCTTCAGGGCGAAACCCATGTTGTCCGCGACCGACATGTGCGGGTACAGCGCGTAGGACTGGAACACCATCGCGATGTCGCGCTCCTTCGGAGACAGGTCGTTGACGACCTGGTCACCGATGTAGAGCTTGCCGCCCGAGATCTCCTCGAGGCCGGCGACCATCCGCAGTGCCGTGGACTTGCCGCACCCGGAGGGTCCGACCAGGATCACGAACTCGCCGTCCGCGATCTCCAGGGACAGATCGAAGATCGCCTGCGTCCCGTCGGGATACACCTTCTGTACGTCCTCGAACACCACGTTCGCCATACCGCACCTCCCGGGGTCGTGTCACCACCGCGCCGGTTCGGGCGCGTGGCGTGATGGCTGCTGGGGGTTCGGCGGCTGGACCGCCGAATGTCAGTTGCGACGATAGACGGCACGGGCCCTCGATGGGGGACCTTCGGCGCACCGCGAACACCGCGTTCGCCCCGATAGCGTGTCGATCCGACACGACACGACGCGACGAACGAGGAGTGGGACGTGACCTGGTGGCACGGTGCGGTCGGCTACGAGGTCTACGTGCGTTCGTTCGCCGACAGCGACGGCGACGGTTTCGGTGACCTGCGGGGCATCCAGGACCGCCTGCCCTACCTCGCCGATCTCGGGGTCGACCTCGTCTGGGTCACGCCGTTCTACCCCTCGCCGCAGGCCGACCACGGCTACGACGTCTCGGACTACCTCGGCGTCGAACCGACCTACGGCACCGTCGACGACGCGACGGCACTGATCGAGCGGGCCCACGAACTCGGGCTTCGGATCGTGGTCGACCTCGTGCCCAACCACACGTCCAGCCAGCATCCCTGGTTCCTCGACGCGCTGACCGGCCGTGACGCCGAGCACCGCGACTTCTACGTCTGGCGCGACCCCGCCCCCGACGACGGGCCACCGAACAACTGGGTCAGTAACTTCGGAGGTCCCGCGTGGACCCTCGACGAGGCGTCGGGCCAGTACTACATGCACCTGTTCCTGCCCGAACAGCCCGACCTCAACTGGGCCGACGACCGGGTCCGCGCGGCGTTCGCCGAGATCATCGACACCTGGTTCGCCCGCGGCGTGGACGGGATCCGCATCGACGTCGCGCACGCCCTGGTCAAGGACGAACAGTTCCGCGACAACCCTCTGCTGGTCGAGGTCGATCCCGCCGCGTCGCCCGGGGACCGGTTCAAGGCGTTCGACCATCTCCACGACCAGGACCAGGCCGGCGTCCTCGACATCTACCGCGAGTGGAACAGGATCGCGGCCAAGCACGACGCGATGCTGCTCGGCGAGGTCTACCTGCTGCAGACCGAACGGCTACGCCGCTACGTCGAGGATGGCGACGGACTGCACCTGGCCTTCGCGTTCGCCACCTTGCACACCACGTGGGACGTCGAGGAGATCCGCACGACGCTCGGCGGACTCGTCGAGGCCGGCGGGGACGGCTTCGCGTGGCCGCTGGGAAGCCACGACGACCCGCGGGCCGCGACCCGTTTCGGTGGCGGCGAGGTCGGGGCACGCCGGGCCCGCGCCTACCTGACGCTGCTGTGCGGCCTGCCGGGCGTCCCGTTCGTCTACCAGGGCGACGAACTCGGCCTCGACGACGCGGAACTGGCCGACGACTCGGCGCAGGACCCGGTCGCCGTGCGCAACCCGGGGGCCGCCGGGCGCGACCCGGTCCGCACCCCGATGCTGTGGGAGCCCGTCGACGGCTTCGGGTTCACCACCGGCACGCCATGGCTGCCGTTCGGTGACAACCGGCGCCCGGACCAGACAGTCGCCGCCCAGGCCGGCGTGCCCGGATCGCCGCTCGAGCGCACGCGCGGCCTGCTCCGGGCGCGCCGCGAACTGCCGGCGTTGCGCCACGGCGCCGGCTGGACGTGGTTGACCGACGAGGGCCCGGTGATCGCACTGCGCCGCAGCACGGGCGATGCCGCCGACATCGTGGTCGCCCTCCACGTCGACGCGTCAGGATCGGGCGAAGCCATCTCGCTCGCGTTGCCCGGACCCGGCCGGCTCGCCTACGCCAGCGACGAGGGTGTCGAGGTGTCCGGCAGCGTGCTGCGGCTGCCCGCGGACACGGCCGCGTTCGTGGAACTGTCGTGATCGTCGTCGTGGGCGAAGCACTGGTGGACCTCGCGCCGGTCCCCGGCGACGGCACCGGCGCGCTGCGACCACTGCTCGGAGGCTCGCCGTACAACGTGGCGGTCGGGCTGGGCCGACTCGACGACGAGACGGCCTACCTCGGCACGCTCTCCCTCGACGCGTTCGGCGAACGGCTCTCGCACCGGCTGCGCGACGAAGGCGTGTCGGTGCACCTGGTCGCGAGGACCGACGCGCCGACCACGCTCGCGGTGGTCCACCTCGACGACACCGGCCGCGCCAGCTACGGCTTCTACCTGACCGGCACCAGCGCCGCGGAGCTGACCCCCGAGCACCTCGACGGTTGGGAGTCCGCGGACGCCGCGCACGTGTCGCTGGGTGCCGTCACGCTCGACACCGAACCGGCCGGCGAGGTCCTGGCCGGCCTGATCGCCCAGGACCGCGGCGACACGCTGCTGAGCTTCGACCCCAACGTCCGACCCGCCGTCATCGACGACCTGCGCCGCTACGGGACCCGCCTGGACCAGATGGTCCGCGACACCGACCTGGTCAAGGTCAGCGACGAGGACCTGCAGATCCTCTATCCCGGCCGGGCGCACGGCGACATCGCCAGGCGTTGGGCGGCGGCCGGCCCCGCGGCCGTCGTCGTCACCCGCGGCCCCGACGGTGCCGAGGTCCACCTCGCCGAGGGCGGGTCCGTCACGGTGCCGGGCGAGACCGTCGAGGTGGCCGACACGGTCGGTGCGGGCGACGCGTTCACGTCCGGCCTGCTGCACGCGCTGGCACAGGCCGATGCACTCTCACGCGAACGGGTTCGGACCCTGGACGAGACGGCGTGGCGCGACGCGCTGACCACGGCCGTACACGTCGCCGCGCTCACCTGCACCCGTCCCGGCGCCGATCCCCCGAGAACCGTCGAACTCTGACTCAATCGGCTCGGATCGCAAAGAGGCGTTCGTCGTGGGGGTCGGTGTCGGCGTAGGACCAGTCGGACTGCTTGAGGTGGTAGCGGGGGTGCCAGGTCACCTCGCCGGTCTCCGCGTCGATCGCCTCGATCAGCGGGGTCGGCAGGTCGGCCGGGGTCGGTTCGCCGCGTTCGACCGTGGCGACGAACTCGTCGACGAAGGCCTGGATCGTGCTCGCCACGAGCAGTTGCGACCCGACCGGCAGGTAGCAGCGGTTGGCGTCGGTGACCGTGTGGCTGCGGCGCAGCAGGGTCTCGAGGTCGGCCTGGGTCGCCTCGCCGCGCTGCACCTTGGCCAGGATCTCGTCCATGGCGGTGTTGCCGAGCTTGCAGGCGTTGCACTGCCCACACGACTCGATGGCGAGGAAGTGGATCAGCACGGCCAGGACGTCGACGATGCTGCGTGAGTTGTCGTAGACGATGAACCCGCCCGAGCCCATCCCGGCGCCGACGTCGCTCATCTCGTCGAAGCCCAGGGCGACGTCGAGGCGATCGGGGGTGAGGACCATGTTGGACGTGCCCGAGTAGACGGCCTTGATGTCGCGGGCACCGGCGATGTCGACCAGCAGCGTGCGCAACGACGTACCGAGCGCCAACTCGTAGACGCCGGGGTTGTCGACGTCGCCGACCACCGTGAAGACCATGGTCCCGGGCGAGGATTCGGTGCCGGCCTGGCGGAACCAGTCGGCCCCGTTGGCCATGATCGAGGCGACGTGGGTCAGCGTCTCGACGTTGTTGACGATCGTGGGGTTCGGGACGGCGGTGGTCGCGTTGAGGCCCTGTTCGTAGGGCCGGATGATGCGTGGCATCGGCAGCTTGCCCTCGATGACCTCGAGCATCCCGGTCTCCTCGCCGAACAGGTAGGCGTCCGGGCCGAGGACGACCTCGATGCGGTCGGCGCCGCGCCAACCGGCTTCGCGGACCTCGGCCAGGGCGGCCTGCAGCCGCTGCACCGGGTGCGTGAACTTCTCCTTGATCCCGATGTAGGCGGTCTCGGCGCCCGTGGCGTACAGGGCGATGCAGATGCCCTCGAGAAACGCGTAGGGCTGCTGTTCGATCAGGACACGGTCCTTGTAGGTGCCCGGCTCGCCCTCGGCGGCATTGGCCACCAGGCTCAGGCGGCCGCCGGCGCCGGCGGCGTTTTCGAGCACACCGCGCCACTTCCGCGCCGTGGGGAAGCCGGCCCCGCCGCGGCCGCGCAGGCCCGCGTGGTCGACCTCGGCGATGACCTCGTCGGGCGCGATGTCCACCGCGTGCGCCAGGCCGCGCCCGCCGCCGGCCGCGAGGTGGGCATCGAGGCTGGTGACCGGCGCGGGAGGCAGCAGGCGGTCGGCATCGTCACGCACGGTGGGTCTTCCGCTCGGCGGTGGGTGAAGGTCGAGGGTGGCCCGCGCGAGGGGCGCAGGCAACCTCGGCATGGGGTCGTTCATCCATGCCTGTCGTGGCCGGTCGACGGCGATCCGAACGTTTCGGTCGTCGGTACCGTCTGCGTCCGTCGATCGCCGAACACACCACGGGGGCCCGATGCGCCGGTTGCCGAGCACTGCCGCACGTCGTTTCACTGCGACGGCGTTCACCGTGGCCGCCGCGCTGCTGATCACCGCGTGTGACGCCGGCGAACCCGACCTCGAGTTCACCGGTCCCGACGACGACGTCGTGCTCGCGGCCGAGGACGTCGAGGAGGTCGCCTGGGAGGTTCGCAGTCCCGAGGCGGTGCCGGAGACGATCGGCTTCGCGCTCGACGGCGAGCCGACCGAGGCGGCTGCCTCCGACGGCAGCATGCGGTGGACCCCCGATGGGCTCGAGGACGGCGAGTACGTCTTGAGCGTGCAGCGCGACGATCCCGAGGACGACACCGAACCCGAGACGCTGCAGGAGTGGAACTTCGCGCTGGACACCACCGCACCGGAGATCGACCTGACCTCGCCCGACAGCGCCGTGGTCGCCGGGGAGCCGGTCGTGGTGGCCGGTACCACCGAGGCCGGTGCCGCGGTGACCGTCGCGGACCAGGAGACGACCGCGGACGACAGCGGCGCCTTCGAGGTGGAACTCGCTTCGCCGCCCGAGGGTGAGATCGGGATCGTGGCCACCGACGCGGCCGGCAACGCCAGCGACGACGCGTTCACGTTGGTGACGGTGCCGTCACGGGTGGAGGTCGAACAGATCCGCGGTGTGCACGTCACCGCGTACGCGTGGGCCACGCCGAGCTACCGCGAGCGCATCCTCACCATGATCGACGACGGGATCATCAACACGGTGGCGCTCACGCTCAAGGACGAGGGCGGCATGGTCGGCTGGGACAGCGAGGTCGAACTCGCCCAGGCGTCCGGGGCCGCGACCGGCATCTACGACCTGCCCGCGGTCGTCGAGGAACTGCACGCCCACGGCGCGCACGTCACCGGGCGCATCGTGGCGTTCCGTGACGGGATGCTCGGTGACCTCGCGCTCGAGCGTGACGAGATGGACTGGCTCATCCAGACACCCGACGGCGAGCCGTTCACCGGCAAGTACGGCTGCTGCTTCACCAGCTTCGCCAGCCCCGACGTCATCGAGTACAACCTCGCGCTCGCCGAGGAGGCCGCCGCGGCCGGCGTCGACGACATCCTGTGGGATTACATCCGCCGCCCCGACGGTCCGGTCGAGAACATGGTGGTACCGGGCGTGTCGGCCGAGGCGGACGGCGCCACGCTGGAGGCCGCCGTGGCCGACTTCGCCCGTCAGGCCGACGAGCGGCTCGCGAAGTACGGCGTCGGGCATGCCGCCTCGCTGTACGGGATCGCCGCGGACCGCCCCACCCAGATCGCCCAGGACGTCCCGGCGCTGGCGCAGCACCTCGACTACGTCTCTCCGATGATCTACCCGTCGCACTGGGGGCCGGGCGAATACGGCGTCGCCGACCCCAACCGCCAGCCCTACGACATCATCACGGCCACCCTCGAGGTCTGGCAGGAGACGATCGAAGGCACACGGGCACGGATCGTGCCCTGGCTCGAGGACACGAAGTACCGCGAGTGGGACCGCCCCCACCAGGTCCGCGAGCAGATCCGCGCTGCGCGGGACCGGGGCGTCGAGGAGTTCCTGATGTGGGACCCCAACGTGCAGTACACCCTCGAGGCCTACGACACGATCCCGGAGGGGCGCGAGGAGTGACCAGCGCCTCCCCCGGGCCAGGGAAGCGGTTCCTTTGGCCTGTAGCGTTGGTCCGGCCGCATTCACCCCGACAGCGAGGTCGCACGGTGCCCTACTCCGCCCAGCTCGGTGCCCACGAGGTCACCTTCGAGGACATCGGTGGCGAGGGTCCACCAATCCTGCTCACGCCCGGGGCGGCCCCGAGCGCAGCCGACCTGCGGGCACGGTTCACCCACTTCAGCCGGGTGTACCGGCTCATCGCCTGGGATCCACCCGAGGGTGAGGGCGAGGACCGGGCCAACGATCTCGCCGCGCTCGCGCTCGACCTGTTGCACCACCAGGGCATCGAGCGGGCGATCTTCGCCGGTGACGGCGTGGGGGCGCTCGTGGCGCTGCGCGCCGGCCTCGAGGCACCCGACCGCGTCCGTGGCCTGATCCTGCTCGACGTGCCCGCGGGCGGTTCGCCGGAGTACGGGCGCATCGACGAACTCGACATCCCCACCGTGATCGTGCAGACCGAGGCCGGCGGCGCCCGCTCGCACGACGCGACCCGCACGCTCGGCGAGGCGATCCGCGACAACCGGGGGGTCCACCTGCTCGAAGGCCCCACGCCCGCGGTCGCGCCGACCCGCGAGGCCGACGTCGACCCGTTCATCCGCGACTACCTCGAGTCCCTCCCCGCCTGACCCGACCCCGCGCACCGCCCAGAACGCAAGGGTGAGAAGCGCGGCGACGCGGGCGACCAGGGCGTCCTCGTCGCCGAGGTCGGTAGCGCCGAACGACTCGACGCGGATGCCGGCCTCGGCGAGTTCGCGCTCGCGTTCGGCGTCGGCGCGGCGGGATGTCTTGGTGTGGTCGATTGATCCCTTGTACTCAATGGCGAGCTTGAGTGCCCGGAAGTACCAGTCGACGCGACGGGTCTGCGTGACCCAGATCTGCGGCTCGGCCGCGGGACGGAACTTCGCCGAGCGCCGCGGTTCACCGCATGGTGTGGAAAACGTCAGCCGGGTCGACCCGGACGCCCCGGCAATTCCTGCCTCGCCCGCGCGGCAACATCGCGGCAACCGGCGAATGGGGAGGGTGGGGTCAGGCGTCGACGGGGTCGAGGGTGTCGCCCATGAGCTGTTCGAGCTCCTGGTCGTGGACCACGTGCTGACCGGCGGCCGGCGATGCCGACGGCACACGAGCAGCGCACCGCAGCTTGCGGCCGTCGTCGAGGTCGTCGAGGATGTTCCACAACCGGCCGTCGACGAAGCTCCAGCCACCCATGTTCTTGGGCTCTTCCTGGAGCCAGACCACGTCCTTGGCGTTGGGGTAGGACTCGAGGATCTCGCGGATCTGCTGCGCCGGGAACGGGTACAGCTGCTCGACCCTGACGATCGCGGTCGGCGACTCGCGCTCGTCGCGGGCCTTCATCGCGTCGTAGGCCACCTTGCCGAAGCCGAACACCACGGCCTTCGCCTCGGACCTGTCGCGCCCTTCTCCCTCGCGCCCCGCGCCCGAGGCGACCCACGCCGGGTCGTCGAGGGTCTCGCGGAACGAACCGGAGGTGAACTCGGACAGGTCCGAGAAGGCGTTCGGCGACCGCAGCAACGACTTCGGTGTGAAGATGATCAGCGGCTTGCGGACGTCGCGGTGCATCTGGCGCCGCAGCACATGGAAGTACTGCGCCGACGTCGTGGCGTTGACGACCTGGATGTTGTCCTCGGCGCACAGGATCAGGAAGCGCTCGATGCGCGCCGAGCTGTGCTCGGGGCCCTGGCCCTCGAAGCCGTGCGGCAGCAACATGACCAGGCCGGAGGTCTCGTCCCACTTGTCCTCGGCGGCCACGATGAACTGGTCGATGATGATCTGGGCGCCGTTGACGAAGTCGCCGAACTGCGCCTCCCACGCGACCAGCGTGTCCTTGTTCTGCACCGAGTAGCCGTACTCGAAACCGACGGCGGCGTACTCGCTCAGCAGCGAGTCGTAGGCCATGAAGCGGCCCTGCTCGTCGTCGAGCGTGGTCAGCGGCAGGTGCTCCTCGCCGGACTTGAAGTCGACCTGCACGGCGTGGCGGTGCGAGAAGGTCCCACGCCGCGAGTCCTGCCCGGCGAGGCGGACGTCGGTGCCCTCGAGCAGCAACGACCCGAAGGCGAGCGTCTCGCCCAGCGCCCAGTCGATCGTGCCCGACTCGTAGCGTTCGCGCGCCTTCTTGAAGATCCGGTCGAGCTTGGGGTGGCGGGTGAAGCCTTCGGGGACGTCGAACTGCTTGGCCGCGATCAGGTCGAGCGCGTCCTCGGCCACGCCGGTCTCGACCGGCGGATGCAGATCGGTGGTCTCGACCGGCCGGATCGCCTTGGGCGGTTCCGGTGGCGCGGCCTCCTTGGTGGCGGTGAACGCGTCCTCGAGGCGGGCCTCGAAGTCCTGCAGGAACTCTTCCGCCTGCTCGATCGAGATGTCGCCACGGCGGACCAGGCGCTCGGTGTAGAGCTTGCGCACCGACCGCAGGTTGTCGATGACGTCGTACATCTGCGGCTGCGTGAACGAGGGGTCGTCGCCCTCGTTGTGCCCGTGGCGGCGGTAGCACACCATGTCGATGACGATGTCGCGGGCGAACTTCTGGCGGTACTCGAACGCCAGCCGTGCGACACGCACGACGGCCTCGGGATCGTCGCCGTTGACGTGCAGCATCGGTGCGTGCACGGATTTGGCGACGTCGGTGGCGTAGTACGACGAGCGCGCCGCGTGCGGCGAGGTGGTGAACCCGACCTGGTTGTTGATCACGACGTGGATCGTGCCGCCGGTGCGGTAGCCCCGCAGCTGCGACAGGTTGAGGGTCTCGGTGACCACGCCCTGGCCGGCGAACGCGGCGTCACCGTGCATCAACAGCGGCAGCGACGGGAACACGCCCTCGTTGCCGCGGTCGTAGCCGTCCTGCAGCGCGCGGGCGATGCCCTCGACGACCGGGTTGACCGCTTCGAGGTGCGACGGGTTGGGCGGCAGGTGCAGGTCGACGGTCTTGCCCGAGCGGGCGTGGTAGACGCCCTTCGTGCCGAGGTGGTACTTGACGTCGCCCGAGCCCTGGACGGTGTCGGGATCGATGTGCCCCTCGAACTCACCGAAGATCTGCTGGTAGGACTTGCCGAGGATGTTCGACAGCACATTGAGGCGACCGCGGTGGGCCATGCCCATGACGATGTCGTCGACGTCGCCCGCGTCGGCGGCTGCCTCGCAGACCGTGTCGAGCAGCGGGATCAGGCTCTCGGCACCCTCGATGCCGAAGCGCTTCTGCCCGACGTACTTGGTGTGCAAAAACGACTCGAACGCCTCGGCGGCGTTGAGGCGCTCGAGGATCCACAGCTGGTCCTCCGGCGTGACCTCACCGTTGGCGCCCTCGACCTTGTCGCGGATCCACTGCTTCTGCTCGGGATCGAGCACATGGCCGTACTCGATGCCGATGGTGCGGCAGTAGGCGTCGCGCAGCACGCCGAGGATCCTCTGCAGTTCCATCTTGCGCGGCTCGCCACCGATGTCGGTGATGAACTCGCGGTCGAGATCCCAGATCGACAACCCGTAGTAGGTCGGGTCGAGCTCGGGGTGCATCGCCTTGGTGTGCAACCGCAGCGGGTCGAGGTCGGCGATCAGGTGACCGCGCACGCGGTACATGTTGGCGAGCTGGTCGACCTTGCTCTGCTTGGCGAGCAGATCGAACTCGTCGTCGAAGTTGGCGACGTCCCGGCGCCAGCGGGCCGGTTCGTAGGGCAGGCCGAGCGAGTTGTAGACCTCGTCGTAGAAGCCGTGCTCGCCGATCAGCAACTCGTGCACGCGCTTGAGGAACAGACCGGACTCGGCGCCCTGGATCACACGGTGGTCGTAGGTCGAGGTGAGCGTGATGACCTTGGACACGCCGAGCTTGGCGATCGTGCGCGGGTCGGCGGCCTGGTAGCCGGCCGGGTAGTCGATCGAGCCGACGCCGAAGATCGCGGCCTGACCCGACATCAACCGCGGGATCGAGTGGACCGTGCCGATCGTGCCCGGGTTGGTGACCGTGAGCGTGCCACCGCTGAACATCGCCGGGTCGAGCTTGCCCGTGCGGATCTTGCGGATGATCTCCTCGTAGGCCCGCAGGAACTCGTCGAAGGCGAGGGTGTCGGCGTCCTTGATCACCGGGACGAGCAGGGTGCGCGAGCCGTCCTTGTTCTCGAGGTCGACCGCCAGGCCCATCCCGAAGTGGTCGGCGCGGCGCACGACCGGCTTGCCGTCCTCGGTCTCGCCGTAGGTCGACGTCATCGCCGGGACGGCCTCGACCGCCTTGACCATCGCGTAGGCGATCAGGTGGGTGAACGAGACCTTGCCGCCGTTGGTCCGGCGCAGGTAGTTGTTGGCGATGCGTCGGTTGACCTCGAGCAGCTTGGCGGGCACGTCGCGCACGGAGGTCGCGACGGGGACCCCGAGCGAGGTCTCCATGTTCTCGACGATCCGGGCCCCGACGCCGCGGATGCGCGAGGCCGCCGGGTCGTCCTCGTCGATCGTGGGCGCGGCGCGCTTGGCGGACGCGGCGCTGGCGCCGTTGCCCGACGGCGCCGCCTCGGCACCACTGCCGCTGCCACGCCCGGCAGCACGACCGTTCGCGCCGCGGGCCCCGTCCGGGCGGTAGTCGGCGAAGAAGTCGCGCCAGCTCTTCGACAGCGCGTCGGGGTCTTCGCGGTACTGCTCGTACATCTCCTCGACCAGCCAGGAGTTGAGTTCCGACTGGTTGGAGGCGTTGGGTTGGTTGGCCATGTCGGCGATCGTGCTCCAGGGTGACGTACACACCAGGGTAGGGCGGCGTGGGGTGCCCATCCCACTGCGCCACGGCCGCCCGGCGGACGGCGCGGTGGCCGAGCCGGTCGGGCAGATCGGCAGGCCGAACGTTCGGCCGAGGAGCACCCATCCCGAGTGGACCGTCCCCTGCCATGGCCGTCAACCGGTCACCCGCCCACCCCGACCGTCCGTCCCGGCCGGCGGGTACGGTCCACGGGGGCGAGCCACGAACGGAAGGTGGGCGGTGAAGGACCTGTTCATCGCGATCGTCGCCCTGTGCGCGCTGGCCGGCGCCGCCTACGGCGGGTGGTGGCTGCTCACCGAGAGCGACGTGTTCACCGGCGAGCAGGCGGAGGCGGTCGATCCCGCCGACACCGCGGCCGCCTTCGCCGCCGCCTGGGAGGCCGGCGACCTCGACCAGATGCTCGAGCTGACCCGCAACGAGCCCCCGACCATGCGGCCGGCCTACGAGCAGCTCGCCGAGGGGCTCGCCCCCGACGAGCTGCAGGCCGTCGCCGGCGAGGTCGAAAAGATCAGCGACGGCCGCGTGGCCGCGCCCGTGACGGTGACCCTCGTCGACGGCGAGTACGGCGAGGTCAGCTGGGACGTCGAACTCGAACTGCAGCGCGCCCGTGGCGAGTGGGCCGTCGTGTGGGGTCCGTCGAGCCTGCATCCGCTGTACCGCGACGGCATGAGCTTCGAGGTCGTGCGCGAGGACCTCGACCGTGCCCCCATCCTGGCCGCCGACGGCGAACCGCTCGCCGGCGAGGGTGACCTGGTGACACTCGGCTTCGAGCCCCGCGGGGTCGAGGATCCGGAACTGCTCGCGGAGCGGTTCGAGGAGGTCGTGCCGGGTACGGGCGAGACGGTCGAGCGGACCTTCGCCCGCGGGGGCCTCGTCGACGGCTGGTTCTACCCCATCACCACGCTGCCGTCGGGCGTGGGGAGCGACGCCTGGGACGAACTCCGTGGCGTCGAGGGCACGCTTCGCCGGTCAGGCTCGGGCCGCGCCCTCTACGACATCGGCTTCGCCCAACACGTCGTCGGCACCGTTGCCGAGGCGACGGCCGAGCAACTCGAACAACTCGGCGACCCGTACGAGCCGGGCGACGATGTCGGCCAGTTCGGGCTCGAAGCCGTGTACGAGTCGGACCTGATCGACGCGACCATGGTCCGCGTCGTCCTGCGCGAACGGCCCGAGGGGCCCGTCCGCGAGGTACTCGGCGAGTCGCTGCAGGGCGGCGTCGACGCCGTGCGCACCACCATCGACGTCCCGGTCCAACGTGCGGTCGAGAACGCGTTGGCCGGCTTCGACGGCACCGGCGCGATCGTCGTGATCGGGACCGAGGACGGGGCGATCCGCGGCAGCGCGAGCCGGCCCTTGAACGAGTACAACCGCGCCTTCGAGGGTCGCTACCCACCCGGCAGCACCTTCAAGATCGTCACCGCCGAGGCACTGCTCGCCAGCGGCCTGCAGCCCGGTAGCGAGGTCGCGTGCCCGGCGCAGACGCTCGTTGGCGGATTGTCGGTTCCCAACGCGGGCGGCCTCGAACTCGGCACGACCACGCTCGAGCAGGCCTTCGCCAACTCGTGCAACACCACGTTCGCGTCACTGGCGGCATCAGAGCTCGGCACCGACGGACTGACCGCCGCGACGCAACGGTTCGGCTTCGACGTCGCTCCCGAGCTGCCGCTGCCCGCCTTCGGGGCGTCGTTCCCCGCCCCGGCCGACACCGCCGAACTGGCCGCCGCCGCCTTCGGCCAGGCTCGCGTCGAGATCTCACCGCTGCACCTGGCCAGCGTGGCCGCAGCCGCGCGCTCCGGGGTCTGGCGTCCCCCGTACCTGATGGCCACCGACGAGGCCGGCGACGCCCGCCAGCTCAGCGGCGGCACCCTCGAGGACCTGCGCGGGATGCTCCGTGCCGTGGTCACCGACGGCAACGGCACCGCCGCGAACGTCTCCGACGCGATCTCGGCCATGGAGGGCAAGACGGGCAGTGCGCAGGGGGCGGGGGGCGTCACCCACGCCTGGTTCGCCGGCTCGTGGGGGGAGTACGGTTTCGCGGTGCTCGTCGAGGACGGTGGCTCGGGCGCCGAGGTGGCCGCGCCGATCGCCGCCCGGTTCGCCGACGAACTCGCGGCACAGCTGGTCGAGGCCGACTGAACGGGCTGGGTCCCCCTTCTCCCAGCCGGCCGCGCCCCACCCCGTCAGTCACCACACCGGAGGACTCGATGCCGACCCTGACGCTGACCGGTGAACCCGACGCCGACCGTCTGCTGTCCGACAACGCCTTCGCGCTGCTGGTCGGCATGCTGCTCGACCAGCAGATCGCGATGGAGCAGGCGTTCGCCGGCCCGGCACGCCTCGCCGAACGGTTGGAAGGTCCGCTGACGCCCGCGACCGTCGCCGCACTCGACCCGGACCGGCTCGAGGAGGTGTTCCGCGTCAAGCCCGCCCTGCATCGGTACCCCGGGTCGATGGCCAAGCGCGTCCACGCCCTGGCCACGACACTGGTCGAGGACCACGACGGCGACACCGAGGCGGTCTGGCGGGACGCCGCCGACGGGCGCGACCTCAAGCGGCGGTTGACGCAGCTGCCCGGCTTCGGCGACCAGAAGGCACGGATCTTCGTCGCGCTGCTCGGCAAGCAGTGCGGGGTGACGCCAGACGGCTGGCGCGAGGCCGCCGGCGACTACGGCCTCGACGGCCACCGCTCGATCGCCGACGTGGTCGGCCACGAGAGCCTGCTCGAGGTCCGCGCGTGGAAGCAGGCCAAGAAGGCCAGGGCCAAGGCCGAGGCGGAGCAGTCCTAGGACTCGGGGACCACGGCGTACTGGAACAGCAGCATCGTGGCCAGCCCCATGGCCAGCATGCCGGCCGGCGCCCAGGACCAGCCCTTGCTCCACGGCCACAGCGGCGCGGCCAGCACCGTCAGCAGCGCGATGGTCACGACCGGGACGAGGGTTTCCATGCGCGGGAACGTACCGCGCAATGGGCGGCGCTCGGACCCGGTCCCGATGGGCCGGACGTCCACGCCGCGCACGGCCGCGTGGGCCACTACCGTTCCCGGCTACCGCTCGCCCCGCCAGGGTCGGTTCGACCCGGCGACGACCTGATATGGATGCGCTCGTGAAGCTCGCGATTCTCTCGCGCAACTCGCAGCTGTACTCGACCCGCCGCCTGCGTGAGGCGGCGGAACAGCGCGGACACGAGGTCCGCATCGTCGATTACCTGCGCTGCGTCATCGACATCACCTCGCACCGGCCAGCCATCCACTACGGCGGCGCCCGGTTGGAAGAGGTCGACGCCGTGATCCCGAGGATCGGGGCCACGCACACCTTTTACGGCACCGCCGTCGTGCGCCAGTTCGAGATGATGGGCGTGTATGCGACCGTCGACTCCCAGGCCATCTCGCGTTCCCGTGACAAGCTGCGCTCGCTGCAGTTGCTCGCGGCCGAAGGCGTCGGCCTGCCCGTCACGTCGTTCGCGCACTCGACCAAGGACATCGACGGACTGATCTCGCTGGTCGGTGGCGCGCCGGTCGTGGTCAAGCTGCTCGAGGGCACGCAGGGCATGGGCGTGGTGCTGGCCGAGACCAAGAAGGCCGCCGAGTCCGTGATCGGCGCCTTCCGGCAACTCAACGCCAACATCCTCGTGCAGGAGTTCATCAAGGAAGCGGGCGGCTCGGACATCCGCGCCTTCGTGGTCGGCAACCGCGTCGTCGCCGCGATGGAGCGCACCGCGGCACCGGGCGACTTCCGGTCGAACGTCCACCGCGGGGGCGAGGCCAGGAAGATCCGCCTCACCCCCGAGGAACGGGCCGCCGCCAAGCGCGCCGCGAAGTTGCTCGGTCTCAACGTCGCCGGTGTCGACCTGATGCGTTCCAACCACGGCCCGGTCGTCCTCGAGGTCAACTCGTCGCCGGGACTCGAGGGCATCGAGGGCGCCACCGGGATCGACGTCGCCGCCAAGGTGATCGACTTCATCGAGGCCAACGCCGACGTCAAGTCCACCACGCGGTCGCGCAAGAAGGCGTGAGGCGGGCCCTGCTCGCGGTCGCGGCGCTGGCGCTCGTGGCCGCGGCGACCGGCTGGTGGTGGTGGACCAACCGCGACCCCGGTCCGGTTCCGGCCGCCGAGGCGTTCGTCGCGGCCTGGAACGACGGCGACCTCGCCGGTGGGCCGTTCGACACCGCTCCGGCGACGGTCCGCGAGCAGTACACCGCCCTGACCTCCGGACTCGTGGAAGGTGCGGGGGCCGAGGGGCCGACGGTCGCCCTGACGTCGGTGTCGGAGCCGGTCGAGGGTCGGTCGACGGCCGAGTACACGGTGACCTGGACGCTGGCCGACGGGCAGCCGTGGCGCTATGCGGCGGCCGCAGATCTCATGCGAGTCGAAGAGGGGTGGCGGTTCTCGTTCGCACCCGGTCTGGTCCACCCCGACCTGACCGACGACCTGCGACTGGCGACCACGCGGACGCGACCGCAGCGCGGTGACCTGCTGGCCGCCGACGGCACGCCGCTGGTGACCGACCGTCCCGTCGTCGACGTCGGTGTGCACCCCGCACTGGTCGACGACGTCGACGCCCTGGCCGCGACGCTGCGCGACGTGCTCGACATCAGCGCCGACGGACTCGAGGAACGCATCACCTCGGTCGACCCGGACCAGTTCGTGCCGGTGATCACGCTGCGCGAACCCGCCTGGGACGATGTCGAGGCACGACTGCGTGACGTGGCCGGCGTGGTCGGACGCCGCGGCCAGTTGCCGTTGGCGCCGACGGCGGAGTTCGCCCGACCACTGCTCGGACGCACCGGGCCGGTGACCGCCGAACTCGTCGAGGAGTATCCCGAGCGCTACGCGGCAGGCGACACCGCGGGACTGTCGGGGCTGCTGCGCCGCTACGACGAGCACCTCGCGGGACGTCCCGGCATGCAGATCGTCGCCACGCCGGTCGACGGCGCCGCGGATGACACGTCCACGACGGTCCTGCACGAGCGACGGGCCGTCGACGGCGACCCGGTCCGGATCACGCTCGACGAACGCATCCAGCGGGCCGCCGACACGACGCTGGCCGGCGTCGCGTTCCCGAGCGCACTCGTCGCCATCCGGGTGAGCGACGGACACGTCGTGGCCGTCGCGAACGGACCGGGCACGGACGGACTCGACGTCGCCACGCGGGGCCGCTACGCGCCCGGGTCGACGTTCAAGGTCGTCACGACCGCGGCGTTGCTCGCGCAGGGCCTCGAACCCGACGAGGCCGTCGGCTGCCCGGCGGAGGCGGTCGTCGACGGGCGGGCGTTCACCAACGCCGAGGACGGTGCCCGGGGCCAGATCCCGTTCCACGAGGCGTTCGCGCAGTCGTGCAACACCACGTTCGTCTCGCTCGCCGCCGATCTCGGCCCCGAGACACTCGCGACGACGGGTGCCGACTTCGGTCTCGGCGGCGCGCACACGTTGGGCGTCGACGCGTTCACCGGTGAGGTCCCCACGACCGAAGCAGGCACGGACCAGGCCGCCGCCGCCATCGGCCAGGGCCGCATCCTGGTCAGCCCGCTGGCAATGGCGGACGTCGCGGCGACGGTGGCCCGCAGGGCACACCTGCCGCCCTCGCTCGTTCTCGCGCCGCGCCCCGGGGACGCCACCGCCGAGACGCCGCTGGACCCCGAGATCGCGGCGACGCTGCAGCAACTGATGCGCGATGTGGTGACCGACGGCAGCGGCGGCGCGGTCGCCGACGTCCCGGGTGCACCGGTCCACGGCAAGACGGGGACGGCCGAGTACGGCACGACGACGCCACCACGGACCCACGCCTGGTTCATCGGCTTCCAGGACGACCTCGCGTTCGCGGTGCTGGTCGCCGAGACCGAGGACAGCTACGGCGGCCGGGTCGCGGCGCCGCTGGCCGCCGACTTCCTGCAGCGCCTGACGGACTGACCGGCCCGGTCGAGAACGGGACCCGTCAGCGGGCGTCGTCGCGCCCTCGCGGCGCAGTGGAGGTGTCGGCCACCACGGCCTCCCAGGCCTTCCGGGCGCCGATCAGGACCGGGTCCCACAGGGGGGAGAACGGCGGCGCGTACGAGAGGTCGACGTTGAGTAGTTCCTCGACCGTCATGCGGTTCCACAGGGCCGCGGCGAAGGTGTCGATCCGCTTGCAGGAGCCCTCACCGCCCACGATCTGGGCCCCGAGGAGCCGGCCCGAGCGCCGTTCGGCGATGACCTTGACGTCCATGGTGGCCGTGTCCGGCCAGTAGCCCGCCTTCGTGGTGGTCTCCACGATCGTGGTGACCGGGTGGAACCCGGCGGCCTCGGCGTCGCGCTCACCAAGGCCGGTACGGCCGATCTCGACCCCGCACACCTTGGTCACCGCGGTCCCGAGGACGCCGGGGAAGGTCGCGTAGCCACCGCCGAGGTTGATGCCGGCGACCCGCCCGGTCTTGTTCGCGATCGTGCCCAGGGCGATCGCCGCCGGGGCTCGGGTGACGCGGTGGTGCACCTCGGCGCAGTCCCCGGCCGCCCAGACCCCGTCGACACGACTGCGCTGGCGCAGGTCGACCACGATGGCACCGGTCTCGGGACCGACCGGGATGCCGGCGTCACGGGCGAGATCGCTGTTCGGACGTGTCCCCATCCCGAGCACCACGATGTCGGCGTCGAGGGTCCCGTCGCCGGTGACCACGGCGCGCAGTGCACCGTCGGCATGCTCGACGGACTCGACCGCCGTGCCGAGGTGGAGTCGGATTCCCATCTTCCGCATCGCCTCGGCGACACGGTCGCCCATGTCGGCGTCGAGGGTCGACATCGGACGTCCGGAGCGTTCGACGAGGTCGACCTCGTAGCCCCGCACGACCATCGCCTCGGCCATCTCGAGGCCGATGTAGCCGGCTCCCACGACGACGGCACGACGGACGTCGCGGCCGGCGACGTGATCGAGGATCGCCTGCCCGTCGTCGAGGGTCTGCACCCCGAACACGCCAGGGCCGTCCAGTCCGGGAATGGGGGGACGCACCGGAGTCGCGCCGGTCGCCAGCAGCAGGTGGTCGTAGCCGACCTGGTCCTCGCGCCCGGCGTCGAGGTCACGGACCCGGACCCGGCCGGCCTGCGTGTCGATGCCGACCACCTCGTGGCGGATACGGGCGTCGATGGACTGTCGCTCACGGAACTCCTGCGGCGTGCGCACGACGAGGTCGTCGCGTTCGTCGACCACGTCACCGATCCAGTACGGGATCCCGCAGGCGGAGTACGAGGTGTCGGTGCCGCGCTCGAAGGCCACGATCTCGAGGTCGTCGGGACCGATGCGGCGACGCGCCTGGCTGGCGGCGCTCATCCCGGCGGCGTCACCACCGACCACGACGAGGCGTCGTCTGCCGGACCCCGGGGATGGCGTGGTCATGACGCGTCCGTCCGGCGGTGCAGGGTCGCGGCGAGATGATGGGTCTCGGGCGTGTCCGCGTGCGCCATCCACAGGTCGTACGACAGGGTGTCGCCGTCGAGCACGAACCGGCGGCGCAGTGCGTGGACGGCCTTGGCGGTCGACGTCCGGCCCAGGCCGGTCGCGCGAAGGTCGAGCACGCCGTCGACGAACCCGCCCTCGTCGACCTCCACGATGCCGAAGGGATGGGCGAGCACGAGTTCCCCGCGGACCGGCCGCTCGTGCGGCGGGGTGACGACGCGCAGGTAGCCGGTTTCGCTGTGCATCGGCTCACCGGTGGCCGGATTGCTGGTGCGCTGGGCATAGGTGAAGAACGGCTTGCCAACGTGCCCGAACGTGACCTCTTCGTGGTAGGTGAAGTCCTCGATCGTCGGGTAGTGGCCGGCCCCCTCGCCCGCCCACGTGCCCAACAGACCGGCGAGCGGTTCGAGGTTGTCGTGCAGATCGGCGGCCACGGTGACTACTGGACGGCGAGCAGGTCGACGACGAACACCAGGGTCTCGCCCGGCGCGATGACGCCACCGGCACCGCGGTCGCCGTAGGCGAGGTGGGGCGGGATGATCAGGCGACGGCGACCGCCGACCCGCATGCCCTGGACACCCTGGTCCCAGCCGTCGATGACCTCGCGGGCACCGAGCCCGAAGGTGAACGGCCCACGCTCCCAGGAGGCGTCGAATTCCTCGCGGTCGGACCAGGAGATGCCGACGTAGTGGACCGAGACGCGGGTCCCGGCGACCGCCTCGTCACCGTCGCCGACGGCGAGGTCGTCGCGGACCAGTTCGGCCGGCGGTGGCGTCCCCGGCTCGGGCAGGTCGGTGGCCGGGTCGGGTCGCTGTGGCATGTCGTGGTCCTGTCGGGCTGCGGCCGTGTCGGGGACACCGTGCGACGAGGGGGTCGGTCGTTGGCGCACGGCCGAGCGTAGCCCTTCACCGGATCGGGCCGCCGCTGCCACGGGGTAGCGTCCCCCCATGCTGCTTCCCGTCCTCGGCGTCGTCGCCGGCCTCGCGCTGCTCACCGTCTCGGCCGACCAGTTCGTGGCCGGGGCGGCCCGCATCGCCGCCGCTCTGCGGCTGTCCGCGGTGGTCATCGGCGCCGTCGTGATCGGCTTCGGCACCAGCGCGCCCGAGATGGTGGTGTCAGCGATCGCCGCCGGTCAGGGATCGCTCGACATCGCCGTCGGCAACATCGTCGGGTCCAATGTCGCCAACCTGAGCCTGGTACTCGGGGTCGCGGCGCTGGTCACGCCGATCCTGGTCGGCTCGACGGTCCTGCGCCGGGAAGCGCCGCTGTCGCTGGGCGTTACGCTCGTCTTCGCCGTGCTCGTGCAGGGCGGACTCAGCCGTTGGAACGCCGTGATACTCGGCGTCCTGCTCGTCGGCGCGCTCACGCTGATCCTGCGGCAGGCACGTGGCGGCGATGACGCGCTGTCCGGCGAGGTCGACGAGTACCTCGGCGACGACCCGCCCTCGCTGCCACGCGAATGGATCCGCACCGTGCTCGGGCTGTTGGGGACCCTGGGCGCAGCACAGATCCTGGTCTCCTCGGCGACCACCATCGCTGCCGAGATCGGCCTCGCCGAGGGATTCGTCGGCCTGACGATCGTCGCGATCGGCACCTCACTCCCGGAACTGGCGACCGCGATCCAGGCCGCCCGCAAGGGCGAGACCGACCTGATCGTCGGCAACCTGCTGGGCAGCAACCTGTTCAACGTCGGTGCCGTCGCGACCCTGGCCGGGCTCATCGGCCCCGGGCCGCTGTCCGATCCCACCATCGTGGGGTTCGCGACCCTGCTCATGGTCGCCGTCGCGGTCCTGGCCACGCTCTTCATGATGACCGGGAGGCGCGTGGTGCGGTGGGAGGCTGCGGTGCTGCTCGGCGGCTACCTCGTCTGTGTGCCGCTGCTGGCCTGATCGGCGGCCTCAGGCGTCGTCCTCGGGCTGATCGGGGGGCGACGGCTGTGGTTCGGTGGGTTGCGGGCTCGGCTCGGGCTTCGGCTTCGGCGAGGGCTTCGGCTCGCTGGGCTCCGGCTCCGGCTCCGGCTCCGGCTCGGGTTCCGGCTCCGGATCGGGTTCCGGCTCCGGCTCGGGTTCCGGCTCGGGTTCGGGCTCCGGCTCGGGCTCCGGCTCGGGTTCCGGCTCGGGTGCGCGGCGACGGGGCACCCGCTCCTCGCGGACGGGTTCGCGCATCAGCCGGTCGAGGTCGTCGTACCAGCCGGCTTCTTCGGCCAGTACCGGACGGTCGAGATTGACCGTGTCGGGCGCAGGTACGACCGCGGGGGCATCGCAGTCCGGACCGTTGAGTTCGCGCACCTGTTCGACCTCGGTCGGCTGTTCCCCGACCAGGGCGATGCGCACACGCAGTTCGGCGACGACCCGGCCACAGGCGGGCTCGCCGGCAGGCAACAGGTGCAGCGGCGTCTCCGCCAACTCGCCGGCACTCATCGGGCGGGCCGCCGGACCGTCGACCACGACGGGCGCGGGACCGTCCCCGGTCGAGCGGATCGCGGCGTACATGACCAGTCGCGTGTCGGCGTCGAGGGTGCGACCCCGGGCGTCGCTCAGGGCGACCCGCACGGGCGCGCGATGCTCGGCCACGAGGTGCTCGGGGGTCATCAGGTGCAGGCGCAGGCCGGACCCGCCGGTCTGCGCGATGGTCACCGCCGTGTCGGCCTCGGCCTCGGCCTCGACCTCACCGGCCGCAGCCACGACGATGCCGTCGTCGGCCCACGAGTCGAGCGCCCACCAGGCCAACGCACCCAGTGCGACCAGCCACACCAGTGTCCCGGCCATGATGCGTCCGGGTCGAACTGCCTTGGCGCCCACGTGCTCCACCGTCTGTCGATCGTCGTCCTGCAGAGGCGCCAGTGTCACCTCGTGGACGGTTGACCGAAGGCGGCCGTTCGGGCCCCGTGCCGGCCGTGGGGACACCGGCCGAGCGGCCCGCGCGGGCCGATCAGGTGCCGCCGGCCACCGCCGGCACGATGGAGAGCGTGTCGTCGGGTGCGACCGGGGTGTCGAGCCCGGCGCGGGTGCGGATCTCCGCGTCGCCTACGAACACGTTGACGTAGCGGTGCAGTCGACCATCGGCGTCGAGCAGCCGTCCGCCGACGCCCGGGTACAACGCCTCGAGGCCGGCGATCACGCTGCGCACGTCCTGTCCCGTCACCTCGATCTCGGGGCGCCCGCCGGCGAGGTGGCGCAGGGGCGAGGGAATACGGACCGTCGGCATCGCGGACTCCCCGACCTCAGGTGGACGCGGTCTGCTGCCCCGGCGCGTCGGGGTCCTTCCAGTCGGGACGCGCCAGGAAGGCGCGCGTCTCGCGGACCACGAGGCCCGACAGCAACAGCAGGCCGACGAGATTGGGCAGCGCCATGAGCCCGTTCATGATGTCGGAGAACAGCCAGACGGTGTCGAGGCTTGCGGTCGCCCCGACGAAGATCACGGCGATGAACACCAGGCGGTAGGGGACGACGGCGCGGCGCCCGAACAGAAAGTCCATGTTGCGCTCGCCGTAGTACGCCCAGCCGAGCAGGGTCGAGAACGCGAAGAACGCGACGCTGAGGGTGACGATGAGGCTCCCCCACTCGCCCGGCAGTCCCGTCGCGAAGGCCTGTGACGTCAGCGTGGCACCCTCCTCCTCGCCGAGTTCCCACACACCCGTGACGACCAGGGTCAGGCCGGTGAAGCTGACCACGACCAGGGTGTCGAGGAAGGTCTGGGTCATCGAGACCAGCGCCTGACGCACGGGATTGGAGGTCTGCGCGGCGGCCGCGGCGATACCGCCGGTGCCGAGGCCCGACTCGTTGGAGAAGATGCCTCGGGCGACACCCATGCGCACGACCGTCAGCAGGCCCGCACCCGCGAACCCGCCGACCGCTGCCGTGCCCGAGAACGCGTCGGTGAAGATCAGCCCGATCGCGCCGGGGATCTCGGCGGCGTTGACCGCCAGCACGATGGACGCACCGACGATGTAGACGACCGCCATGACCGGGACGAACGCGGCGGCGAAGCGGCCGATCGCCTTGATGCCGCCGAGCAGCACCGCACCCGCACCGACGACCAGCACCAGGCCGGTGATCCAGGTCGCGATGCCGAACTCGTCGCTCATCACGTCGGCGACGGTGTTGGCCTGCACACCGTTGCCGATGCCGAACGCCGCGATCGCGGCGAAGATCGCGAACGCGACGCCGAGCACCTTGCCGACCGGACCGCCGACACCGTCGCGCAGGTAGAACATCGGGCCGCCGGACTGCTCACCAGCGGCGTCGCGCCGGCGGAACTTCACGCCCAGGAACGCCTCGGCGTACTTGGTCGCCATGCCGACCAGACCGGTCATCCACATCCAGAACAGCGCACCGGGCCCACCGATGCCGATGGCGGTGGCGACGCCGGCGATGTTGCCGACCCCGATCGTGGCGGCCAGGGCAGTCGCCAGCGCCTGGTAGTGGGTGACGTCGCCCTCTGCCGACTCCTCGCGTCGCTTGATCAGCGCCAGCCACAGCGCGTAGGTCAGCTTGTGGAACTGCACACCCCGCAGGACCACGGTCAGGTACAGCCCGGTGAGCAGCAGCAGCGGGATCAGCAGCCACGGCCCCCAGACGAACGAGCTGATCTCGCCGAGCACGTCGTTCACGGACAACTCCTTCGGATGGACGCGTCACGGGACGCTAGACGCAATACTCGCGCGAGGTCACTGGGAAGGACGTGCCACATGGAAGCCGAACGCCCGGTCGTCCTCGTCGTCGACGACGAGGAGGACGTGCTCGTGCTGTGCCGCGTCAACCTCGAGTTCGAGGGCTACGAGGTCGTCGAGGCCAGCGACGGCGAGGAGGCCCTCGCCAAGGCGCGGCGGCACCGACCTGACGTGGTCCTGCTCGATGTGATGATGCCGGGCCTCGACGGCTGGCAGGTGCTGACCGCCATGAAGGCCGACCCCGATTTGCGTGACACCCCCGTCGTGCTGTTGACGGCACGGATGCAGGACGACGACCAGATCCGTGGCTGGTCGGCCGGCGCGGCCGACTACGTCACCAAGCCGTTCTCGCCGCTGACGCTGTCGCAGGTGCTGCAGGACGTGCTCGCCACGACCCCGGAGGAAGAGGAGCGGCGGCGCCGGCTGATCCTCGAGAAGCTCGAATTGCTGCGCGACTCCTGAGCTAGCCGCGGTCGGCCCCGACCACGACGTGCACGGCGACCGACTCGGACAGGTTGCCCGGTTGCGGCCGCACGTCGCCGGCACCGATCGCTGCGGCGACCTGACGTGCGGCGGCCTCGTTGCCCTCGGTCCACAGCACCGTGGTGACCTGGTAGTCGAGGGCCTCGTTCTCGGCGACGACGCGGTAGCCCTGCCCGCGCAGATCCTCGGCCACACCGCGCATGGCCGCCCCGCCGTCGGCCTTGTAGCCGTCGAGCACCTGGATCGTGACGTCGCCCGGCGGGACCGTTGCGGCCGGCTCCTCGGTGGTCGGCTCCGGTTCCGGCTCGGGATCGGGTTCCGGCTCGGATTCCTCCGAGGTGGGTTCCGGGTCGGGCTCCTCGGAGGCTTCCTCGGTCGGCTCGTCGGTGGTCTCGGGCTCGGGTTCGGTCTCGGAGGGCGCCGGGTCGGTCGGCTCGGAGGTCGGCTCTGACGTCGGCTCGTCGGGCGAGGTGGTGGGTTGCTCGTCAGCGCCCTCGTCGCCGGCGGGGACGAGGTCGGCGGGCGGCTCGTCGTCGAGCGTGCCGACGAACGCGAAGGCGCCCGAGGTCACCACGATCACCGCGAGGCCGGCGCCGAGCTTGCGGGCGAGCGCGGCGCCGGTGCTGGGCCGGGAGGCTCGCCGTTGCGCCGTGTCCATCGCAGCAGACCTCTTAGCGGGCGTCCGCGCCCAGTCGGTTCTCGGCCCGCTGGCGCTGCCGGGCGGCACGCAGCCGGCGCAGGCGCTTGACCAGCATCGGGTCGTAGGCGAGTGCCGCCTCGTCGTCGATGACGCGGTTGAGCAGCTGGTAGTAGCGGGTCGGCGACAGGTCGAACTGTTCCTTGACCGCCTGTTCCTTGGCGCCGGCGTAGCGCCACCACTCGCGCTCGAAGTCGAGGATCTGCTGGGCGCGCACGTCGATACCCGACGCCTCTGCGGCGGCAGCGAAGTCCTGCGGGTAGCTCACGGCGGGCTCCTGGATCGTCCGACGTCGACCAGTGTCCCCCACGAACAACATCCATGCAACTACACGCGCGTCGGTGGGGAATCTGCCCGCGACATGCGACGTCCCGGCCCCCTTCAGGGAACCGGGACGCCACACGTTCGGAGCCGAGGAGGGGATTCGAACCCCTGACCATCCGCTTACAAGGCGGGCGCTCTACCGAACTGAGCTACCTCGGCGCATGGGCGTGGACGGTAGCGCCCACGCCGGTGGCACAGCGGTCAACCGACCTGTGGTGATGCCTCGGGGGCCGGCGCCGTCTCGTCGTCCGCGCCGCCTTCCTTGCCCAGCACATGCCTCGCGTGCCAGTCGAGCACGACCTCGAAGCGCTCGACCCGGTGCTTCGGGCTGCCGCCGCGCGACAGTTCGTGGGACTCGTCGGGGAAGCGCACCATCTCGGTGGTCACGCCGGCCCGCTTGAGCGCGGCGAAGTACTGCTCGCCCTGCTCGATCGGGCAGCGGTAGTCCGCCTCGCTGTGCAGCACCAGGGTCGGGGCGGTGACCGCCGAGGCGGTCGCCACCGGGCTGGCCGCGCGGTGTGCCTCGACGCCGTCGGGCAGCGATGCCGACAGGAACATCCGGTCGAAGTACGGACCGATGTCGGACGTGCCGGAAAACGACTCCCACTGCAACAGGCCACGCTCGACGATCGCGGCCCTGTAGCGGTCGGAGCGCGCGATCAGGCGTGCCGTCGCATAGCCGCCGTACGAGCCACCCATGATCCCGATGCGCTCGGGGTCGGCCTGGGGGAACCGTTCGAGGGTGGCGTCGACGAGTGCCTCGAGGTCGAGACCGTCGACCGAGCCGTGGTCGGTCCACACGCCGACGACGGCGCGGGCCCACTCGGCGCCGCGGCCGGACGAGCCGCGCGGGTTGCAGCCGACGGCGAGGTACCCGGCGCCCGCCTCGACCTGGAATTCGTCGAAGAAGTAGTCGCCGTACTGCGAGGTCGGACCGCCATGGATGTTGATCAGCACCGGCACCGAACGCTCGGCGGCCTCGTCGAAGCCGTCGGGCATGACCGCCCAGGCGTCGATGCGGGCATCGTCGCGTTCGAAGTCGAACCGTTGCGTCGGTCGCAGGTCGACCTTCGCCCGGAACCCCTTGGCCAGGTCGGTGACGTTGCGTTCACGACCGTCTTGCAACCAGATCAACTCACCCGGCGTGGCGGGGTCGGTCACGGTGAACGTCAGGGCCGAGGCGTCCGGACGCACGCCGTACCCGGTGACGCACCGGCGCCCGGTGACCACGTCGGCGACGGCCGGCGGCGTGTCACCGTCGGCATCCCAGCCATCGAGATCGACCTGCACGAGCTTGGTGGTACCGGCGTCCTCGACCCCGATCAGGAACCCGCCGTCGACGAACTGCGGCCCACGGGTCGCCATTCCGGGCGCGGCGGGCGACACGTCGCGGTCGAGATGGGCGAGCAACTCGAACGGCTCGAACGGGAACTCGCCGTCCGAGGGGCGGCACCAGAACACGCCGGTGTTGCCGGGCCAGTCGAAGGGGTCGCGGTGGCCGATGGTGAACAGCCGACCGCCGGGGGCGTAGCCGACCCACTGCCAGGAACCGGGGGCCGTGAGCGCCCGCACCTCGCCGGAGTCGACGTCGAGTTCGAACACCTGCGAGTGCGGCTCGAGGTCGCTGGCGTCGTCGGGCTCGGCGATGAACGCGATCGCCTGCCCGTCCGGGCGCCAGGCTGGATCGCCGTGGTCGCGGTCGACGGTCGTGAGCCGGCGCGGTTCGTCGTCGCCGTCACGGTCGACCAGCCACAGGTGGTCGCTGCGGTCATGGACGAAGCCGCCCGCATTCGTGCGGTACGGCAGCCGGGTGATGCGCTTGGGCCGGCGACGGCGTTCGTCGTCGTCGAGGTCGGCCACCTCGTCGGCATACGCGGCCGCGACCAGCACGAGCCGCTCCGAGTCCGGCGACCACGCGACGTCGGAGACGCCCAGCGGGAGTTCCGTGCGCTGGGCCGCCTCGCCGCCGTCGGCGGGCATCAGCGCGAGCTGTGGCTTCGCGCCCTCGTCGATGCTGGTGCGCAGGAAGGCGAGGCAACGACCGTCGGGCGACCAGCGCGGCGCGCGGTCGGACGGCCCGTTGGTGAACCGTCGCGTACGCATCCCGTCGAAGAGGTGGATCGAGCGGACCGTGCGGTCGTCCTCGAGATCGAGTTCGCTGACCACGAACGCGACGCGGGTGCCGTCGGCGTGCAGTTGCGGATCGCCGGGCACGACGAGGTGTTCGAGGTCTTGCGGGCGCACGCGCGGGGCCTTCGTCCGGGGGCGGTTCGGCGACCCCCGAAGCTAGCGGCCTACGCCGCGGCCCGGTCCTCGAGCTTGCGCTTGATGCGCTGCAGCGCGTTGTCCACGGCCTTGGCGTGGCGTCCGACCTGCGCCGCGATCTCCTCGTAGGTGCACCCGTCGAGGTAGAGCCTGAGCACCTCCGACTCGAGCCCCGACAGGACGTCGGCCAGGACCGCGCGCAGCCGCTCGTGGTCGTCGGCCGCGACCAGCCGCGTCAACGGGTCGTGTTCGTCACCGGCCGGCAGGATCTCGGCCACGGTGCGCGGCGAACCGGCGCGGTGGGGACGGTCGAGACTGACCGAACTGTTGAGGGGCCCGTGCTTGTGCCGCGTGGCGCTGCGGATGGCGCTGAGCACCTGGCGGGTGATGCACAACTCGGCGAACGAGCGGAACGAGGTGCCCGACCCCGGTTCGAAGTCGCGGATCGCCTTGAACAGGCCGATCATCGCCTCTTGCACCACGTCCTCGCGGTCGCCGCCGACGAGGAAGTAGTTGCGCACCCGCGCCCGTGCGAAGCCGCGGTAGCGCAGCAGCAGTTCGTTCGCCGCCTGTTCGTCGCCGCCACGGACCCGGTCGACGAGGGCCTCGTCGGCGAGACCGGTGGGCCGCCAGGCGGCGTGGCGACGCCGCAGCGGATGGCTGCGTCTCGGGACGCTGGACAGTCCGGCTCGCTGGGTCATCGTCACCCTCCGAAGCGGGAGGGTTCGCTCCCCCCGGTCGAAGAGCACAACGAGCCACGGGGCCGGGGGGTGCGCGAACGCGCGAACTAGTCCTCGCGGCGGCGAAGTACCTCGTAGAGCGCGACGGCCGCGGCGACCGACGCGTTGAGGGAGCCGACGGCGCCTCGCATGGGCAGGTGGACGAGCTGGTCGCAGGTCTGTGCGGTCAGGCGCGACAGGCCGCGACCCTCGGCCCCGACGACCAGCACCAGCGGCCCGTCGAGCAGCCGGCTGGTCCCGATCGGGTCGGGCGCGTCGCCGTCGAGGCCGACCGACCAGACGCCGTCGTCGCGCAGGGCCTTGAGCGTGCGCACGAGGTTGGTGACCTGCACGACGGGCAGGTGGGCGAGCGCGCCGGCGGCCGTCTTCTCGGCCGTGGGGGTGATCGACGCGGCGCGGCGGGAGGGCAGCAACAGCCCGTGCGCACCGACCGCGTCGGCCGTACGGGCGATCGAGCCGAGGTTGTGCGGATCGGTCACCGAATCGAGCGCGACCAGCAGGAGCGGCTCGTCGCCGGCGCGGCGGCGGACGGTGTCGAGGTCGGCGTAGGCGAACGCCGGCGCCAGCGCGAGCAGGCCCTGGTGGACCTGGCCCTCGGCCCGGTCGTCGATGCGGGCACGATCGACCTCGTCGACGGTGACGCCGGCCTTCCGAGCCAGCGCCACGATCTCGTCGAGGACGTCCGAACGCTCGCGGGTGTCGGCGACGAGCAGGCGGCGGACCGGTCGACCGGCCCGCAGCAGTTCACGGATCGGGTGCAGTCCGACGACGACGCGACCGTCCTCGCGCCGAGGCCGGTCACGGCGGTGCTGGCTCATGCCATGTACCAGCGCGGACCGTCGGGTCGGTCCTCGACGATCACGCCCGCCGAGGCGAGCTGGTCACGGATCCGGTCGGCCGCGGCGAAGTCCTTGTCGGCGCGGGCCTCGCGGCGTTGCTCGAGCAGTTGGCCGACCAACGGCTCGAGTTGGCGCTCGAGGGCGGCGGCGTCGGCGAGCGCCGCTTCGAGGCCGAGGCCGAAGACGCCGTCGCCCATGTCGACCAGCGCCTCGCCGAGCCCGGCCACCTCGGCACGGGCCGCGTCGTCGCCCTTCTCGGCGGCGGCGAGGCGGTCGTTGCCGACCGACACCAACTCGTGGAGGGCGGCCACGGCCTGTGGTGCGTTGAGGTCGTCGTCCATGGCGGCGCGGAAGGCATCGCGGTGGCGCTCGGCGACGGACTCGTCCGCGGCGATGCCGTCGGCGGCCCGATGGGTGGAGCGGAGGAACGTCGTGAGGCGCTGGTGGACGGCGGCGGCGTCCCGGAGCCGTTCGGTGTCGAAGGTCAGCGGGCTGCGGTGGGCGGCGGAGAGGTACCAGAGCCGCAGCGGACCGACGCCCCACTGCTCGACCGCGTCGGACAGCGACACGACGTTGCCGATGGACTTGGACATCTTCTCCTCGCCCATGCGCACCATGCCGTTGTGGACCCAGTGGCGGGCGAACGTGCCGCCGTGGGCGGCCTCGTGCTGGGCGATCTCGTTCTCGTGGTGCGGAAAGACCAGGTCGAGGCCGCCGCAGTGGATGTCGAACCCCTCGCCGAGGTGCTTGGCCGCCATCGCCGAGCACTCGATGTGCCAGCCCGGCCGACCGTCTCCCCAGGGCGACGGCCACGACGGCTCGCCCGGCTTGGCCGACTTCCACATCGCGAAGTCGAGCGGGTCCTCCTTGCGGTCGGCGTCGACGACGTCCTCGCCCTGCTGCATGTCGTCGATCTTGCGACCGGACAGCTTGCCGTAGCCCTCGAACGTGCGGACGCGGAAGAACACGTCGCCGTCGACGGCATACGCCTTGCCCTGCTCGATCAACTCCTGGATCAGGGCGTGCATCTCGAGCAGGTGCCCGGTGGCCAGCGGCTGGACGTCGGGGGGCAGGACCCCGAGTCGGTCCATGGTCGCGTTCCACGCCCGCGTGTAGCGGGTCGAGATGACGGCGGGGTCGACCTTCTCGCGGCGGGCCCGCATGATGATCTTGTCGTCGATGTCGGTCACGTTCTGCACGAACGTGACCTCGAGCCCGGACCAGGCGAGGTAGCGGCGCAGCACGTCGGTGACGACCGCGAGGCGACCGTGGCCGACGTGGGCGTCGGCCTGGACGGTGGGGCCGCACACGTAGATCGAGACCCGGCCGTCGTCACGCGGTTCGAACGCGACCTTGCCGCGTCGCAGGGTGTCGTAGATGACCAGGGACATGCGTCGTCGCCACCGGATCGGGAGTGGGTTCGCGCCGCGGGAGCCGTTGGCGCCCGGGCGCACGGAACGGCGAGTCTATTGGGGGGACGGCGCGCCGTTCCGCGGGACCGCGGTGATCGTCGCCCAGGCCGCGATGCCCTCGCCGCGGCCGAGGCTGCCGAGACGGTCGGTGGTCGTGAACTTGACCGAGACGTCGTCGCCCTCGACCTGCAGTGTTGCCGCGAGCCGGGCACGCATCGCGTCGCGGTGGGCGGCGAGCCGGGGGCGCTGGGCGACCACGGTCAGGTCGACATTGCCGACCTCCCAGCCGCGGTCCGCGACGGTCGCGACGACGCGCGCGAGCAGCCCCAGCGAGTCGGCGCCGGCGACCGCGGGGTCGTCGACCCCGAACCACGAGCCGAGGTCGCCGAGCGCCATCGCGCCGAGCAGGGCATCGGTGACGGCGTGCGCGCCGACATCGGCGTCACTGTGGCCTTCGAGGCCCGGCCCGTCGGGGATCTCGACGCCGCACAGGACCAGGCGGCGATCGGGGTCGTCACCGAAGGGGTGGACGTCGAGTCCGTTCCCGATACGCAGGCGCGTCATCGTCGTCCTCCGCGCAACATCGCTTCTGCGACGAGCAGGTCCGGCTCGTAGGTGATCTTCATGGCCGCGGCGTGCCCCGCGACGACGACGACGCGTCCCTGCAGGCGACCGTCGGTGATCGCCTGCTCGACCAGGGCGAGGTCGTCGGTCGCGTCGCCGCCTGCGGCGTGCGCGGTCAGCAGGGCCTGGCGCGTGAAACCCTGCGGCGTCTGGACCGCGACCAGGCCGTCGCGGGACACGGTGGCGACCACGGTCGCGCCGTCCACGCGCTTGAGGGTGTCGCTGACGGGCAGGCCCGGGGCCGCAGCGACGACGTCGTCCGTGATCGCGTCGGCGACCGCGCGGATCACCGACGCCGGCGTCAGTGCCCGCGCCGCGTCGTGGACGAGCACCACCTCGACGTCGCCCAGGGCAGCCAGGCCCGCGGCGACGCTGGCGGTGCGACTGTCGCCACCGGGGACGAGCGCGGCCACCTCGACATCGGCCGTCGCGGCCTCGAACGCCGCCCGTTCATCCGGCGTGTGGACGACGACGGCCGGCGGGAGGCCGGCGGCCGCGAGACCCGCGAGGGCGTGGTGGAGCAACGGGCGGCCGGCGAGGTCGACCAGTGCCTTCGGACGCCCGTGGCCGAGACGTTCGCCCCGCCCGGCCGCGACGACGACCACCCCGGTCCTCACGGTCACGCCCCCGGCCCGGCCACGACCCCGAACAGCATCCGGCCCTGCCGGTTCTGCACGATCGAGGTCACGTCGACGGCGACCTCGTCGGCGATCTGTTCCGCGGCGTCCTCGACCACGACCATCGTCCCGTCGTCGAGGTAGCCGACCGCCTGCCCGGCGTCGCGACCGGGACGTACCAGGCGGAGGGCGAGCCGCTCCCCCGGCAGCACGGGCGGACGAACCGCGTCGGCGAGCGCGTGCAGGTTGAGGACCCGGACGCCACCGATCTCCGCCACGCGGGCCAGGTTGCCGTCGGTGGTGATCAGCGCCGCCGAGCGGATGCGGCACAGTGCCGCGAGCTTGGCGTCGACCTCGGCCACGCCGGGCAGGTCGTCGTGGCTGATCTCGATCGCCACCAGCGACTCGTCCTGCAGCACCTGCAGCGCGTCGAGGCCGCGACGGCCGGCGCGCCGCCGGTGATCCTCGCCGCTGTCGGCCAGGCCCTGCAGTTCGTCGAGGACGAAGCCGGGCACGACGATCGTGCCGTCGAGGAATCCGGCCCGGGCGACGTCGACGACGCGCGCGTCGACCAGCGCCGAGGTGTCGAGCACCTTCACCCCCGAGCCCCGCGAGGGGGTGTGCACGTCCAGCCGTCCGCGCACGCCGACGAACCGCCCCAGCTCGGCCCCTCGCGAGGCACCGAGACGCCCGCCGGTGTAGGCCAGCACCAGGACGACGACCAGGGTGACCGGCACGGTGAAGCGCTGATAGGGCAACAACACGATCGGCAGCAGCACCACGAGGCCGGCGAGCGCGCCGACCGCGGCGCCGATGGCGGCCGCGACCAGTTGGGCGGCGGGCACGTGCGCGAGGGCAGAGCCGGCCGTGTCGACCCCACGCACGATCGCGCGGCCCAGGAAGCCGCCGACGAGGTAGCCAACGAGCGCGCCGAGGACCGCGGTCACGAGACGGGTCGTCTCGGGTTCGCCGCGGGCGATCAGGTCATCGACGCCGGCGCCCAGTGCGTGGCCGGCGCCGGTGAACAGCAGCACCACGGCCAGGCGCAGCAGTTCGACCATGGGTCGGCCCGCACGCGGTTGGGCCACGGGGAGGGAGGTGCGGCTCAGGCCTGGGACTCGGCCAGGACCTTCTCGACGAGTTCCTCGGCCTTGGCCTCGTCCTTCTTGATGGCGACCGCGAGCTCGGAGAGCAGGATCTGCTTCGCCTTGGTGAGCATGCGCTTCTCGCCGGCGGACAGGCCCTTGTCCTTCTCGCGCGTGGCGAGATTCCGCACGACCTCGGCGACCTGGTAGATGTCGCCGGAACGCAGCTTCTCGTAGTTGGCCTTGAAACGACGCGACCAGTTGCCGGCAGCCTTGCCCTCGGGCTCGCGCAGGACGTCGAGGACCTGCTCGACCTCCTTCTTGGAGACCACGCTGCGGATGCCGACCTCTTCGCACGAGTCGGCTGGCACCATCAGCGTCAGATCCCCGTAGGTCAGCCGCAGGACGAGATACTCGCGGGCTTCACCCTTGAGCTCGCGAGCTTCCTTCCGCTCGATGACCGCCGCGCCGTGGTGGGGATAGATGACGGTGTCGCCGACGCTGTAGGCCATGAGTGGTTGCTCCTCGGTTCTTGCGGGGTGGGATCGACGCCGCATGCCGGGGCGAGAAGGCGAGATGTCGCACAGGGGGTGACCAGGCCCCGAACGAGGCACGATGCCGACCCGCACGATTCCCGTTGCTGCCTTTCGCGAATCGGCACCTGCAGTGCGAACGTGGCTCCGACGGTATCACAAGGCCGGTGCCGGGCTCAACCGATTGCGGGGTGAATCCGCAGGTCAGGACGGGGTTTTCATCGTTTGCCCCGCAACCACCCCGTCCATTCGAAGGTGGCCGATCGGTCACACGTACCGCTCGAGGAGGCTCGCCTCGGCGAGGCGCCGCAGGCCGTCCTGGATGGTGCGGGCACGTGCCTCGCCGACGCCCTCGACGTCGTCGAGTTCGGCGATCGAGGCCTCCATGATCCGCGGCAGGTTGCCGAACCGGTTGACGAGGCGTTCGACGACCCGGGGCGGCAGGCGCGGGATCCGCGACAGCAGCCGGTAGCCACGGGGAGTCACCGGCTTGTCGAGCTCTTCCTCGTCGAACGCGAGGATCGCCGCGACCAGTTCGCTGTCGAGCAGGTGGTCGGTCGAGAGCGCAGCGACGTCGTCGAGCACCCGGGCGAGCTTGCGGCGGCGGTCGGCGAGGTAGTCGCGCACCACGAGCTCGCGATCGTCGCCGACCGAGGCGACCAGTTCGTCGAGCTGCAGCTGGATCAGTCGGCCCTCGGAGCCGAGCTCGACCACGTGGTCCTCGACCTCGAGCGCGATCCGGCGCAGCATCTCGGCGCGTTGCAGGGTCAGCACGACGTCGCGGACGGTGACGGTGTCCTCGACCTCGCGGGCAGCCAGCGTGGCCGAGACCTCGTCGAGGCGGGCGCGGTAGCGCTCGAGCGTGGACAGCGCCTGGTTGGCCCGGAACAGCAGGGCCGAGACCTCCTCGACGGTGTGGCGCTTCCTGCCGTAGTACAGCGTCACCATGCCCATCGACTCGGACACGGCGATGACCGGTTCGCCGGTCTGGCGGGCGGTCCGCTCGGCCGAGCGGTGCCGCGTACCGGTCTCGGAGGTGTCAATGGTCGGATCGGGCACGAGGTGGACGTTGGCCCGCAGGATGCGCTGGGCGTCGCCGTCGAGGACGAGCGCGCCGTCCATCTTGGCCAGTTCGGCGACGCGCTGGCTGGTGGCGCCGATGTCGATGACGAAGCCGCCGGAGACGACCGCCTCGATCTCGGGGGTCCAGCCGATCACGATCAGGGCGCCGCGTCCGGCGCGGATGACCCGCTCGATCCCCTCGCGCAGGGGCGACCCGGGCGCGAGCATGGCGAGGACGTTGCGTAGGCCCTCGTCGCGGGTCGCCTCGGGCACCCGGCTCTCCTCCGGTCGTTCGGTGGCGCGGGAGACACGATGAAGCGTGTGTTGCGCGGCCGCCGCGCAGACTACTGGACGAGCGCGCGCCGGTGCCGCGCGCCCGTGGACCACACGATCACGTTCCCGTGGCGGTGGCCGCCCGCAGCCAGCCGGGGAGGTCCGCACGCGGGTCGTCGAGCGCGACGTCGACGACCTCGAGGGCGACGTCGCGGACCTGGCGGAGGAAGTCGGCGTGGCCGCCGCGGGCGGGGTCCTCGTGGGTGTCGACGGCGTGGCCGAGCAGCAGGGTGGCGGCCCGGCCGTCGTCCTTGACGCGGAGCACACGCCCGAGTCGTTGGATCAACTGCCGCCGCGTACGGAACGCGGCGAGCACGACGGCGACGTCGGCATCGGGGACGTCGACACCCTCGTCGAGGACACGCGGTGCCACCAACGCGTCGATGCGTCCCCGCCGGAACTGCGCCAACCTGATGCGGCGCTTGTCGTCGGCCAGGCCGCCGTGGAGGGTCTCGGCGTGCACGCCTCCACGGACGAGTTCGGCGGCCGCGTCCTCGGCCTGCTCGACCGTGTCGGTGAACACCAGGCTGCGCCGACCCGACAGCCCTGGCGCAGCCGCGGCGCAGATGGCGAGCTTGCCCGTGCAGGTGGCGGCGATCTCGCGACGCTCGCGCACACGGACCAGGTACTCGCGGCAGGCGCGGACCTGCGCCCCGTCGGCTCCTCCTCCGGAGCCCACCATCCCGGGCGCAGGCTCGGCGGCGGCGACCACGGCCGACACGGCGGCGAACAGCTTGCGGGGGTCCTTGGGCATCCCGAGTCCCCCGACCAGTTCGCGGTGCAGTTGCCGCGCCCGGGCGTCGGCGCGGTCGTAGGCGTCCTGCTCGTCGGCGCGCAGCCGCACCCCGACCGTGGCGATCCGGAACGGTGCGACGGTGCCGTCGGCGACGGCGCGGTCGTAGCCGTAGCGGTGCACGACCTCGCCGAAGTAGGGCTCGAGCACCTCGACGAGGCCGTCGTCGTTGCGCTCGTACGTCGCGGTCAGGGCCAGGCGCATCGAGAACGCCTCGTGCAGCGCCGCGCCCCAGGTCGGCGCGCCGTAACGGTGCGCCTCGTCGGCGACGAGCAGTCCGAGCGTGCCCGGTGGCGGCTCGATCGGCACGGTGGCCGCCGAGTGCGGGGTCGACACCACCACGTCCCGCTCGAACAGGTCATCGCGGTTGCCGCCGCCCAGGCGTCCGACGCGCAGGTCGGGGGCCGCCGCCCGCAGCTCGCGCACCCACTGGTCCTGCAACTCGAGCGTCGGCGCCAGGACGAACGATCGGCCACCGCGGTCGGCGACGATCCGGATGGCGGCCATCGCCAACCGGGTCTTCCCCGTGCCGGTGACGGCTTCGACCACCCCACGACCGGTCGCCGACCAGGCGGCGAGCGCCTCGGCCTGCCAGTCGCGCAGTTGCAGCAGGTCGAGCCGTTCCCGCGTGCCGGTGGGGGCCGGCGCCTCGTCGGCAGCGGCGGGATCGATCGACCAGCGCGGTTTGAGCGGATCACCGTCGGTGACGAAGCGTGGATCGCGTTCGAGCAGTCGCTCGACCATCGCGCGCGGCAGGCGCCGGTCGCCGGTCGCCCGCAGTTCGCGCAGCAGCAGCGGCACGGTCAGTGAGCCGCGTTCCTCGAGCAGGTCGCGCACCCGCGCCGAGAGATCCATCGTCAGTGCGGCAGCGAGAGTTGGCCGTCGACGTACTCGGCCAGGCCGTCGGCGACCAGGCCGTCGGCGACGCGGCCGGCACGGTCCGGGTCGTCGGGCCAGCCGGTGACGTCGGCGACCCTGGTCTGCTCGACGGGACCGGTGCGCAGGGCCTGCACCAGCCGGCCGCGGCCCTGGCGGTCGGACCCTTCGAACCTCGACTGCGGCGTCGACGTCCCGGCGCTGCCGTCGGCAGGGTCGGGGTCGGGCAATTCGGCGCGGTACCAGACGCAGTCGGCCTGCAGCGGACATGCCTCGCAGCGGGGACGGCGCCTGACGCAGACCGTCGCGCCGAGGTCGAGGACCGCCTGGTTGTGCTCCCAGGCCCGTCCCGGTGGGACCTGCCCGTCGGCGAGAGCCTGTGCCTCGCGGGGGGCGAGCCGGCGGCCGGCCACCGACCGCGCCAGCACGCGTGCGGCGTTGGTGTCGAGCACGCCGTGGTCACGCTCGAAGGCGAAGGCGAGCACGGCCCGGGCCGTGTAGGGACCGATGCCGGGCAGCGCGAGCAGCGCGGCGAGGTCGTCGGGCAGCACCCCGTCGTGACGCTCGACGACCGCCGTCGCGGCACGGTGCAGGTTGAGCGCCCGCCGGTTGTAGCCGAGGCCCGCCCACAGCCGGACCACCTCGCCTGGCGCCGAGGCGGCGCAGTCGGCCGGTGTCGGGAAGTGCTCGAGGAACACGGCGTACCTCGGCACGACCCGTGCGACCTGGGTCTGCTGGAGCATCAACTCGGCGACGAGCACGGCCCAGGGGTCGCGGGTACGGCGCCACGGCAGGTCCCGACGCGTCTGCCCGCTCCACGCGAGCAGGTGCTCGGTGACCGCTGGGTCGGGTCGCACGGTGGGCGTGGCCTCAGATGGCAGTGACGAACACCAACTTCGCATCGTCGTCCGGAAGCTCGACCACGTGGCCGTCCGCCCGCAGCCGCACGCCGTCGATCCCGCGTTCGACCGAGACCTGCGCGCCGGTCCACATGCCCCGCTCACGCAGTTGCATCACCATCTCGTGGTCGCTTTGCAGTTTCTCGGAGATGTAGGTGATCACGACCTCGTCGGCGTCGGTCGCGGCGAGGCTGACCGGCTCCTGCTCCGACGGGAGCGATCCCGGGATGGGGTTGCCGTACGGGGAGGTGGTCGGGTTGCCCAGGAACTCGAGCAGCTTGGCCTCGACCCGGTCGGAGATGACGTGTTCCCACCGGCACGCCTCCTCGTGAACGTGCTCGTGCTCGAGTCCGAGGACGTCGACCAGCAGGCGCTCGGCCAGCCGGTGCTTGCGCATCACGTGCTCGGCCCGCTCGCGACCGGCCGGCGTCAGCTGGATCGTCCGGTCGGGCTGCAGGACGGCCATGCCGACCTGTTCGAGCCTGGCCACACCCTCGGAGACCGCCGGGGCCGACAGGCCGAGCCGCTCGCTCAGCCGGGCGCGCAGGGCCGGCACGCCCTCCTCCTCGAGTTCGAGGACGGTGCGCAGGTACATCTCGGTGGCTTCGCTGGGCTGGTGGCTCACGAGGCGCCTCCCCACGTCGGAACCGCAAGCGTACCCGGCAGGGGTATTCCCCGGAGCGGAGTGGTCGGGCACGCCGTGACTTCCTCGAGGCAGTGAACCGCGCGGCGGAGGCCGACCACATGTCACTCGACGTCGTGTCCGTGCGACAGCGTCCCGACCTGGTCGACGCGTTGTGGAGCTTCTCCGAGGGCCCGAGTTCATGCTCCACGACCCCGTCGCCGACCTGATGGACCACCTGCCGGCGCGTTGTGGTCACGCGGCTGGGACGAGGTACTCGAACGCGGGATGCTCGAGTCGATGACGATCCCGGGCACCTTCGACGACTGGCGGTCCTGGACCGGCCTCCCGTTCGACGTCAGCGGTGCGGTGGTCGTCGGGGGCGCGCTCAACCCGGTACTGGTCAGTGTCGAACATGACCATGCGGTCTACGTCGAACCCAACGTGTGGATGCACCACCGGGTGTGACGACAGCGACGGGGCGGGCCGATGGCCCGCCCCCCCCCCCCCGTCCGTATGCCGGATGCTGCTAGTCGTCCGACTGCTGCTCGCCGCCCTCGCGGTCACCCCCGGCCAGCTCGACCGGTGGGATGTCGGGAGCGGACGGCGAGTCCACGGCGCGGAACGCGACCGTGTCGGCGTCGTCGTCGACATCGGCGACGATCAGCTGTCCGGCGGTGAACTCGCCCTGGAGCATGCGCTCGGACAGCTTGTCCTCGACCTCACGCTGGATGGTGCGACGCAGCGGTCGCGCGCCGAGCTGCGGGTCGTAGCCCTTCTCGGCCAGCCAGGTCTTGAGTGCGTCGGTCAGCTCGAGGTCGAGGTCACGCGCCCGCAACTGCGTCTTCACGCGGGTGATCATCAGGTCGACGATCGTCTTCACCTCGTCCCTGGTGAGCGGGTGGAAGACGATGGTCTCGTCGATGCGGTTGAGGAACTCGGGACGGAAGTGCTTCTTGAGCTCCTCGTCCACCTGC
>JBBDSX010000047.1:0-1770 GCA_040904725.1 Egicoccus sp.
CCGGCCACGCGAGCGTGGCGGAACTGGCAGACGCGCTGGGTTTAGGTCCCAGTGGCCCACAAGGCTGTGGGGGTTCGAGTCCCCCCGCTCGCACCCCCTGACCTGCGCAAACGCCAGCAAGCGGCGAGCAAACAGCCCGCTTCGGCGGAGGCGTGGACACGAATGGACACGAAAATCTCGTCACTCGCCGAGGATGGCGGTGGCGAGCGTCGCTGCGACCTCGGCGTCGCGGTCCGGCAGGACGTGGCTGTAGGTGTCCAGGGTGATGCCAATGCTGGCGTGACCCAGGCGCTCGCTGATGACCTTCACCTCGGCCCAGCCAGCCGTGTTGGCGAGCCCGGCCGACGCGTACGAGTGCCGGACGTCATGCAGCCGGATGCGCGGCAGGCCCGCCCCCTCGACGTCGGTCGTGAACCATCGCGTGAAGCGTTCGGGATTGATCAGGGTCCCGTCCGGCCAGACGAGACCAGGCCGGTTCGCATCGTGCCGTAGTGGTCGGTCTGCGTGTCGTGCCATGCGCTTCCTGCCGCAAGTCGCTCTTCGAGCTGTCGTCGTCGGTGCTCGCGGAGTGCGGCGAGGGTGTATGGGTCCAGCGACATTCGGCGTCGACCGGCGTCCGACTTCGGGCGGGGCTTGAACGTCGGCTTGGAACCCACGAGACCGAGTTGCCAGTGCACGGTGACGCGACCTGCGTCGAGGTCGATGTCATCCCAGGTGAGCCCGGCCACCTCGCCGCGCCGCATGCCGGTCGTGGCGAACAGCAGCCAGGCGGCGTACAGCCGGTCAGACTCGACGTGCTGGAGAAAAGCCTGCAACTGCGCCGACGCTATTGCGAACCCTGTCGTGGCAGTCAAGGGCACGATCTGGTCGCGGTTCGGGCGCAGCAGTGGAAGGCCCGGTGCCGGGTGACGTCGGGCGCGAGGAGCGTTACGGTGGGCTGGTCCGGGGAAGTGACTTGATGATTCCCAGGCCAGTGTCTCTGTCGGCTTCGGCCTGACCTACGCGGCTTGGTTGTCCTCCCCGGACACTTCATGTGCGGCCAGGTCGGCCTGCAGCGCGCGGTAGACGACGTTGGACAGGTGACGCTTGAGCGATCGCATCGCTTCGGCGCGGGTCTTGCCCTCGTCGACCTTGCGGTTGACGTAGACCCGGCCGGCGCTGGTGGGCAGGGAGATCTGAACGCGCGCGGCGATGTGCAAGACCTTGTTCATCTGTCGTTGCCCGCCCAGGTTGAGCCGGTAGCGCACCACCTCACCCGACGATGCGGCGACGGGTGCGGTGCCGGTGAACGGCGAGCAGCTCGACCACGATCTGGCGACGCATCGCGCCGACTGGGTCGGTCGGGCGGATCTTGCGCAGCACGGCGGCGGTCTTGTTCGCGCTCAGATGCGGTGCAACGCCGCCTGGGACGAGTTTCCGAGCTGTTCGTGGATGCCGACCAGCACCCGCTGGCGGGCCGCGACCACGCGGGCACGCCGCTCGAGCTGTAGCCCCAGCACCTGCGGGGCGCCGTCGGGCACGACCGTACGTAGCCGGCGGGCATGCCGTCCCGCGACCGCGGTCGAGCGGGCATCGTGGGCGTCGGTCTTGTGCCCCGAGCCCGACAGCTTGCGGACCTGCGCCGACAACGCCGCCGGGACGTCACGGACCTGCTCGCCGGCCTCGAGCAACTGCCGTGAGAGCAGCCAGCCGAGTCCGTTGGCGTTCTCGATGGCCCAGATCCGTTCAGTCCAGTCTGCGGCCCATGCCAGCAGCCGTGCGATCTGCTCG
>JBBDSX010000048.1:0-10743 GCA_040904725.1 Egicoccus sp.
TCGAGACCGCCCTGCGCAACCAGGGCACGGTCGTGCTCGTCGACGACCTCGACCAGGCGATCGAGGTCGCCGAGGTGTTCGCCGCCGAACACCTCGAGGTCCACACCGCGGACGCTGCCAAGGTCGCCGAACGCGTCCGCTACGCCGGCACGACGTTCATCGGACCGTGGACGCCGGTCTCCGTCGGCGACTACGGCGCCGGGCCGAACCACACCCTGCCGACGTCGGGCACCGCCCGGTTCTCGGGCGGTCTGTCCACCGCCTCGTATCTCGTGCCGGTCAACTACGTCGAGTACACCGAGCAGCAGTTGCGCGACTTCGCGGCGGATGTCGACGCCCTGGCGTACAGCGAGGACCTGCCGGCGCACGCCCGCGCCGTGGACGTGCGCTTCGAGCCCCGCGACGACGACGGACACCGGGCGTGAGCGCGGGCGTCCCGCCGCGCGCCGCGGCCGAACGGCTGCCCGTGCGCGCCGACCTCGCCGACGTCGAGCCCTACGGCGCCCCGCAACTCGACGTGCCGGTCCGGCTCAACACCAACGAGACCGCCGACCTGCCTCCGGCCGGCTACCTCGACGAGGTTGCCCGCCGCATCACCTCGCTCGAACTCAACCGCTACCCGGACCGTCCCCACCGGCAGTTGCGTGAGGCGCTGGCCCGCCGGCTCGGCCTGACGTCGGGCCAGGTGTGGGCTGCGAACGGCTCGAACGAGATCCTGCAGCAACTGCTTCAGGCATACGGCGGCCCCGAGCGTCGCGCCGTCTACGTGCGGCCCGGTTACTCGATGTACCCCGAGCTGTGCCGGACCAGCCTCACCCCGGCCGTCGAGGTCGACCTCGACGAGGACTTCCAGCTCACGGCCGGGGTGGCGACGGCCATCGCCGCGCAGGACCCCGACCTGGTGCTCGTGCCGAGCCCGAACAACCCGGTGGGCACGCCGGTCGGACACGACGCGATCCGGGCCGTGCACGACACGACCCGCGCCCTGGTGGTGGTCGACGAGGCCTACGTCGAGTTCGGCGCGCCCGACGCCTCGGTGATCGACCTGGTCGGCGAACTGCCGCGGTTGGTGATCGTGCGCACCTTCTCGAAGGCCTTCCGGCTCGCCGGCCTGCGGTTGGGCTATCTCGCCGCCGCCGACTGGGTCGTCGAGGACGTGCAGAAGGTCCGCCTGCCGTATCACCTCGACGCCATGAAGCAGGTCGCCGGCCGGGTCGCGATCGAGCAGGAAGCCGATTTCCTCGGTCACCGCCAGCAGGTCGCCGACGAGCGCGACCGCGTGTCGGCCGCACTCGCCGCCATGGACGGCATCGAGGTGTGGCCGTCCGCGGCGAACTTCCTGCTGTTCCGCACGGCGGTCGACGACCTGTTCGCGCGCCTGCTCGACCAGGGCGTGTTGGTGCGGGACTTCTCCGCCAAGCCGCGCCTCGCCGGCTGCCTGCGTGTCACCATCGGGACGCCGGCGGAGAACGACGCTTTCCTCGCCGCGCTCCGCCACGCGCTGGCCTGACCCCATCTTCGATCTTCCCCAAGGAGCACCCGTGAGCAGCCGTGTCGGTCGCGTCAGTCGCGACACGAAGGAGACCGAGATCCTGGTCGAGGTCGACCTCGACGGTCGTGGCACCGTCGACGTCGCGACGGGGGTGCCGTTCTTCGACCACATGCTCGATCAGTTGGGTCGGCACGGCCGGCTCGACCTGACCGTCAAGGCGGACGGCGACCTGCAGATCGACGAGCACCACACGATCGAGGACGTCGGCATCGCGCTCGGTCAGGCGCTGGCCGAGGCGTGGGGCGACCGGGCCGGCGTCGAACGGTTCGGTGACTCGCAGGTCCCGATCGACGAGGCGCTCACCCGTGTGGCGGTCGACCTGTCGGGTCGCCCGTTCCTGGTCTGGGGGGTCGAGCCGCCGGTGCCGACGATCGGCACGCTCGAGGTGCACCTGCTCAAGCACTTCTTCGAGGCGCTGGTCGCCAACGCCCGGATCACCGTCCACGTCGAGAACGTCTCGGGCGAGAACACCCACCACGTGTTCGAGTCGGTGTTCAAGGCGTTCGCGGTGGCGCTGCGCCGCGCGGTCGCGGTGACCGGCGAGGGCACGGTGCCCTCCACCAAAGGCGTCCTGCAGTGACCGCTGGAACACCGAGAGTCGCCGGTGGCGTGGAGCCGAGCGAGCACGCACGGCGCCCGAAGTTGGCCGTGCTCGATTACGAGGCGGGCAACGTTCGGTCGGCCAAGCGGGGGTTCGACGCTGCCGGTGCCGATGCGTTCGTGACGGCCGACCCGGCTGCGGCCGCCGAGGCCGACGGGTTGGTCGTGCCGGGCGTGGGCCACTTCGGTTCGTGCGTGGCGTCGCTGCGCCGCTCCGGACTGCACGCGCTGCTGCAGGACTGGATCGCCGCATCGCGGCCGGTGTTCGGCATCTGCGTGGGCATGCAGTTGCTGTACGACGGCTCCGACGAGGGCGACGAACCGGGCCTGGGGCTGTTGGCCGGTCGGGTCGAGCGGTTCCCCGCCGGCGCGGTCGTTCCGCACATGGGCTGGGACATCCTGCACGCGGCCGAGGGGCACGACGGCGACCCGTTGCTCGCCGGCGTGGCGGGGGAGCGGGTCTACTACGTCCACTCCTACTACGCCGTGCCCACCGACGAGGAACCGGTCGTCGGACGCACCGCGTACGGTGGCGTCGACTTCCCGAGCCTGGTCCGCCAGTCGAGCGTGGTCGGCACGCAGTTCCACCCGGAGAAGTCGGGCGAGATCGGGCGTCGCCTGCTCGCCAACTGGGTCGCCACCCTCGCGGCCTGAGCACCTGTCCGCTTCAGGAGACCGAACAACCGTGCTGACCCTGTACCCCGCCGTCGACATCAAGGACGGCCGCGCCGTCCGCCTGACCCAGGGGCGCGCCGACGCCGAGACCGTCTACGACGACGACCCGGTGGCGGCGGCCCAGCGCTTCGCCGATGCCGGCACCACCTGGCTGCACGTCGTCGACCTCGATGCCGCGTTCACCGGCGAGCCACGCAATCGCCACCTGATCGAGGCGATCGTGGAAGCGACCGGCTGCCGGGTCCAGGCGTCGGGTGGCGTGCGGACCCTGGCCGATGTCGAGGCGTCCCTCGCCTACGGCGCCGACCGCGTCGTGATCGGCACGATGGCGCTGTCGAATCCGGATTTCGTCGCCGAGGTCCTCGACGCCGTCGGCCCCCGCATCGCGGTGGGACTCGACGCCCGGGGGACGACCCTGCAGGCCCGGGGCTGGACCGAGGAGGCCGGCGACCTGTTCGACGCGCTCGAGCGCTTCACCGAGATGGGCGTGCCGCGCTTCGTCTACACCGACGTCGCCAAGGACGGGATGCTGCAGGGGCCGAACGTCGACATGTTGACCCGGGTCGCCGACGCCACGGACGCGCACGTGACCGCCTCCGGTGGTGTCAGCACCCTCGACGACCTTCGCGTGCTGTCGGGTTGTCACCCGCGTGTCGACGCGGCGATCGTGGGCAAGGCGCTCTACAGCGGCGCGTTCACCCTCGAAGAAGCGCTGACGACCGTCGAGGGCGGCTGGGCATGAGCGGCGTGCCGGCAACCGCGACGCCGGACACCCTGGCGGCCCGGGTGATCCCGTGCCTGGACGTGACGGCCGGGCGGGTGGTGAAGGGCGTCAACTTCGTCGACCTGCGCGACGCCGGTGACCCGGTCGAACTCGCCCGCCTCTACGACGCCGAGGGTGCCGACGAACTGGTCTTCCTCGACATCACCGCCTCGAGTGACGCCCGTGAGATCATGATCGACGTGGTGCACCGCGTCGCCGAACAGGTCTCGATCCCGTTCGCGGTCGGTGGCGGGATGCGCAGCGTCGAGGATGCACGCCGGATGCTGCACGCCGGGGCGGACAAGATCGCGTTCAACACCGCGGCCGTGCAGCGTCCGGATCTGCTCGCCGAATGTGCCGACGCCGTCGGATCGCAGTCGGTGGTCGCGGCCGTCGACGCCCGCCGCCACGTCGCCGATGACCCCGGGGCCGGGTGGGGCCTCTACATCCACGGCGGGCGCACGCCGACGGGCGCGGACGCCGTCGCGTGGTGCCGCGAGGTGGCGCGGCGAGGTGCGGGCGAGATCCTGCTGACCTCGATGGACCGTGACGGGACGAAGCAGGGCTTCGACCTCGAGCTGTTGCGGGCCGTCACCGACGTCGTCGAGGTCCCGGTGATCGCATCGGGCGGCGCGGGCACCGCCGATCACCTCGCCGACGGCGTGCTCGAAGGACATGCCTCGGCGGTGTTGGCCGCGTCGATCTTCCACTTCGGCGAGCTGCGCATCCGCGACGTCAAGGACCGCATGGCGACTCGCGGCGTCACCGTCCGCCAGGTTCCCTGAGCAGCTCGTCGAGGACGGCGACGAGGTCGTCGGCCGAGCGGGTCGGGACCTGGTTCTGGCCGCAGTCGGGACAGCGGGTGGCCGGGACGTCGTAGGTCAGCGTGACCGCCACGCGTCGGTCGGGGTCGGTCAGGGTGACCGGCCACACGGTCCGTCTGACGGGCATCGTCAGCGCCGCGCCGCAGGCGACGCAGATGTCGCCACCGCGCAGGCGTCGGCGGCGGGCGACGGCGATGGAGGTCGCCACCTCGTCGCGGGCGCGCGCCGGCGTCAGGACGGCGCCGGCGTCGTGACCCTGCACGCAGCGCCACCGCGGGATCTGCTCGATGGCGGCGGCGACCGTGCCGGCCGCCGCCTCGCCGCCGGGCCCGGGTGCGGGAGCCAGCGGCTCGCCGCACGTCGGGCAAAGCAACGGAGAGCTCAGTTCCCGAGCTGGTTCAGGATTCCGTCCTCGAGCTGCCGGGTGCAGAACGCCTCGTCGTTGTTCTCCTGCATGCACTGCTCGAAGTCGGAGAACATCCCGCCGAAGAGGCTGACGCTGAAGACCACGACCAGGATGGCCACGATGATGGCCAGCGCGCCGGTGACGATGCCGGTGATCGCCATGCCCCGCCCACCGGAGCGGTTGCGCTTGATGCGTCCCAGTGCGACCAGGCCGAGCACCAGCGCGATGACGCCGCCGAGGCCACCGATCACGAACACGGCGGTCAGCAGCGACAGGATGCCGATCACGAGGGCCGCGATGGCGACGCCGTCGCTGCCGCCGGTGTTCTGCGCGTACGCCGGGTTGTTGTTGTCCCAGGCCGGTTGCTGCGCGTAGGGATCGGCGCCCTGGTTGTACTGCTGTCCCTGCTGGCCCTGCTGCCACGAGGGCTGCTGCGCCGTCGCGTCGTGGCCGGCCCCGCCGGGCTGTTGCCAGCCGGGCTGTGAGGGCTGCGGGTCCGCGGTGCCCTCCCAGGCACCCGACAGTCCGCCCGTCCCCGGGTCCGTGTGCTGGCCGGCGTCCGCGGCGGTGTCGCCGGTTGCCGGCCCCGCCGAGGTGTCCATGGCGGTCGTGTCGGTCGCGGATGGGTCCCCGGCCGGTGCCGGGGGCACGTCACCGGAGAGGTGGTCGATCTTCGACTCACCGGCGTCGGCGACGTGCTCGGTCCAGTTCGTGCCGTCCCACCACCGGTGGTCGTGCTTGCCGGTCGGGTCGGTGTGCCAGGCGGCCGGGCTGCTCATGTTGGACGTCCTCCGGGTGGTTCGATGGCGACCACGCTAGACGACGCAGGTTCTTCCCGACAGGAGGGAGGGTGGCCCCGTGCCCGGGGGTAGTCTCGAACGTCCATGCTTCGGTCGGGACACCCTGCTCCAAGAACGGGGTCGAGGCGCGCCCGCCGATGAAGGATCGTCCATGCAGTCCGACGTCGCGCTCGATGAACTCCGGTTCGACGAGCAGGGGCTGATCCCCGCCGTGGTCCAGCAGCACGACACCGGCGAGGTGCTGATGGTGGCCTGGATGAACGCCGATTCGCTGCAGCGCACCATGGAGTTGGGTCAGACCGTCTTCTACAGCCGATCACGCGGCGAGCAGTGGCACAAGGGCGCGACCTCGGGCAACACCCAGCGTGTCGTCGACGTGCGCGTGGACTGCGACGCCGACACGCTGCTGGTGATGGTCGACCAGGGCGGGGACGGCACCGCCTGCCACACCGGCGCCCGAAGCTGCTTCCATCGCCGTCCGTCCGACTTCAGGAGCCTCTCGTCGTGAGCGTGCGCCCCGACCGTGCCGAGTTCGTCCGTCTCGCATCCGAGCACGGTGTCGTCCCGGTCTGGCGTGAGGTGCTCAGCGACCTCCACACGCCCCTGTCGGTCTACGCGCGGCTTGCGGGCGACGGTCCGAGCTTCCTGCTCGAGTCGGCCGAACACGGCGAACGCTGGGGCCGATACTCGTTCATCGGCATCGACCCCTTCCTGGTCCTGCACGGTCGCGACGGCGAGGTCACCTGGGAGGGCGATCCGCCGGCGGCCGCCCGCGAGGCGTCCGGTCCGCTCGACGCGCTGGCCGAGGTCACCTCGGCGCTGCGCGCGCCGTCGGTGCTCGACCTGCCCCTGCACGGTGGGGCGGTCGGCTACATCGGCTACGACGCGATCCGTGAGATCGAGCGGATCCCCGACACGGGCCGCGACGACCTGCAGGTCCCCGACGTGTCGATGATGTTCCCCCGTCACGTGGTCGGACTCGACCACCTGCGCCAGGTGATGACGGTCGTGACCAACGTGGTCGTCGGCGAGCTCGACGGCGACGAGGTCGAGGCCGCCTACGACGCCGCGGTCAAGGCGACCGACGCCGTGGTCGCCAGGCTCTCCGAGGCCACCTCGCCGCTTCCGGCCGCCAGCCCGCCGGTCACCGACGTCGCGCCCGCGGACGCCCCGAGCAACCTCGAGCCGGGCGTCTACCAGGGTATGGTCGAGGCGGTGAAGGCGTATGTCGCCGCCGGTGACACGTTCCAGACCGTGGTCAGCCAGCGGTTCAACGTCCCGACCCAGGCCAGTGCGTTCGACATCTACCGCGTGCTGCGCGTGATCAACCCCTCGCCCTACCTGTACCTGCTCGATCTCGGCCCGATCGGCGGTCCCGACGGGACCAAGCCGATGCAGATCGTCGGGTCCTCGCCCGAGGCGTTGGTCCAGGTCCAGGACCGTCACGTCGAGACCTGGCCGATCGCCGGCACGCGCCCGCGCGGCGAGACGCCCGCCGAGGACCGCCAGAACGAGCAGGACCTGCTCGCCGACGCCAAGGAACGCGCCGAGCACGTCATGCTGGTCGACCTCGCACGCAACGACGTCGGACGCGTGTGCGACGTCGGCAGCGTCAAGGTCGACGACCTGATGCACGTCGAGCGCTACAGCCACGTCATGCACCTGGTCAGTTCGGTCACCGGCACGCTCAAGGACGGTCTCGGGCCGGTCGACGTGCTGCGCGCGGTCTTCCCGGCGGGCACGGTCAGCGGCGCTCCGAAGGTGCGGGCCATGCAGATCATCGACGAGTTGGAGCCGACCCGCCGTGGCCCGTACGCCGGTGCGGTCGGCTACGTCGACTTCGCCGGAAACCTCGACACCTGCATCACCATCCGCACCGTCGTGCTCCAGGACGGGCGGGCCTACGTGCAGGCCGGTGCCGGGATCGTCGCCGACTCCAAGCCCGATGCCGAGGAGCGCGAGACCCGCAGCAAGGCGGGCGCCGTGATCGCGGCCGTCCGCGCCGCGGAGCAGATGGCCCGCGGCGGGGGATCGACCGGCGACGGGGGAGCGGACTGATGGCGACCTATCTCGACGACCTGTTGGTCGGGGCGCGTCGCCGGGTCGACGACGCCCGTGCCCGCGAACCGCTCGAGGGACTGCGCGAGCGCGCCAGGGAGGCGCCCCGCGGGCCGTCCTTCCACGAGGCGCTGTCGGGTCCGGGCGTCGCCGTGATCGCCGAGATCAAGCGCGCCTCGCCCTCGAAGGGGCCGCTGGCCCCCGACCTCAACGCGCCCGAACAGGCGGCCGCCTACGTGTCCGGGGGTGCGTCGGCGATCTCGGTGCTGACCGAGCCCGAGCAGTTCCGGGGCAGCCTGCTCGATCTCGCCGACGTCGCCGCGCTGGGCGCACCCGCGTTGCGCAAGGACTTCGTCGTCGACCTCTACCAGGTGTGGGAGGCCCGGGCGGCCGGTGCGTCGGCCGTCCTGTTGATCGTCGCCGCACTGGACGAGCCCACGCTGGCGCTGCTGCACGCCGAGTCGCAGGCAGCCGGTCTCGACGTGCTCGTGGAGATCCACGACGCGTCCGAGGCGGCGGCCGCCAAGCGGATCGACGCCCGCATCGTCGGTGTCAACGCCCGCGACCTGCGCACCTTCGAACTCGACCGTGACGGGTTCGCCCGGCTGCGCAGCCACCTCGACGACGGCGTGATCGCCGTCTCCGAGTCCGGCGTCCGCGACGCCGACGACGTCCGTCGGGCCGCGACGGACGGGGCCGACGCGGTCCTGGTCGGCGAATCGCTGGTGCTGGCTGCCGACCCGCAGGCGGCCGTCGCCGAACTGGTCGCGGCCGGTGTCGGCCCGCCGCCCCCGGGCACCTCTGCAGGATCGGAACCAGCATGACCGCCACAGGAATCTCCCCCGGTGACGCCCGCGAGGGCTATTTCGGCGCCTTCGGCGGCCAGTTCGTCCCGGAGTCACTCTCCGACGCGCTGTCCCGACTGGTCGACGCCTGGGCCGCCGCACAGGCCGACCCGGCGTTCGGCGAGGAACTCGACGCGCTGCGCCGCGACTACGGCGGGCGACCCACGCCGCTGTATCTCGCGTCACGTCTGTCCGAGGAGGCCGGCGTCGAGGTGTGGCTCAAGCGCGAGGATCTCGCCCACACCGGCTCGCACAAGCTCAACAACGTGGTCGGGCAGGCCCTGCTCGCCAAGCGGATGGGCAAGCCGCGCGTGATCGCCGAGACCGGCGCGGGCCAGCACGGCGTGGCGACCGCGACCGCCGCGGCGCTGTTCGGGTTGCGGTGCACGGTCTACATGGGCGCCGAGGACTGCCGCCGGCAGCGCCTCAACGTGGTCCGCATGCAGTTGCTGGGCGCCGAGGTCGTGCCGGTCGAGTCGGGCACCCGCACGCTCAAGGACGCGATCAACGAGGCGATGCGCGACTGGGTCACCAACGTCGACGACACGCACTACCTGATCGGCTCGGCGATGGGCCCGCACCCGTTCCCGACCATGGTGCGCGAGTTGCAGAAGGTCATCTCGGTCGAGGACAAGGAACAGTTCGCGTCCCAGGCCGGCGGCGTTCCCGATGCCGTGCTGGCCTGTGTCGGCGGCGGCTCGAACGCGATCGGGTCGTTCGCCGAGTGGATCGAGGTGCCCGAGGTGCGCCTGATCGGCGTCGAGGCGGCCGGCGAGGGCGTCGGCAGCGGCCGTTCCGCGGCGACCATCAGCGAGGGCCGCGAGGCCGTCCTGCACGGGTCGCGTTCGATCGTGCTGGTCGACGACGACGGCCAGGTCCGCCCGGCGCACTCGGTGTCCGCCGGCCTGGACTACCCGGGCGTGGGTCCCGAGCACGCGTGGCTCGCATCGACCGGTAGGGCGACGTACGTCTCGGCGACCGACGAGGACGCGCTCGAGGGGTTCCGCCGCACGTGCGAACTCGAGGGGATCATCCCCGCGCTCGAACCGGCCCACGCGGTCGGCTGGCTGCTGCGCCACGGCCGCGCCGAACTCGGCGACGGTGCCCGCGTGATCCTGACGATGTCGGGACGGGGCGACAAGGACGTCGACGAGGTGGTCGAGGTGGCCGGCTGGGACCTCGGTGTCGCCAAGGCGTTCGGTGGGGGAGCGCCGGGCCGCGAACCGGGCGGCATGGCCGGCAGCGAAACGGTCGAGGAGGAAGAGGCGTGACGGAGACCTCGATCACACCGGTGGCCGGCGCACAGCGCATCCAGGCCGCGTTCGACCGGGCCAAGGCCGAGGACCGCGCGGCCCTGATCGTGTACCTGACCTCGTGCTTCCCGAACCGCGAGGTGTCGGCCGCCTGTTTCGAGGCGGCGGTCGATGCCGGCGCGGACGTCCTCGAGATCGGCGTGCCGTTCTCCGACCCGATGATGGACGGGCCGATCATCCAGGCGGCGAACCAGCAGGTGCTCGACGCCGGGGTGCGGGTGGCCGACCACCTCGAGCTGATCCGGTCGTTGGACCACCTCGAGGTGCCGAAGCTGATCATGACCTACGTGACCATCGCGGACACGCGCGGCTACGCGTCGTTCGCCGACGAGTGCGCCGAGGCCGGACTGTCGGGCATCATCCTGCCGGACCTGCCGGTCCCCGAGGCGGACGCGTGGCGCCGCGAGGCCGGGCGGGCCGGGCTTGCGACCGTCTTCCTCGCGTCATCGGTGTCGACCGACGAACGCCTCGACGCGATCGGGGCGGCCTCGCAGGGCTGGGTCTACGCCGTGGGGCTTTTGGGCGTGACCGGCGGCGCCAAGGGGGTCGCGCAGGACGTCACCCGCGAACTCGTCGAACGGGTTCGTCCACGCACGCAGGTGCCGGTCGCGGTCGGCATCGGTGTGAAGGACCGGGCATCCGCGGCCGAGGTGGCCGCCTACGCCGACGGCGTGATCGTCGGCTCGTCGGTGGTGAAAGCGGCGGCCGAAGGCGATCCCGCGGGTGCCCCGCACCGCGTGGCCGACCTCGTGCGAGAACTGCGCGCGGGCGTCCAGCGCGCCTGACGGACCGGGCAAAAGGCGAGCGCCCCGCCGGGTGACGGCGGGGCGCTCGACGTGCTGCTGGGTGGGTGGTCAGCCGATGAAGCCGTTCTCGGTCAGCCAGTCCTGCGCCACGGCCTCGGGCC
>JBBDSX010000049.1:0-1765 GCA_040904725.1 Egicoccus sp.
CGACCTCGCCGGCGCCATCCGGCTCGCCGAGTCCCTCGGCGCCGTCGTGAACTAGAGCAGGCTCTTGGCAAGGCCGTCGAGGATGTCGGACTCGCTGACCACGATCTCGTCGAAGCCGTAGCGCTGCGCGACGCGCGAGAGCACCAACGCGCCGCCGTGCAGGACGTCCTCGCGGCCGGGCTGCACCGGCCCGAGCGCGGCCCGCTCCGCCGACGTCATGGCCACGAGGCGCCCGGTCAGCTCGAGCAGCGCCGAGGTGGGCACCCGCGTGGCGTGGATGCGCTCCTCCTCGTAGGCCGGCAGGTCGAGGTACAGCGCCGCCAGCGTGGTGGCGGTGCCCGCAACGGCGACCAGTGAACGCACTGCGGCGAGGTCGGCGCCCTTCTCGCCGAACACGGCGTCGGCCTCGTCGAGGCGTTCGTCGACGAACGCGCGTGCGGCGGCCACCTCGGCGTCCGTGGCCGGGTCGCCGGCGAGGTGGCGTTCGGTGAGACGCACGCAACCGAGTTGCAGCGAGATGCCGCCCGCGACCCGTCCCTCGGCGTCGCCGACGACCAGTTCGGTCGAACCGCCGCCGACGTCGACGACGGCGGTCGGCGCGTCCACTTCGACGGCACCGGCGGCGCCGGCGAAGCTCAAGGCCGCTTCCTGGTCGCCGCTGAGCACCTCCGCGTCGACGCCGGCGATGCGGCGCACACCGTCGAAGAACCGGTCGCGGTCGGCGGCGTCACGGACGGCGGACGTCGCGGCGATGCGGACCCGGTCGGTCACGCCCGCCCGTGTCCACAGTTCGTGGTAGCGGGCGATGGTCTCGAGCGTGCGGCCGAGTGCCTCGTCGTCGAGGTGGCCGGTGCGATCGACGCCGTGCCCGAGCCGGGTGATCGTCAACTCGCGGGTGATCCGTTCGCCGTCCGAGCCCAACACCAGCAGGCGGACGGAGTTGGTGCCGACGTCGACGGCGGCGACGGGGGTGCTCACGGATTGCCTCGCTGCTGTTCGCGCTCCATACGGGCGACGACCTCTTCCTCGGTGACGCACGGGCCACGGCAGGGCGCCGGCGTGCTGTGCTCGAGCGTCCACTGCCCCACCACGTTGTCGCCGGTGGCCAGCGTGTGGCCGGCGTGCACGTGCAGGCACTTCACGTGGCCGGGCATGCCGCCCGCGCTCGGGTTGCCGGGCAACGGGTCGCCGAGGCGGTCGCGGCTGGCGATGTAGCGCTCGGACGCCGCGGCGTAGTCGGCGGCGAAGGCGTCGTCGGTGCCGAGCCGCTCGTTGAGGCCGACCATGGCGTGGTCCGCCTCGAGCCGGCCGACGCGCGAGCGCATGACCGGGCAGGTCAGCCAGTAGGTGGTCGGGAACGGCGTGCCGTCGTCGAGACGCGGGTCGACCCGGACCACGGTCGGCAACCCGTAGACACAGCGGTGCACGACCGCGGGGTTGCCGCGGGCGGGCCGGCCGAGTTGGACCGACACCACGGCCCGTTCGCGGGCGTCCACCGGCGGCTCACCCAGAGCGCGCCCGTAGGAGGCATCCGGGTCGGGCCGCACGGCGTCCGGTTGCGGACCAGCGACGCCCGACGGGCGCACAGGTGTCCCCGGCGCCCCGTCGGGGGAGGACATCAGCCGACGCGTCCACGACGCTGACGACGAGCCTCGCCCTGGATCATCTGCGACTTGTGCATGAAGCGGCGCAGACGCTTGTTGAAGTCCTTGTCCAGCTTCGACCGCAGGTTGACGGACTCCTCGTCCTGCCATTCCGGGTCGGC
>JBBDSX010000050.1:0-6891 GCA_040904725.1 Egicoccus sp.
GGCGAGCGCGAGCGCCTGGTCGAGGTGTGGAACACGCCGGTCGACGTCGAGCCCTCGACGCACATGGCGTTCTTTCGTTATTCCGACCGGCCCGGCGTGGTCGGCGCGGTCGGTACCGGCTTCGGCGAGGCGGGCGTGAACATCGCCGCCGCCCAGGTCGGCCGCGCCGCCGCCGGCGGCGAGGCGATCATGGCCCTCTCGCTCGACGAGGCGGTGCCGCGCGACGTGCTCGAGAAGCTCACCGCGCAGATCGGTGCCAGCGAGGGCCGCGCCATCACGCTGTGAGATCGTGTGAACCTGTGTCGCTCCCCCGGCGACTACCCGGGGGAGGGGACCAAGGCATGGCATGGATCCGGCGGACGAACTCGTGGTGGTGCGCTGCCAACTCGGTGAGCGCGACGCCTTCGAGCCTCTCGTGGCGCGTTGGCGCCGACCGGTGACCACGGTCGTGGCCACCGCCCTCGCCGTCGCTGCTGCGTCAACGGCGCGAACTCGAGGGCGGGTAGCTACTCGCTTCGTTCGTCGTCCTCGTCGTACTCGACGACCTGTGACTGCTCGATCTCGTCGGGCGTGAGCGGGCGGTCGGGTACCTCGTCGACGGTCTCGTAGCCGTCGAGCGAACCGTCGGCGCGACGCTGCTGCTCGAGCTCGTCGGGGGTGAGGGGGCGGTCCTGCTCGCTCACGGCAACCTCCATCGGTCGGGGTGCATCCCGACCCAGCATGGACGCGTACGGGGTGGGCTGCCACCGGTGCGGGTGTCCGTCAGGTGACCGTCCGTCGCCGGTGGTACCCGGGTCGGTCCCACGCGCCGGTCGCCAGCACGTCTGCCAACACCTCGACGGCGTCGAACACGTCGACGTGGCGCACGTACAGCGGCGCGAACCCCAGCCGCACCAGGTCCGGCGGGCGGTGGTCGCCGATCACCCCGCGGTCGATCAAGGCCTGGGTCAGCGCATACGCCTGCGGGTGGCGCAGCGAGACCTGCGCCCCACGTCCGGCCGCATCTCGCGGCGAGGCCAGCTCCACGGCATCGCCGCAGCGGGCCTCGACGAGCGCGATGAAGGTGTCGGTCAGACTCCGTGCCTTGGCGTCGAGGTCGGTGGGGGAGACGCCGTCGAAGACCTCGAGCGCCTGCTCGAGCGCCGCGGTCGACAGCACGTGGGGCGTCCCCGCGAGGAAGCGGCGCGCGTCGTCGGCGGGCACGTAGCCCGGGCCGAACGCGAACGGTTCGGCGTGGCCGAACCACCCCTGGATCGGGCTTCGCGCCTGCGCGTGCCAGCGCCGCGCCGCGTACAGCCAGCCCGGCGCCCCGGGGCCACCGTTGAGGTACTTGTACGAGCATCCGACCGCGAAGTCGGCGTTCCAGCCATGCAGGTCGACGTCCAGGGCGCCGGCCGAGTGCGCCAGGTCCCAGACCGTGAGTGCGCCGACCTCGTGGGCAGCGGCCGTGAGTGCGGTCGCCTCGTGACGCCGGCCGGTGCGGTAGTCGACGTGCGTCAGCGCGAGGACCGCGACCTCCGACGTGAGCGCGTCGGCGAGTTCGTCGGTCGCCACGACCCGGACCTCGACGTCACCGAGCAGGCGTGACAGGCCCTCGGCGACGTACAGGTCGGTGGGGAAGTTGCCCTGCTCGGTCACGACCACGCGACGTTCGGGTCGCAGGGCGCGGGCCGCGGCGAGCACCTTGAACAGGCCGACCGAGGTGGAGTCGCCGACCGCCACCTCGACGGCGTCGGCCCCGACCAGCGGGGCCAGACGCTGCGTCACCCGCGCCGGCAGATCGACCCAGCCGGCCTCGTTCCACGAGCGGATCAGGCCGCCGCCCCACTCCTGCTCGACGACCGACCGCATCCGTGCGGCCACGCTCCGCGGCAGGGCGCCGAGCGAGTTGCCGTCGAGGTAGATCACGCCGTCCGGCAGCGCGATCGCGTCGCGTCGGCCGGCCAGGGTATCGGCGAGGTCGAGTTCCACGCAGGCCGCGCGGTCCATGGCACTCCTGTCCGCTGGTCGCAACCGGGGAACCGTAGTGCGTCGTCGCAGGTGAGCCGCCGGTTCGGGCCCCTGACCGGGCGGCCGAGGCGTCGTCCGGCCGGGCTACCTGCTTGACAAGCCCCTGACACACGTGTCAACTCCACCTGGACCTGAATCTGACGTCGGCGTCAAGTTACGCTACCGTCACCTCGTCTCCGCTCCGCCCCTCTCGCACCCGCCAGGAGTCATTTGTGCGTCTCGCGTTCGCGTTCCCCGGCCAGGGGTCGTACCGCTCGGGCTGCCTCGACGCCTGGGAAGGTCACCCGGCGGCGGACCTCGTCGACGTGATCGGCGAGGCGATCGGGCGCGACCTCCGTGCGCTGGCGGCCGACGGCGGCACGGGCGCCCGTACCGCCGACGCCCAGCCGACGATCATGACCGCGTCGTTGGTCGCGTGGCGCGCCCTGCTCGACGCCGGCATCGCGCCCGACGTCGTCGCCGGGCACAGCCTCGGCGAGGCCACCGCCGCCATCGCGGCGGGCGTGTTCTCGGTCGCCGACGGCGCCCGCGTGGTCGCCGCCCGCGGCGCCGCCATGGCCGACGCCTGCGCGGCGAACCCGGGCGCGATGGCCGCCCTGGTCAAGCTCAGTCCCGACGCCGTGCAGGTGCTGGTCGACGAGGACGACGACCTCGTCGTCGCCAACGACAACGCCCCCGGCCAGGTCGTACTGGCCGGCACGCCCGAGGCCATCGAGCGCATCCGCGAGCGGGCCCGCGAGGCCGGTGGCCGCGCCCTGCCCCTCGACGTCGAGGGTGCGTTCCACTCGCCCGCCATGGCACCCGCCGTCCCCCATCTCGAGGCCGCCCTCGCGCAGAGCAGCCTGCAGACCCCGGACGTGCCGCTGGTGACGGGCACGACGACCGCCGTCCTGCACGACGGCGACGCGATCGCCGACGCACTCGTGCAGGGGGTGCTCGCCCCGGTCCGGTGGCGAGAACTGCAGGCGCAGATCGAGTCACTGGGCGTTCGCGACCTCGTCGAGGTCGGTCCCGGCGGGGTCCTGGCCGGACTCGCCAAGCGCACCGTCCCCGAACTGCGTGTCCACACGGTCGCCACGCCCGACGACGTCGCGGCACTCGCGGCCCACCTCGGCGACGTCGTCGACCTCGCCGACCGCATGGCCGACGTGCGCAGCTAGGCCCGTCTCCCCTCGATCCCTCCCACTTCCCGCTCGATCCCTCCCGACGGAGCGCGTCCCATGATCCCGATTCCCGCCATGACCCTGGTCACCTCGCCCGTCGACGGGCGCGTACGCAGCCTGGTCGCCGCTGACACCCTCGTGCGCCACGGCGACGTCGTCGCCATGGTCGAGGGTGCCTACGGCCCCTCCGAGATCCGCGCGCACTGCAACGGCCGTGTCGGCGGCGCGCTCGCCGGTGCCAGCCAGGCCGTCTCGGCCGGCGAGGGCGTGCTCTGGGTGCGCCGCTGATGTCGTCTGCGCACCGTCGGCCGACTTCGGCCCCCGTTTCGATCGCGGGGGTGGGTTCCTACCTGCCCGAGAAGGTCGTGACCAACGACGATCTCGCGGCCACACTCGACACCTCCGACGAGTGGATCCGCTCCCGCACCGGCATCGTTCAGCGCCACCAGGCTGCGCCGGAGCAGGCCACCTCCGACCTCGCGATCGCCGCAGGGAAGGCGGCCCTCGCCGACGCGGGCCTCGCCACCGACGACGTCGCCGCGATCCTGGTCGCCACGATCACCCCCGATCACGCCGTGCCCGGCACCGCACCACTGGTGGCCGCCGCGCTCGGGACCGAGGTCGCCGCGCTCGACGTCAACGCCGCGTGCAGTGGGTTCCTGTACGGGCTGCGCATGGGCACCGCCCTGGCGATCGCCGAGGACGCGCCCGTCCTGCTCATCGGCGCCGAGACCATGACCCGCATCGTCGACCCGACCGATCGCGGCGTCGCGATCCTGTTCGGTGACGGCGCCGGCGCGGTCGTCCTCGTTCCCGACGGTGCCGGCAGCATCGGTCCCTTCTCGTTGGGCGCCGACGGACGCGACCCCTCGATGCTGTGGACCGAGGCGGGTGGGACCCGCACGCCCGTCAGCCCCGCGGTCCTCGAGGCGCGCACCCACTACATGACCATGCGCGGCGGGGACGTCTACCGAAACGCCGTGACCCGGATGGTCGCTGCCGGGCACGAGGTGCTCGAGGCCGCCGGCAAGACCAGTGCCGACGTCGACCTGTTCATCGGCCACCAGGCCAACCTGCGCATCCTCGACGCGGTCGGTCAGCGGCTCGGTATCGACGCGGCCCACACGCACGTCACCGTCGACCAGCACGGCAACACCTCGGGGGCATCCGTGCCGCTGGCGTTGGCCGATGCACGCGACCGTGGTCGCCTGTCGCCCGGCGACACCGTGCTGCTGACCGCCTTCGGGGCCGGCGTGACCTGGGGCGCGTGCCTGCTGACCTGGAACCCGACCGGAAACGGGGGTGTCGCATGACCCGCGTCGCGCTCGTGACGGGTGGCAGCGGCGGCATCGGCGCCGCCACCTGTCGCGCCCTGTCCGCCGGCGGCTACCACGTGCTGGTCGGCTACGGCGGCAACGCCGAGTCGGCCGCGAAGGTCGCCGCCGACTGCAACGGTGACGCCGAGGCCGTCCACGTCGACGTCACCGACGAGGACTCGGTCACCGCCGCCGTCGATCGCGCCGGCGAGATCGGCACGCTGGCGGTCGTGGTCAACAACGCCGGCGTCGCCCACGACGACCTGCTGTTGCGCCTCGACCCGGCGCGGTTCGACCGCACCATCGAGGTCAACCTCCGGGGTGCCTACCTCGTCTCGCGCGCCGCGATGCGGCCGATGCTGCGGGCCAGGTTCGGGCGCATCGTCAACGTCGCGTCCGTCGTCGCCCTGCGCGGCAACGTCGGCCAGACCGCCTACGCCGCGTCCAAGGCCGGCCTGATCGGGTTCAGCAAGTCGCTGGCCCGTGAGATCGGCCGCAAGGGCGTCACCGTCAACGTCGTGGCCCCCGGCTTCGTCGCCACCGCCATGACCGATGCGCTCGGCGACGACGCCCGCGAGGCCCTCCTCTCCCAGGCGCCGACCGGCCGCGCCGTCGAGGCGGACGAGGTCGCCGCCACGATCGCCTTCCTCGCCTCCGAGCACGCCGGGTCGACCACCGGCGCCGTGATCCCCGTCGACGGCGGCGCCGGCATCTAGCCCCCGACCAGTCTTCCGGACGGCGCCACGCCGTTCGGTCCGTCACCTCACCGAGGTGGCCTCGCACGACCGATCAGACCACGTACGACCCACATCAAGGAGCACCATCCATGAGCCAGGACCTGTACGCCACCTTCCAGACCATCCTCGTCGACACCTTCGGCGTCCCCGCCGACGACATCGCCCCCGCGGCGACCTTCGAGGCGCTCGGCCTCGACTCGCTCGACGTCGTCGAACTGACCCTGGTCCTCGAGGAGGAGACCGGCGTCAAGCTCGAGGACGAGGAGCTCGAGGACGTCCGCACCGTCCAGGACGCGATCGACAAGATCACCGAGAAGCAGTCGGCCGCCGCCTGACGCCCCTCCCGCCCGGGTTCGAAGCACCGCATTCGATGCAGGAGGTCTCGCGCATGTCCGCGAACCGCAACGTCGTGGTCACCGGTATGGGGCTGGTGTCCCCGGCCGGCCGTGGCCTCACCGACGCCTGGAACGGGGTCCTGTCCGGCAAGTCGGCCGCCGCGGTCGACGAGATGCTGGACGCGTACGGCACGCCGGTCACGATCGCGTGCCGTGTGCCGGCCTTCGACCCCGACACCGAGATCGGTCGTGGTGCGAACCGCCGCCTCGACCGCTTCACCCACCTCGGGGTGATGGCCGCGAGCGACGCGGTCGCGCACGCCGGGCTCGGCGACAGCGACGGTGACGAACCGGACCGCATCGTGGTCACCGACCCCGACCGGGTCGGCGTGCTGCTCGGCTCCGGCATCGGCGGCGCCGAGACCTGGTCGGACGAGTACCCACGCTTCCTCGAGAAGGGACCGGGGCGGGCCAGCCCGATGTTCATCCCGAAGATGCTGTCGAACACGGCGGCCGGGACCATCGCGATCCGCACCGGCGCCCGCGGCCCGAACATGACCGTGAACACCGCCTGCGCGGCCGGCGCGTCGGCGATCCACCTCGCCCGCGACCTGATCCGCGCGGGGTCCGCCGACGTCGTGCTCGCCGGAGGCGTCGAGGCCGGGATCACGCCCCTGTCGATCAGCGCGTTCGCCCAGATGGGTGCGTTGTCGCGCAACCCCGATGCCGCCTCGGCGTCGCGGCCCTTCGACGTCGACCGCGACGGGTTCGTGATGGGCGAGGGCGCCGGCGTGCTGGTGCTCGAGTCCGAGGAACACGCCCGCCGCCGCGGCGCCACCATCTACGCCCTCGTCGCAGGGGCTGGCGCCTCGGCCGACGCGTTCCACGCGACCGCGCCGCCCGAGGACGGCGGCGGCGCCGTCCTGGCCATCCAACGAGCGCTCGACGACGCCGGCATCGACCCGACCACCATCGGTCATCTCAACGCGCACGGCACCTCGACGCCGCTCAACGACGCCGCCGAGGCCCGCGCCATGCGCAAGGTCTTCGGTGACCATACCGACGCGATCGCGGTCACCTCGACGAAGGGCGTGACCGGGCACCTGCTCGGCGCCGCCGGCGCCGTCGAGGCCATCTTCGCCATCCAGGCCCTGCGCGAAGGGCTGATCCCGCCCACCGCCAACCTCACCGCACAGGACCCCGACATCGCCCTCGACGTCGTCGTCGGTGAACCCCGCCGGGTCGAGCTCGAAGCGGTCCTGTCGACCTCGATGGGGTTCGGCGGCCAGAACGCCGCCCTCGTCCTGACCCGCGCCTGACTTCGGCGACA
>JBBDSX010000050.1:6991-10624 GCA_040904725.1 Egicoccus sp.
CGCGCCTGACTTCGGCGACACCCGTGCATGACCATCGGCGACACCCGCCGCGCCTGACCGAGGAATTCACGTGACCGAGACCATGCACGTCGAGAGTCCCGCCCTCGACCCGATCGCGCTGCAGCCCGGCGACGGCGCCCGCGTGCGCCTGTCCCGCCTGCTCGACCGCGACACCTTCGTCGAACTCGGTTCGCAGCGGCAGCACCGCGCCAACCAGTTCGGCCTCGACCGGCGTCGGCCGGACAGCGACGGCGTCGTCGCGGGGACCGCCTCCATCGGTGGGCGCCCGGTCAACGTCTACGCCCAGGACCGTCGCGTCCTCGGCGGCTCGCTCGGCGAGGCGCACGCGGACAAGATCGCGCGCACGATCGAGCAGGCCGGCCGCGGTGGCGTCCCGGTCGTCGGCATCAACGATTCCGGTGGCGCACGTATCCAGGAGGGCGTCGCGGCGCTCGATGGCTACGGCCAGGTGTTCCGCGCCAACGTCGGCGCGTCCGGGCGCGTACCGCAGATCGCGCTGATCCTCGGCCCCTGCGCTGGCGGCGCGGTGTACTCGCCGGCCCTGATGGACTTCACCATCATGACCGACGAGGCCTACATGTTCCTCACCGGGCCACGCGTGGTGAAGGCCGTGACCGGCGAGGACGTCGACGCCCGCTCGCTCGGCGGCCCCGAGGTCCACGGCGAGCGGTCCGGGTGTGCCTCCTTCGTCGTCGACGACGACGACGCGGCCTTCGAACTCACGCGCGAACTGCTCAGCTACCTGCCCTCCTCCTCGTCCGCGCCGCTGCCCGAGGTCGCGCCCGAACCGCCGCTCGACGTCGACCTGCGGTCACTGGTCCCGACCGATGGTCGCGAGCCCTACGACGTCCGTGACGTCATCCGCGGCATCGTCGACGGGGGCAAGTTCCTCGAGGTCCAGGAGCGGTGGGCCCGCAACCTCGTGGTCGGGTTCGCGCGCATCGACGGCCGCACCGTCGGCGTGATCGCCAACCAGGCCAAGTGGCTGGCCGGGGTGCTCGACCTGACCGCCAGCGAGAAGGGCGCCCGGTTCGTGCGCTTCTGCGACGCGTTCGGGATCCCACTGGTCGTCGGCGTCGACGTGCCCGGCTTCCTGCCCGGCACCGCCCAGGAGAACGGTGGCGTGATCCGCAAGGGCGCGAAGCTGCTCCACGCGTTCGCCTCGGCGACCGTGCCGCGTGTCACCGTCGTGCTGCGCAAGGCGTTCGGTGGCGCCTACATCGTGATGAACTCGCGCAGCCTCGGCGCCGACGCCGTACTGGCCTGGCCGAATGCCGAGCTCGCCGTCATGGGCGCCGAGGGCGCTGCCGACATCATCTTCCGCCGCCAACTCGACGCCGAACCGCACCGGCGCGAAGAGATGGTCGAGCAGTACCGCGAACAGGCGATGCACGTCGACCTCGCGGCCCGCCGCGGCAGCGTCGACGAGATCATCGAGCCCGAGGAGACCCGCGACGCGCTGGTCGGCATCCTGCGGTCGCTCCGGGGTGCCCGTCAGCCGGCGTTCGTCCACGACAACCTGCCGCAGTGACCGTTCCGCTCCCGGCCTCCGAGCCGCCGGACCGCCGTCCTGCCGAGGGCGGACGTGCGGTCGCCGGTGTCGAGATCCAGCCGATGGTGCCGGGCGCGAACTCGCTGGTTCGCCGGACACTGCGCCCGGTGTTGCGGCTGTGGCTGCGCCTGCAGGTCGAGGATGCCCACCATGTGCCCGCGACGGGGCCGGTCCTGGTCGCCTCGACCCACCAGTCGCACGCCGACTCGATGGCGTTGGCCGTGGCGATCCGGCGCCCGATCCACTTCCTCGGCGACGTCCGACTGACCCACTGGCCGGGACTCGGCCCGTTGCTGCCGAAGCTCGGCATGGTCCCGCTGCGACGCGGCGAGGCCGACGCCGGCGCGATGGACGTCATCGCCCGGCTGCTCGACGAGGGCAAGGGGGTCGCCGTCTATCCCGAGGGCTCGCGCAGCCGCGACGGCCAGGTGCACCGGTTGCGCAGCGGCCTCGCGCGACTGGCGGCCGATGCCCAGGTGCCGGTCGTACCCGCGGCGGTCGCCGGTATCTACCACGTGTGGCCGATCGGTAGGAAGCCGCGGCTGCTCGGAGGCCCGGTGACGGTCCGCTTCGGGCCCGCCCTCGCCCCACCCGCACCGACCCCTCGGTCCCGCCGCGAATTCAACGACCGGCTGCAGCAGATCCTCGCCGACCTCGGCCGCACCGAGATGGCGATGGACTTCTCGCCATTCGGTGGGGGCCGCCCGTGACGGCCGCGACCGGGCTCGCGATCGCGGCCGGCTGCGACGTCGTCGACGTCGCCCGCCTGTCCGCCGTCATCGACCGCCGCGACGGCTTCCTCGACCGCGTGTTCACCGCGCGCGAGCAGACCGACGCCTGCCGTGGCGGGGTCGACGCCGACGACGAGGTCGCGCGCGCCCGATTCGCCGCGCGCTTCGCCGCCAAGGAAGCGACGCGCAAGGCGCTCGGCGACCTGCGCCTGCCGTTCCATGCGGTCGAGGTCCGCACCGCATCGTCCGGTGCGCCGGAGCTGTTCCTGCACGGCGAGCCCTGCGGGCTGACCTGTTCGCTCTCCCACGACGGCGGTGTGGCCATGGCGGTCGTCGTCGGCCCCCGTCCCGCCTGACCGACCTCTTCGATCCGAGGAAACCCATGTTGCTCGACGGCAAGAAGCTGCTGATCACCGGCGTGCTCGACCCGCGCTCGATCGCGTTCGCGGTGGCCGAGACCGCGCTCGCCGAGGGCGCCGAGATCGTGCTGACCGGTTTCGGTCGCGGGAAGCGGCTGACCGAGCGATCCGCCGCCCGGCTCGGTGACGGCATCGACGTGCTGGAACTCGACGTCACCAAGACCGAGGACATCGCTGCGGTCGTCGCCGAGGTGGGGGAGCGCTGGGGCCGCCTCGACGGACTGCTGCACGCCATCGGCTTCGCGCCCGCGAGCTGCCTCGGCGGCGGGTTCCTCGACGCGCCCTGGGAGGACGTCGCCACGGCGCTGCAGGTGTCGACCTACTCGTACGCGTCGCTGGGCAGCGGGTTCGCCGACCTGCTCGCGGCCGGCGACAACGCGTCGGTGGTCGGCCTGGACTTCGACGCGCAGATCGCGTGGCCGGGCTACGACTGGATGGGCGTGGCCAAGGCGGGGCTCGAGTCGGCCAACCGCTACCTCGCCCGCGAACTCGGCCCACGCGGAATCCGGGTGAACCTGATCGCCGCCGGCCCCCTAAACACGATGGCCGCGCGCTCGATCGACGGGTTCGGCCAGTTCGAGACGGTCTGGAAGGACCGTGCCCCGCTCGGCTGGGACCTCACCGATCCGGGTCCGGTCGCCCGCGCCGTCTGCGCGCTGCTGTCGGACTGGATGCCGGCCGTCACCGGCGAGATCATCCACGTCGACGGGGGCGTCCATGCCATCGGCGCCGGCGGTGCTCCCGCCGAGGCGTCCGAGGCTCCGTCCGCCTGACCGAAGCGCTCCCGCGGAAGCTTCCGGCGCCGAAACCACCGGGGGGCGATCTGTGCGTGCGTCCGCCCCCGGCACGGTGAACCTGACGACGCACACATCCGCCGCTGCGCCTGCGGATCGATCTGTGCGTGCGTCCG
>JBBDSX010000051.1:0-1718 GCA_040904725.1 Egicoccus sp.
CTGTTCCACCTCGACCAGAACAAGCACGAGCTGACCTGTGCCATCCTCGACGCCGACGCCTCGAACCCGGGCGCACGCTGACGGATGCCGGGAGGACCCCGTGGACATCACGTTTCAGGTCGTCGCGTTCGACGCGGCCGAACTCGAACCCGAGAGCGCGTTCTGGGCCGCGATCTACGGCGGGACCGTGGACGTCGACGACGACTGGCACATGGTCATGGACGCCGAGGGCGTGCCGCGCATCGGCGTGCAGCTCGCCCCCGACCACGTGCCGCCGGTGTGGCCCGACGGGGACCCGCCCCAGCAGGTGCACGTCGACCTGTGGGTCGACGACCTCCAGGCCGCGCACGACGAGGTCATGGCGCTCGGCGCGCGGCTGCTGCAGGCGGCCGACGACCTCGACGCCGAGGAGGGCTGGCAGGTCTACGCCGACCCGGCCGGCCACCCCTTCTGCCTCTGCTGGCACCGGACCGCATCCCAGGCGTAGCCGAGCCGCGCCCGCAGTCTCGGACCCGGTCGCGGGGCGCCCTACTCCACGCGGCTCTCGGACGCACCGACGAAACCGATACGAACCCGCAGGAGGACGTCTGAGCGTCCCAGTGCATGATCCAGCCGTTCGGCGACCCCCGCGACGTGCTCACGAAACTCGTCCAGGTCGCATGAGAGCGAGGCACTCACCCTGGCGTCGACCGCCGGGGGATTCGCCGACAGCAGCCGCGCACTGCTGTCGCGAACCGCGGGGAACTGGCGGAGATCGGCGGCCACGGCCCTCGACAGCGCCAGCCCTCGGACCTCGGTCCGGTGCCGTCCTTCCCCCGACAGCAGCGTCAGCCCCGACACGGTTCGTGGCTGGTGGGCGGGGAGGAGATGCCGGATCGCGAGGGCCGCGCCCAGGATCGCAACGATCGCCGCGACGGCGATGACGGCGGCCGCCGGCCAGGCCTCGAGTTGCTCCAGCGCGGTCTCGGCAATGCCGGACAGGTCCGGAGGCTCGAGCAATTCCAGAGCGATCGCAAGGATCGCGGCGCCGGCCGCGACCAGCGCCAGGCCGACGAGGAGCACGACGAGCCGGTCGACGACTTCGAGCAGCGTGATCCGGCGGCGCTTCATCGGACCCGACCTCCGCCCGCGTTCACGTCGACCTTCACCTTCGGCGTCCTCTTCTCCACGAGCTGGTCGAGTTCCTCGCGCAGCCGGTCGCGGACGCGACGACTCATCGAGCGGTTGTCGCTGCCTTCGACCTTGTTCACCTTGACCTTCGCCCGCCGGCGGATCCGGACCTTGGCGTCGTCGACGTCGGGATCCAACTCGGCGGTGCGGGTCAGGCGCCGCTCGAGCCCTCGACGATCCAGGGTGAAGGTCACCCGTTCGCCCGCATGGTGGAGCAGCGAGCGTGGCCGGCGGGGGGTGAACTCCATGGCCAGCACCGCCAGACCGAGGAGGACGAGACCGATCGCCGCGCCGATCCATGGCAACCAGCGTCCGCTGGGTGGCGACGAGGAAGGCGACCGCGGTCACCGCGACCCAGAACAGCAGGGCGACCAGGCGCTCGAGCACGCGGAGCAGCATGCTTACCCCCTGTTGTCGGAGCGGATGGCGCCCTCGTCAGCGCGGTCGGGAGCCTGCGTGACGACGTCCACGACGTCGATGTCGATTCGTGTGTGCCGCCACCGCGGAGCGAGCCGGTCGCGGACCGCCGCATCCACGTCCGCAGCGAT
>JBBDSX010000052.1:0-3622 GCA_040904725.1 Egicoccus sp.
GGGATCGAGCACTTCCGTGTCGGCGAGCAGGTCCGGGTGCGCTGGATGCCGTCCAGCGCGTCGGCCCTCGACGACTGATCGGACGCGACGTGTCGACGGTCCTCGAACCACCAGAACTCGACGAGCCGACCCCACCGCGTGGGCGCGGCCTCGAGAGCGACGCCGAGAAGGCGGACTCGCGCCGCGGCCTGCTGATCGGCCTGCCGAGCCTGGCCTACCTCGTCGTGCTGTTCGCCCTCCCGCTGCTGATCGTGGTCGTGTACTCGTTCGCCACGCGCAGCCGCACCGGCCTGACCGTGCTCGGCGGCTGGAACATCGACTCGTACACGCGCCTGTTCGACCCGCTCGTGATCGAGATCACCTGGCGGTCGCTGTGGATGGCGGGGTTGTCGACGCTGCTGTGCCTGGTGGTGGCCTACCCCTTCGCCTACTACCTCGCCACGCGCGGCCCGAAGGTCCGCGGTGTCCTGCTCGTGCTGGTGATGATCCCGTTCTGGTCCAACTTCCTCGTGCGCACCTACGCCTGGCGTGTCCTGCTCGGCTCCGACGGACCGTTCCTGAACCTGCTCGGCGCGTTGAACCTGCCCCAGCCCCGGCTGCTGTTCACGCCGTTCGCGATCGTGCTCGGTCTGGTCTACGGCTACCTGCCCTTCATGATCCTGCCGCTGTACGCCTCGATCGAGCGGCTCGACTTCTCGCTCGTCGAGGCGGCCCGCGACCTGTACGCCTCGGGCTGGCAGGCGTTCCGCCGGGTCACGTGGCCCCTGTCGTTGCCGGGCGTGGTCGCCGGCTCCGTACTGGTGTTCATCCCGTCGTTCGGGCAGTACGTCACGCCCGAACTGCTCGGCGGGTCACGGACGACGATGCTGGGCAGCTACGTCGTGCGCCAGTTCCTCTCGTCACGGGACTGGCCGTTCGGTTCGGCCCTGTCGGTGGCGATCCTGCTGGTGATGCTGGTGGCCGCGGTCGCCTACTTCCGCAAGGGCGGCAAGACCCTGTGAGCGGCGACACGACGAGCATCCGGAGGGTGCAGCCATGAGCATGGTGGACATCGGTGGCGAGGGCGGCGTCGCCGTCGACTCGGTCGCACGGCCGCGCCGTACCGTCGAGCGCATCCTCGCCGGTAACGCATGGCTGGTGTTCGCGTTCCTGTACCTGCCGATCCTGGTCCTGGTCGTGCTGTCGTTCAACGACAACCGGCTGGTGGGTGTCTGGACCGAGGGGTCCCTGCGCTGGTACCGGGCACTGGTCAACGACCGCAACGTCCTCGGGGCACTGCAGAACTCGCTGATCGTCGCGGTCGTGTCGACGCTCGTGTCCACCGTGCTGGGCACGGCGGCCGCCATCTCGCTGGAACGGTTCCGCTACCGCGGTCAGCAGGCGTTCGACGGCCTGCTCTATCTGCCCGTCATCATCCCCGACGTGACGATGGCCGTGATGATGCTGCTGTTCTTCGTCCAGGCCTTCGACCTGCTGTTCCTGGCCTCGGGGTGGTCGCCGTCACTCGGGATCGGGACGATCTCGCTGGCGCACATCGCGTTCAACATCTCGTTCGTCGCGGTCGTCGTCCGGGCGCGCCTCGCGGGACTCGACCGTTCGTTGGAGGAGGCAGCCGCCGACCTCTACGCGAGTCGGTGGGTCGCGTTCCGGCGGGTGACGCTGCCGTTGATCGCACCCGGTGTCGCGGGCGGTGCGCTGCTCGCGCTGACGTTGTCGCTCGACGACGTCGTCATCACCAGCTTCGTGGCCGGCCCTGGGTCGACCACGCTGCCGGTCTACGTGTTCGGCCTGGTTCGTCGGGGGGTGACGCCGCTCATCAACGCCGTCTCGGTGCTGATGCTGGCCGGCTCGATGCTGTTGGTCCTGCTGTCGCTGCTCCTGCAGCGTCGGCGCGAGAACGTGTGACAACGACGAGGAGACACCCGTGAGAATCCGAACCGTGGTGGCGGTGCCCACCGTCCTGGCCCTGGCCCTGCTGGGCTGTGGCCGCGAGGTCGGGGGCGACCCCGAGGCCGCCGGCGACGACGGCGACGAGACCGCCGAAGCCGTCGGGGCCGAGTGCGAGCTCGGCGAGACCGACGGTGACCTGTTGTTCTACAACTGGTCCGACTACATCGATCCCGACCTGATCACGCAGTTCGAGGAGGAACACGGCGTCAGCGTCACGCAGGACTTCTACCCCTCCAACGAGGAGTTGTTGGCCAAGGTCCAGTCCGGCGGCGCCGACTACGACGTCATCGTGCCGTCCGACTACATGGTCAACATCATGATCGAGGAGGGCCTGCTCGCCCCGATGGACCGCGAGTTGGTGCCCAACGCCGACAACATCGCCGACGAGTTCGCCGACCCGCCGTACGACGCCGGCAACGAGTACTCGATCCCCTACCAGTGGGGCACGACCGGTCTGGGCGTCAACCTCGACGAGGTCGGTGAGGACGCCGAGGCGAGCTGGAGCCTGGTCTTCGATCCCGAGGTGGCGTCGCAGTACAGCGGCCGTATCGCGCTGCTCGACGACCCGCGCGAGACCATGGGCGCCGCGCTGTACTACCTCGGCCACTCGGCCAACACCACCTCCGAGGAGGAGTTGCAGGAGGCGGCCGACCTGATCAGCGAGGCGTCGGAGCACTTCGCCGCCTTCGACTCCAACCTCTACACCGACCTGCTGCTGTCCAACGAGGTCGTGATCTCGCACGGCTTCAGCGGCAACTACTTCGCCGCCTTCGCCGAGGCAGAGGGCAACTTCGCCTACCTGATCCCCGAAGAGGGTGCGACCAAGTGGGTCGACACGATGGCCGTGCTCAACGCCGCACCGCACCCGTGCACGGCGTACACGTTCATCAACTTCCTGCTCGACGCCGAGAACGGGGCCCAGTTGACCAACTGGAACTACTACGCATCGCCGAACGCGGCGGCCGAGGAGCACATCCTGCCCGAGGTGCTCGAGGATCCGGCGATCTACCCGCCGGACGACACCAATCTCACCTTCCTCGAGGACACCGGCGACGCCGAGATCCTGTTCAACGACTACTTCACACAGGCCAAGAGCTGACGTGACGTGGTAGGGGGCGCCGCGGCCACCGCGGCGCCCCGTCCATCTCTTCGCGAGAGGTTGGTCCGGATGCAACTGCTTGATCACTGGATCGGCGGCGCGGCCGTCGGTGACGAGGCCGCCCGCCGGGCCCCGGTCCACGACCCGGCGACCGGACAGGTCGCCCGCGAGGTGCCACTCGCCGACGCGGCGATGGTGGATCGTGCCGTGTCGAGCGCGCGTGAGGCGTTCGGTACGTGGCGCGACAGCACGCTCGCGCAGCGCAGCCGTGTGCTGTTCGCCTTCCGTGAACTGGTGGCCGGCCACCTCGACGAGTTGGCCGCCCTGATCGTTGGCGAGCACGGCAAGGTCCACGCCGACGCCGTCGGCGAGGTCCAGCGCGGCCTCGAGGTGGTCGAGTTCGCCTGCGGCATCCCGCACCTGCTCAAGGGCGGGTTCAGCGAGAACGTCTCCACCGGCGTCGACACCTACTCGATCCGCCAGCCACTGGGCGTGGTGGCCGGGATCACGCCCTTCAACTTCCCGGCCATGGTCCCGATGTGGATGTTCCCGGTCGCGATCGCGTGCGGGAAC
>JBBDSX010000052.1:3722-10392 GCA_040904725.1 Egicoccus sp.
GGCGGTGCGAAGAACCACATGGTCGTGCTGCCCGACGCCGACATCGACCTCGCCGCCGACGCCGCCGTCTCGGCCGCGTACGGCTCGGCGGGGGAGCGGTGCATGGCGATCTCGGCCGTGGTCGCCGTCGGCGACGTCGGTGACCGCCTGGTGCCCGCCATCGCAAAGCGGATGGCCGAGCTGACGGTCGGACCGGGGACGGACCCCGCGTCGGAGATGGGACCGCTGGTCACGCGCGAGCACCGCGACCGGGTGGCCGGCTACGTCGGCACCGGCGGGGAGGAAGGCGCCGAGGTGGTGGTCGACGGCCGCGACCTCGTCGTCGACGGCGCCGAGGAGGGCTTCTGGCTCGGGCCGTGCCTGCTCGACCGTGTGACGCCGGACATGACCGTCTACCGCGACGAGATCTTCGGCCCGGTCCTGTCGGTCGTTCGGGTCGACTCCCACGCCGAGGCGATCGCGCTGGTCAACGCCAACCCGTACGGCAACGGCACCGCGGTGTTCACCGCCTCGGGTGCTGCGGCGCGCCGCTACCAGCACGAGATCGAGGTCGGCATGGTCGGCATCAACGTGCCGATCCCGGTGCCGATGGCGTACTACTCGTTCGGTGGATGGAAGGACTCGCTGTTCGGCGACACCCACGTCCACGGCCCCGAGGGCGTGCACTTCTACACCCGCGGCAAGGTCGTCACGGCCCGGTGGCCCGAGTCCCAGCAGCCGCCGACCAGTCTCCACTTCCCGACCTCGGAGTAGGACCAGCATGTCGCAATCACGCCCGATGTTCATCGGTGGCGAGCACGTGACCGCCACTGACTGGATCGACAGCTTCGATCCCGCGACCGAGCAGATCATCGGTCGCGTACCCGCCGGTGGACCCGGCGAGGTGGATCGGGCGGTCGCCGCGGCGCGCGAGGCGTTCGACGGGTGGCGCTACACCGCGGCGAACGACCGTGCCGAACTGCTGCACGAGGCGTACGCGAAGTCGATCGCGCATCACGCCGACCTGGTTGAACTGCTCACCCGTGAACAGGGCAAACCCCGCCCGGAGCAGGAGGAGGAGGCCGAGTGGGCCCTGACCTCGCTGCGTTACTACGCCGAACTCGGCCGCAACGGGCTCGGTCGCGTGATCCCGTCGGCCGAGCCGCGCACGCAACTCAATCTCGTGCTCAAAGAGCCCTACGGGGTCGTCGGTGCGATCGTGCCGTGGAACTACCCGCTGCTGCTGTTGTCGTGGAAGCTCGCTCCCGCGCTGGCGGCCGGCAACACCGTCGTGATCAAGCCGTCCGAGTTGACGTCGCTGGTCACCCTCGAGTGGATCGAGCGCTGCTTCGACCACTTCCCGCCCGGTGTGGTCAACGTCGTGACCGGCTACGGCGCCGACGCGGGTGAGGCCCTGGTCCGCCATCCCGACGTGCGGGTGATCGCGATGACCGGTTCGGTGGCCACGGGCCAGCGCATCGCGTCGGTGGCCGCGCCGATGATGAAACACCTCCATCTCGAACTCGGGGGCAAGGACGCCTTCGTCGTCGCGCCGGACGCCGACCTCGACGCGGCGGTCGACGCGCTCGCCTACGCGGCGCTGCTCAATTCCGGTCAGGTGTGCACCTCGTCCGAGCGCGTGTTCGTCCCGCAGCGGATGCGCGACGACTTCGCCGAGGCGCTGACCGCCAAGGTGTCGGGCCTGCGGCTCGGCCACGGCCTGGACGAGGGCACGGACCTCGGGCCGATCGCCGACGACCGCTTCCGCGACAAGATCGACGCCCACGTCCGTGACGCGGTCGACCGGGGAGCGCGGGTGACCACCGGTGGGCGCCGCGCCGAGCGGGCCGGCTGGTTCTACGAGCCGACCGTGCTCGTCGACGTCGACGACGACATGGTGATCATGACCGAGGAGACGTTCGGCCCCACGATCCCGATCGCGGCGTACGACGACTTCGGTGCCGTCATCGACCGGGTCAACGCGTCGGAGATGGGGCTCGGGGCGACGCTGCGGTCGTCGGACCCGCTGTTGATCAAGCGGTTCTACGAGGGGGTCAAGGCCGGCACGGTCTGGATCAACGACCCGCTCACCGACAACTACGCCGGCCCGTTCGGCGGCATGAAGATGACCGGTGGGGGCCGTGAACTCGGGCCCGAGGGGCTCGAGACCTTCCTCGAGACCAAGCACGTGCACTGGGACTTCGACCAATCGGGCAAGGACTGGTGGCTGCCCTACTGATCAGGTTCGCCGTGCCCGCCGCAGTGGGGGCAGGCGTCGCGTTCGTCGGCCGCGGCCCGGGTGCCGTCACGCGTCGACGTGCCTCGACGGCCCTCGCGTGGCTGGGCGCGGGTCAACTCCGAGCTGACGATGCCGGTCGGTACCGCGATCACGCTGTAGCCGAGGATCATCAGCGCCGACGCCAGGACCCGTCCCACCGCGGTGGACGGCGCCAGGTCGCCGAACCCGACGGTGCTCATCGTCACGATCGACCAGTACACCCCGAGGAACATGTTGTCGAAGCCGTGCTCGGGGCCCTCGACCACGTACATCACCGAGCCGAAGATCACGTTGATCAACAGCACCGTGAGCAGGAAGACCACGATCTTGCGGGCGCTGGCCCGGACGGCATCGAGCAGGTAGTTGGCTTCGCCGAGCCACTCGGCCATCCGCAGGATGCGGAAGATGCGCAGCAGACGCAGCGCCCGCACCAGTAGGAGCGAACGGGCGCCGGGTACCGCGAGTGCGAGCATGGGCGGCACGACGGCGAGCAGGTCGATCACGCCGAAGAAGCTGCGCGCATACCGGCGCGGATGCTCGGCGGTCAGCAGGCGCAGGACGTACTCGACCGCGAACAGGCCGGTGATGATCCACTCGGCCGTGACGATCGCGGTGCCGTGATCGTCACGGACGCGCTCGACGCTCTCGGCCATGACCAGCAGCACGCTGATCACGATCAGCACGAGCAGGGCGAGGTCGAAGGCCTTTCCGGCCGGGGTGTCCGCCTCGAAGATCACGCGCCGGGTGCGCTCGCGCCAACCGTTCAACGGTCCTCCCTGGCTGCCTGTCGTCGCGCGAGTCAAGCAGGCGGAGGAGCGGTCACGACCACCTACGATCGCGCGACGCCGCCGCCGACCACGAGGAACAACGTATGCGTGAGGCCGTCATCTGCGAGCCGCTGCGGACCCCGGTCGGCCGTTTCGGCGGCGTCCTTCGCGACGTCCCCGCGGCCGCCCTGGCCACCACCGTGATCCGAGCGCTGCTCGAGCGCACCGGTCTCGACCCTGCCGCCGTCGACGACGTCGTGCTCGGACAGGGCTACGCCAGCGGCGAGGCGCCGGCCATCGGTCGCGTCGCCGCACTCGACGCCGGCCTGCCCGTCGAGGTGCCCGGTATGCAACTCGACCGCCGGTGCGGCTCGGGACTGCAGGCGATCGCCGACGCTGCCATGCGGGTGCAGACCGGCATCTGTGACGTGGTGATCGCGGGCGGCGCCGAGTCGATGAGTCAGGTCGAGTTCTACACCGACCGCATCCGGTGGGGTGTCAAGGGCGGCGGGGTCGAACTGTCCGACCGGCTCGCCCGTGCGCGGGTGACGGCCGGCGGTGAACACCACCCCGTGCCGGGCGGGATGATCGAGACCGCCGAGAACCTGCGCCGCGAGTACGCCATCAGCCGCGAGCGCCAGGACGAACTCGCCCTGCGATCGCACGAGCGCGCCGTGACCGCCCAGACCGAGGGCCGGTTCGCCGACGAGATCGTCCCGGTCGAGGTGCCTCAGAGGAAGGGTGACCCCGTGGTGGTCGACACCGACGAACACCCGCGCGCCGACACCACCCTCGAATCGCTCGCCGGGCTGCGCCCGATCATGGGCCGCCAGGACGACACCGCGACGGTCACGGCCGGCAACGCCTCGGGCCAGAACGACGGTGCGGCCGCCTGCATCGTGACCACGCCGGAGCGTGCCGAGCAGTTGGGCCTGCGTCCCCTCGCCCGGCTGGTGACCTGGGCGGTCGCCGGCGTGCCGCCCGCGACGATGGGTATCGGACCCGTACCGGCGACCACGAAGGTCCTCGAGCGGGCCGGCATCGGCCTCGACGACCTCGACCTGGTCGAACTCAACGAGGCGTTCGCCGCCCAGGTCCTGGCGGTCACCGACACGCTGGGTCTCGATCCGATCGCCGACGACCGCTTCAACCCCAACGGTTCCGGCATCTCGCTCGGCCACCCGGTGGCCGCCACCGGGGCGCGGATCCTGGCCACGATGTTGCACGAACTCGAGCGCCGCGAGGGCCGCTACGCGCTGGAGACGATGTGCATCGGCGGCGGCCAGGGCATGGCCGCGTTGTTCGAACGCGTCGGCTGACGTGCCCGCACCGCTAACGTGATCGAAGCGGGTTGAGTGGTGGGTTGAGTGGACGGAGCACGGTGGGTCGGATCGTCGTCGGTGTCGACGGGTCGGAGGGTTCACGCCAGGCGTTGCTGTGGGCGGCCCGGCAAGCGAGGCTCGAGGACGCCGTCCTCGAGGTGATCCACACCTACGCCCCGCCGCAGGACGTCGGCGTGTCGGGCAGCGCGACGCAGACGGTCGGCGCCTTCGAAGCCGCTGGCGCGGCCGCGCGTGATCTCGTGGAAGGCATGATTGTCGCCGTGGATGACGTCGAGGTGTACGGCCACGCGGTCGAGAGCCTGGACCCGGCGCGGACGCTCGTCGAACGCTCGGCGGGGGCGGACCTGCTCGTGGTCAGCTCACGTGGTCGTGGCGGCCTGCGCAGTCTGCTGCTGGGCTCGGTCAGCCACCAGTGTGCCCAACATGCGACCTGCCCCGTCGTGATCGTCCGCTCCGGGTCACCCGGAGCGACGTGACCTCAGCGAGCCCACGTCAGTGGGCGTCGACGAGTTGTCCGGTGAGGCGACCGTGGAGTTCGGCGCTGTGATCGGTGAGCCCCGTGATGCGGGCATCGACGCCCCGGGCCGCGTACCTGGCGACGACCGAGTCGAGGATCGCGACCGCCGAACTGTCCCACAGGTTGGCCTCGGTGAGGTCGATCACGACCGTCGGCGTGGCGTCGGCCAGATCGAACTCGTGCACGAGCGCGTTGGCCGAGGCGAAGAAGAGCTCGCCCGTGATGACGTAGCTGCGAACCGACCCGCTGGGGTCGAGCACGCTGAACATCGCGGCGTGGTGTGCGGCGCGACGGGCGAAGACGACCATCGCGAGCAGCACGCCGGCGAGCACCCCGTAGGCGAGGTTGTGGGTGAACACGACGACGGCGACCGTCACGAGCATGACCAGGGTCTCCGTCTTGGGCGTGCGCTGCAGGGTGTTGAGCCTGAGGCTGGACCAGTCGAAGGTCGCAGCGGCGACGACGAACATCACGGCGACCAGCGCGGCCATCGGGATCATGGCGACGAGGTCACCGAGGCCGAGGATCAGCAGCAACAGGAACAGGCCGGCCGACAGCGTGGACAGGCGGCCGCGGGCACCCGAGCGCACGTTGATCATGGACTGACCGATCATGGCGCACCCGGCCATGCCGCCGAACAGGCCGGTGACGACGTTCGCGAGCCCCTGCGCCCGGGACTCACGACCCTTGTCCGACGGCACGTCGGTGATGTCGTCGAGCAGTTGGGCGGTCAGCAACGACTCGAGCAGCCCGACCAGCGCCAGGGCGAGGGCATAGGGCGCGACGATCTGCAACGTCTCGAGCGTGAAGGGCACGGCGGGGATCCCGAACACCGGCAGGGTGGAGGGCAGCTCGCCCATGCCGCCGACGGTCGGCACACGAATGTCGAGCGCGATCACCAGGCCCGTCAGGGCGACGATGGCGACCAGCGGCGCGGGGATGGCCTTCGTCAGGCGTGGAAGCCCGTACATCACGGCGAGTCCGGCGGCGACGAGCGCCCAGACGGCCCAACTCTCACCGACGAGGTAGGGCAGCTGCGCCAGGAAGATCAACACGGCCAGTGCGTTGACGAAGCCGGTCATGACCGTGCGGGGGATGAACCGCATCAGGTTGCCGACGCCGAGCCAGCCGAGGCCGACCTGGAGTACGCCGGTCACCACGGTGGCGGCGAAGAGGTACTCCACGCCGTGCTCGCGCACCAGGGGCACCATGAGCAGGGCCATGGCCCCGGTGGCGCCCGAGATCATGGCGCGTCGACCACCGGCGATGGCCATGATGATCGCGATGCTGAAGGAGGCGTACAGGCCCACCTTCGGGTCGACGCCGGCGATCACCGAGAACGCGATCGCCTCGGGGATCAGGGCCAGCGCGACCACGAGGCCGGCGAGGAGCTCGGCACGCGGGTTGCGGCACCATTCGGTGCGCAGCGAGGACCGGCTGGGGAGTGAGGACAGGAGCGACAAGGCGAACTCGACGAGGTCGTGCGACCGCGCAGCGTGACGGTGGTGGCCGTTGAGGGCCACATCGGGAGCGCTGCGAGGTCGGGAGGCAACAAGAAAGCTCGTCGGCGGGTCCAAAGCGGCGAACCTGGAGGACCACGGTCGACGAGCTGGCGGCAGACTACTGCTTGCCGCCAGCAAGCGCGAACCCGGACCAGCAAGCGCCGGTCCTCGTCAGCCGGTGGAGGCCAGCGTTGCGGTCACCAACGCCTGCGCCTCGTCCAGGATCGTTTGCAGGTGGTCGTCGTCGCGCAGGCTCTCGGCGTAGATCTTGTAGACGTCCTCGG
>JBBDSX010000053.1:0-10343 GCA_040904725.1 Egicoccus sp.
GTCAACGGCCACGAGGGCGGCTGCTACATCCGGCCCACGATCATCCTCGGCTACGGCGAGATCGGTCTCAACCCGCTGCCGTCCAAGCCGCAGACGATCATGGCGACCTGGGAGTGGGGCGCGTACCTCGGTGAGGACAGTGCCGTCAACGGCGTGCGGGTCGGCGTCAGCTCCTACCGGCGGATCGGCAAGAACACGATCCCACCGGCCGGCAAGGCCAACGGCCAGTACCTCAACTCCTCGCTCGCCAAGGTCGAGGCGCTGCGCGCCGGCTACGACGAGGCGATCATGCTGTCCGAGGACGGCTACGTCGCCGAGGGCACCGGCGAGAACCTGTTCGTCGTCCGCGACGGCGCCGTGCTGACCCCGCCGCTGTCGGACGGACCGCTGGGCGGCATCACCCGCGCGTCGGTCATGACCATCGCCCGTGACCTCGACATCGAGGTGCACGAGACCAGCCTCGTGCGCACCGACCTCTACCTCGCTGACGAGGTCTTCCTGACCGGCACGGCGGCCGAACTGACGCCCGTCCGCGAGGTCGACGGCCGCGTGATCGGACCGCGTGGCCCCGTCACCGAACGCATCCAGTCCACCTTCATCGATGCCATCCACGGGCGTATCGACGCCTACAAGGACTGGCTGACGGTGGTGGAGTGACGGTGCCGTCGGTTCGTTCACAGATCGTCAAGCGGGGGCTCGTGACCTCCGTACGCATGCTGCGCGCCCGCGGGGGCGGCGCCCCCGACCCGCAGGGCCCGGCGGCGGACCTCGAGGCCTACGCCCTCCGGATGCGCGAGCAGATGGAGGAGATGGCCAACCGCCTGCCGCTGCCGAAGACGGCGTCGTGGGAGGCCTGCGAGATGCCGGGTGTGCTCGGCGAGTGGGTCCGGGACGAGCGGGCGGCCGACATCACCGACCGTGCCATCTTCCACGTCCACGGCGGCGCGTACGCCATGGGATCGCCACGCAGCCACCGCGGCCTCGGCGCCGCGCTGTCGCGCACGGCCCGGGCGCCGGTCCTGCTGCCCGAGTACCGACTGGCCCCCGAGCACGTCTACCCGGCGGCGTTCGACGACGTGTTGACCGCCTGGCGCTGGCTGACCGAGACCCACGGGGTTCCCGCCAACCGGATCGCGATCAGCGGTGACTCCGCCGGCGGTGGCCTCGGCCTGTCGTTGATGGTGCACCTGCGGGACGAGGGGCAGCCGTTGCCCGGCTGCTACGTCGGGATGTCGCCGTGGACCGACCTGGCCGGGACAGGACCTTCGATGAAGGAACTGGACGGGGTCGATCCCTGGCTGTCCGCCGGGCTGGTCGGACCCGCGGCACGCGCCTACGCCGGTGACCTGCCCCTGGACCACCCGGGCGTGTCGCCGCTGTACGCCGAACTGGCCGGCCTGCCCCCGATGCTGGTGCACGTGGGCGGCGACGAGATCCTGCGCGACGACGCCCGGCGGCTCGTCGAGCGGGCGCGTGCCGCCGGTGTCGACGCATCGCTGGGCGAGTTCCCCGGACTGTGGCACGTCTTCCATGCGTTCCCCGGCTTTCCCGAGTCCCGCCAGGCACTGCGCGAGATCGGGGCGTTCATGCGACGCCACACCACCAGCGGCGCCTGACGGCCGCCGACGCCCAGGGCGCCGAAAACCTTTTCGCCATGGTCCGCGTCCGCGGCTAGCGTGGGTCGGCTCGCCTGCTCCCAGGAGACCGACGTGGCCAGCGACGTGACCATCGGGCGCATCGACGCCGACGAGTACGCCGACTTCCGGCGCGTGTTCACCCAGACCTTCGGGTACAGCATGTCCGAGGAGGACCTGGCCCGTGTCCGGCCGTGGCAGGAACTCGACCGTGTCGTCGCCGCACGCGTCGACGGCCAGATCGTCGGCACCTCCGGTGCGTACAGCTTCGACCTGTCCATGCCCGGCGCCGACCCGGCCTCCTGCTCCGGGGTGACGGTGGTCAGCGTCCGCGCCGACCAGCGTCGGCGCGGCGTGCTGACGCGCATGATGCGGCAACTGTTCGACGACGCCGAGGATCGGGGCGAGCCGTTCGCAGCGCTGTGGGCGTCCGAGGCGCCGATCTACGGGCGTTTCGGCTTCGGCCCGGCGGCCCCGGCGATCAACCTCGAGATCGAACGTGCCGGCGCCCGCCTGCGGCACCCGGTCGAGTCCGGAGGCGTCGAACTCGTCGACCGTGCCACCGCCGCCGAACGCTTCCCGCCGATCTACGAGGCGGCACGACGTCGACGGCCCGGGATGCTCGGGTTCGCCGACACGTGGTGGGAACGCCTGCTCGACGACGACCCCAACCAGCGTGACGGTGCCGGCGAGAAGCGTTACGCCCTGTTGGCCGACCGCGGGTTCGCCCTGTACCGCCTCAAGAGCGGTTCCTGGGACGGCGGGCTCCCGGACGCCACCGTCCATGTCCAGAAGTTGATCGCGAACGACCCCGAGGCGACCGCCATCCTGTGGCAGTTCGTGATCGACACCGATCTCAGCGCGGTCACCCGGGCGGGCCGCCGACCGGCCGACGACCCGCTGCCGCTGCTGCTGCACGACGCGGGCCGGGCGAAGGTCACGGCGGACTGGCCGCTGTACCTCGCGCTCGTCGACGTGCCGGCGGCCCTCACATCACGTGGCTACGCGATCGGCGACACGCTCACCCTCCGCGTTCACGACCGCTTCCGTGACCGCAACGACGGGACCTGGCGGCTGCACGTCGCCGACGGCAAGGCCAGCTGTGACGCGGTCGATGGCGACCCCGACATCGAACTCGACGCCGACGTGCTCGGCGCCCTCGTGCTCGGCGGCCAACGCGCCACCCGCTACGTGGCCGCGGGACGCCTCGAGGCCCACACCCCCGACGCCGCCACCCGTTTCGACCGCCTGTTCGCAACCGATGTCGCCCCCTGGACCGGAGTCATGTTTTGAACCTCGAACTCCAGCGGCTCTCACCCGAAGACGCGCTGCCCTTCGCCCGATCGGTCTCGCGCAACTTCTACGAGGACGAGTCCGACGCCGACCTCGACATCTGGGTCAGGCTCATCCGCGAGCCGGAACTCGACTTCCGCGGCTGGGTCGTACGCGACGGCGAGCAGATCGTCGCCAACTACGGCATCTACTCGATGGACATCTCCACCCCCGGCGGCGGCCGCATGCCCATGGCCGGGGTCACCGCCGTCGGTGTGTCTCAGACCCACCGCCGCCGTCGTCTGCTCAAGCAGATGATGACCGCCGGCCTCGACGACGCCGCCGAACGAGGCGAACCCGTCGCGATGCTGTACGCGTCCGAGTCGACGATCTACGGCCGGTTCGGCTTCGGTGTCGTCGCCCCCACGTGGAGGTACCGCATCGACCGCGGCGTGACCTTCCGTGACCCGGTCGACACCTCGATCGTCGAGGCGGCCACGCCTGAGCAGGCGCACGCCGAGTGGCCGGCGATCCTCGACGCGGTGCGTGATCGGCGACCCGGCTGCGCGACCCGGACGCCGGAATGGTGGCGTGGCGCCGTCGTGTACGACCCCGACTCGTGGCGCCACGGGGCCAGCTCCCGGCGGCTGATCCACGTTCCCGGCCGCGGCTACGCCGGCTATCGGCTCAAGGACGGCGAGTGGAAGGACAATTTGCCCGACGCCAGCGTGAAGGTCGGCGAGGTCGTCGCCATTGACGCGGAGGCGGAAGCCGCGCTGTGGCAGTTCCTGTGCGACATCGACCTGACTTCGACGATCACGGCACTACTGCGCCCGCCCGACTGCGCGCTGCCCGAGTTGGTCACCGACCGGTTCAGGCTGCGGGCACGCTCGTCCGCGCCCCTGTACGCCCGCATCCTCGACGTCGCCAAGGCGTTCGAGGGCCGCACCTATGCGACGTCCGGGCACCTGCGGCTCGCCGTTGCCGATGCCACCCGCGACCAGTCGGGGACCTGGCTGCTCGATGCATCGCCCGCCGGGTCGGCGATGACCCGGGACGACGGCGATGCCGACCTCGAACTGCCGATCGACGCCCTGGCCTCCGTGTGGCTCGGCGGCGTCAAGGCCGTGCAACTCGCAGCAGCGCGTCGACTGGTCGAACGCCGTCCGGGCGCTGCCGCCGACCTCGACCGCCTGGTCGCGACCGACCACGCCCCGTGGACCCCCTTCGAGTTCTGACTACGGTGCAGGAGCCAGCGTCCGAGGAGCATGCGCATGTCGAACGTGTACAAGAAGATCGAACTGGTCGGGTCGAGCCGCGAGGGCGTCGACGACGCCATCCGTCGTGCGATCTCCAAGGCGGCCGAGACCGTCCACCACCTCGACTGGTTCGAGGTCAAGGAGATCCGCGGCTGGATCCAGGACGGCAACGTCCAGCACACCCAGGTCACCCTGCAGGTCGGTTTCCGCCTCGAGGGCGGCAGCGCGGGCTGAGGTTCCTGGCCCCGAAGTCGACACCCATGCGACCCGGGCGCTACCGTCGGTGTCCTGCACGTCACCGTAGGGAGCCGACGATGCGTCCGATCACCGCACCGCAGGGGTTCGTCCCCCGCGTCGCGCGTGACGGTCGTGCCTTCTTCATCATCATTCCACCGCTCCCGTAGCCGGTGTGCACCGGGCTGCGGGAGCGGCCCGGTCAGCCTGGTCCTCCCGTCGTCCGGTCGCCGCGTGCGAACCGCGCCACCCAGGAGGACGACCGACGTGACCAGCGCCAGCCACGACAGTCCGCTGCCCGAACCAGGCCCCGGACTGGACCTGTACGACACGACGCTGCGCGACGGCACCCAGCGCGAGGGCGTGAGCCTGTCGGTCGACGACAAGCTGCGCGTCGCACGTCGCATGGACGAACTCGGTGTGGCCTACATCGAGGGCGGCTGGCCCGGCGCGAACCCGAAGGACACCGAGTTCTTCGCCCGCGCCGCGGACGGCGAACTGGCCCTCGACAACGCGACACTGGTCGCGTTCGGGATGACCCGTGGTGCGGGACGACCGGCCGAGGCCGACCCGCTGCTGCAGGGGCTGGTCGACGCGCGCACCGACGTGATCTGCCTGGTCGGCAAGTCCTGGGGCTATCACGTCGACGAGGCGCTCGGTGTGCCCCGCGAAGAGAACCTCGCCATGGTGGCCGACTCGATCCGCCACCTCACGGGGCTCGGCAAGCGGGTGTTCTTCGACGCGGAGCACTTCTTCGACGGGCTCGCCCGCGACCACGACTACGCCCGCGAGGTGGTCACCGCCGCGGCCGAGGCCGGCGCCGAGTGCATCGTGCTGTGCGACACCAACGGCGGCGCGATGCCGTGGGACGTCGCCGAGATCGTCGGCGGCCTGGTCCGCGACCTGCCCAGCCAGGTCGGCCTGCACTTCCACGACGACAGCGGCTGCGCCGTGGCGAACTCGCTGCTCGGCATCGAGGCCGGCGCCACCCATGTGCAGGGGACGGCCAACGGGCTGGGGGAGCGCTGCGGCAACGCCAACCTGTTCACCATCATGGCCGACCTGCAACTCAAGCGCGGGCTGAAACTGGTCGACCCCGGACGGCTCGAGCGGCTCACCGAGATCAGCCACACCGTCGCGGAACTGTGCAACCAGACCTCGCCCTCGATGGCGCCCTACGTCGGGCACACGGCGTTCAGCCACAAGGCCGGCCTGCACGCCTCGGCGTTGGCCAAGGCGCCCGACATGTACCAGCACATCGACCCCGACGAGGTCGGCAACCGTCAACGCCTGGTCGTCAGCGAACTCGCCGGCCGGTCCAACATCCTGCTCAAGGCCCGCGAGTTCGGGCTCGAGATCGACGACGCGCAGGCCCGCGCCGTACTCGCCGAGGTGAAGCGCCGCGAATCGGGCGGCTGGACCTACGAGGCTGCCGACGCCTCGTTCGAACTGCTCCTGCGCCGGATCACCGGCCTGTTGCCGGCGGAGGATGAGCCGTTCCACTCGCGCCACTACCGGGTCAGTGTCGGCGGGGGGACCGACGACGCGACCGGTCCGCAGGGTCCGGCCGAGGCGATCCTGGCCGTCGACGTCGGCGGGACCCGCCGGCTCGGCGCCGGTGAGGGCAACGGACCCGTCGACGCGCTCGACCACGCGTTCCGCAACGCCGTCAACGGCACCTGGCCACAACTCGACCGGGTGCACCTGTCGGACTTCAAGGTGCGCATCCTCGAGGCGACCGCCGGCACCGACGCCGTCACGCGGGTGCTGGTCAGTTCCACCGACGGCGTCGACGTCTGGGACACCGTCGGGGTGCATCCCAACATCGTCGAGGCGTCATGGATGGCGCTGTCGGACGCCTACACCCACGCGATCCTGCGCGTCGACTGGGGTAGCTGACCCCTACCGGGACGGCGAGTTGGTGCCGAGGGACAGATCGACGGCCTGGTCGAGCGTGGCGACGTGCGGATGGTCGTCCGCGCGGCAGGTTCCGTACGGGTCGAGGTGGATCGGTTCGAGCCCCGCGTTCCGCGCACCGACCACGTCGTAGGACACCGTGTCGCCGACATAGGCGCAACGCTCCGCGGGGAGTCCGAGCGCGGCCAGCGCCGGGTCGAACACCCGGGGATCCGGCTTGGACACCCCCTGGATGGCCGAATCGATGATGGCGACGACGTCCAGACCAGGTCCGGGGCCGACCTGGGCGAACTCGTGCAGGTGCATCTGGGCCTCGACGGTTCCGTCGGCATTGCTCACCAGCGCCGTCGGGATGGCCGCCGCTGCGAGTCGCTGAAGGCCGGCGCGGGCCCACGGGGTCTCGTGCCGCCAGACCTCGATGGCGGGGCGGGCGAACACCGGCACCAGCGCGGCGGCGGCACGGTCGAGGTCAGCTTCGGCCACACCGGCGGCGATCGACAGGCCGCGGACGTACGGGCTCGGTGCACCGCCGAACTGCCAGTCCTGCGGCGCGGCGTCGAGGGCGGCGACCCCGCCGTAGTGGGCCGCCGACAAGGCCGCGGTGTCGTGGTCCACGCCGGACTCGCGCAGCGCTGCGCCGACCACGGCCGGATCCGGGAGCAACAGTACTCCGCCGACGTCGAGCACGATCGCCTCGATGTCCTGCATGCCGTCCCCTCCCGTGTGGCGTGGTGGCCGACGCGACGGGGAGGATGGCACGACGGTCCCCGGTCTGCTGACTACCGTGCACGCTCCGCCGCCGAACCAGGAACCGTCGTGCCCCGCATCGTCCGCTTCGTCCATGCCCAGACCGGCCCGAACCCGCGCTACGGGGTGCTCGAGGACGACGGTCACGTGTCGGTCATCGAGCCTCACCCGTTCACGAAGTTCAAGCCCACCGGCGAACGGGCACCGCTCGAGGGCCTGCAACTGCTCGCGCCGGTCATTCCGTCGAAGCTGATCTGCGCCGGCAAGAACTACGTCGACCATGCCGCCGAGATGGGTGGCGAGATCCCCGACGAGGCGTTGCTGTTCCTCAAGCCGTCGTCGTCGGTCATCGGCCCGGGCGAGGCGATCCGGGTGCCCACCGACATGACCGCCGAGGTCCACCACGAGGCCGAACTCGCGGTGGTCATCGGCGCGCTGATGCAGCGGGTGACCCCCGAGCAGGCCATGCAGGGAATCCTCGGCTACACGATCGCCAACGACGTGACGGCCCGGGACCTGCAGCGGCGCGAGAACCAGTGGTTCCGGGGCAAGGCGTTCGACACCTTCTGTCCTCTCGGTCCGGCCATCGCAACGGACCTCGACCCCTCCGACGTGCGCATCCGCTGCTGGGTAGACGACGAGTTGCGGCAGGACGGCACGACGGCCGACCTCGTCTTCGGCATCGCCGAGTTGATCAGCGTCGCGTCGCAGGTGACCACGCTGTTGCCCAGCGACGTCATCCTGACCGGCACGCCCGCCGGTGTCGGCCCGATGCGGCCGGGGCAGCGGGTGCGTATCGAGATCGACGGGATCGGGGTGCTCGACAACCCCCTGGTCGACCGCGAGGCGTCGGCGTCGCCGCCGCCCAACGGGCAGTCGCCGACCTAGTTGACGATGACGTTGGCGACATCGGTGCCCATGCTGCTCCGTCCCTAGCGGATCACCAGCCTCGGCGAAACCCCTTGCCGGCGTCGCCGGTTCGCCGCTGCGTGACGGGCGTGGAAGGATGGCGCCTCACGATCCCGAGAGGACCTGCCGACCGTGACGATCCCGAACGTGCTGGCGGCCCGCTACGCATCGGCCCCGATGCGGGCGCTGTGGTCGCCCGAGGGCAAGGTGGTGCTCGAGCGTCGCCTGTGGCTCGCCGTGCTGCAGGCGCAGCGCGACCTCGGCGTCGGGGTCCCCGACGGCGTGGTGGAGGCCTACGAGGCGGTCGTCGACCAGGTCGACCTCGACTCGATCGCCGCGCGTGAACGCGTGACGCGCCACGACGTCAAGGCCCGGATCGAGGAGTTCTGTGCGCTCGCGGGGCATGAGCACGTGCACAAGGGCATGACCTCGCGCGACCTGACCGAGAACGTCGAGCAACTGCAGGTCCGGCGCTCGCTCGAACTGGTGCGCGACCGCTGCGTCGCCACCCTCGGCCTGCTCGCCGACCGCGCCACCGAGCACACCGCACTGGTCATGGCCGGCCGCAGCCACAACGTCGCGGCGCAGGCCACGACCATGGGCAAGCGCTTCGCCAACGCGGGTGAGGAACTGCTGCAGGCGACCCGGCGCATCGAGGAGTTGCTCGCGCGCTACCCGCTGCGCGGCATCAAGGGACCGGTCGGCACGCAGCAGGACATGCTCGACCTGCTCGGCGACGCCGGACGCCTCGACGACCTCGAAGCCCGGGTGCAGCACCACCTCGGGTTCACGGCGCGCCTCGACAACGTCGGGCAGGTCTATCCCCGCTCGCTCGACCTCGACGTCGTGTCGTCGCTGGTCCAGGTCGCCTCGGGTCCGTCGAGCCTGGCGACCACGATCCGACTGATGGCGGGCCAGGAGCTGGCGACCGAGGGGTTCCAGCCGGGGCAGGTCGGCTCGTCGGCGATGCCGCACAAGATGAACTCGCGCTCGTGCGAGCGGGTCAACGGGTTCAAGGTGATCCTCGACGGCCACCTCACCATGGTCGCCGCGCTGGCGGGCGGCCAGTGGAACGAGGGCGACGTGTCCGACTCGGTCGTGCGGCGGGTGGCGCTGCCGGACGCCTTCTTCGCCGTCGACGGCCTGTTCGAGACGTTCCTGACCGTGCTGGTCGAGTTCGGCGCGTACCCGGCCGTCATCGAGCGTGAGCTCGCGCGCTACCTGCCGTTCCTGGCCACCACCAAGGTGCTCGTGGCCGCGGTCCGGTCCGGGGTCGGTCGCGAGACCGCGCACGAGGCCATCAAGGAGCATGCCGTGGCGGCCGCCCTGGCCATGCGTCAGGACGGCCGGGTCGACAACGATCTCGTCGACCGGCTCGCGGCCGACGATCGGTTGCCGCTCGGCCGGGACGACCTCGACGCGCTGCTGGACGACCGGCTCGGGTTCGTCGGCGCCGCCGGGGACCAGGTTGCCCGCTTCGTCGCCGCCGTCGCGGGGCTCACGGCCCGGTATCCCGAGGCCGCGACCTACCGGCCCGGTGCCATCCTGTAGGACGTCAGGCGGTCCCGAGCAGTTCGGCGTGGCCGATCCAGCGTTCGATCAGGTCGCTGACCTGGTGGTACAGGCCGAGGTCGAGCGGCCGGGTGAGTCCGCGCAACACGGCGTGGGGCGTGTGGGCCGGATCGAGTTCGGCGACCACGAGCAGTTCGGTGCCGCCGGCCGGGTCGGGACGCAGGTGGGCCTCGACGAGCCAGGCCGCCTTGCCGACGGCGACGCCGAGGCAGAGCGTCCGCATGGGCAGTGCGTCGAGGACCCGGACGTCGTAGGTGGTCAGGCGCAGCCCGTGCCGGTGGCTGACGACCGCGTGGGCGCCGGGATGCAGATCGCCCTGGCCCTCGAGGTCGATCAGGTCGAGCGTGTGGTCGTCGATGACGAGGCGCTCGACGTCGATGAGTCGGCGCCACACGTCGATCGGCGCGGCGGGCACCTGTCGGCGCACGGTGATCGTGGTCATCGCGGCTCCTTCCTGGGCAGGGTCCCGCGAGGGTGTCCGACGACCGTAGGAAGCTGCGGTCTGCCGCTACAGGGGCCAAGGTCCCTGGATTGGCGGCGACCGCCCTACCATCGGCGCCTACCCGCCCTGTCCCGCCACCGCCCGAAGAGGCCTCCCGTCGTGTCTGCTTCCCCTTCCGCCCCCCGCGTGCGTTTCTGCCCGGCCCCGTCGGGCTGGCTGCACGTCGGCAGCGTCCGCGCCGCGCTCTACAACTACCTCCACGCCCGCCACCACGGTGGCACGTTCGTGTTCCGCATCGAGGACACCGACGCCACCCGGGCGACCGAGGAGTCGATGCGCTCGATGATGGAGGCGATG
>JBBDSX010000054.1:0-52528 GCA_040904725.1 Egicoccus sp.
GTCCAGACGGGGGATAGTAGTGGTTCCCCTGTCCGGAACCTTCGGGGCCCCCCACGAGCTCGCGCAGTGTGTCGAGTTCGGCGGATGTTTCGATGCCTTCGGCCACGATGGTGGAGCCGAGTTCGCGACTGAAGGTGACCAGGGCCGTGGCCAGGGCGCGGCGTGCCGGGTCGGTGTCGACATCGCGGGTGAGTTGCAGGTCGAGCTTGACCAGTTTCGGGCGCAGGTGCAGCAGGTGTTGCAGACCGGCGTAGCCGGCACCGGTGTCGTCGACCGCGATGCGCACCCCTTGGGCTCGTAGCGGCTCGAGCGTCGCGAGCAGCTTTGGGTAGTCGTCGACGCGGGCGTGTTCGGTGAGCTCGAGCACGATCCGGTGTTGGTCGTAGCGACCTAGCAGCAGCGACAGCGCCGGTGACATGACGGTGGTTGGGGAGACGTTGACCGTTAGGAACGCGGGGTCAGGCAGGTCAGAGAGCTGTTCGAGCGCGGCGCGTGCCGCGGCCAGCTCCAGTTCGGTGCCCCGCCCGATGGAAGCGGCTTCGTCGAACCACACGTCAGGGGTGCGTGCCGGTTCGCACGCGAAGCGTGCCAGAGCTTCGTAGCCGACCGTGCCGCTGCCGTGCAGATCAACAATGGGTTGGAACATCATGTGCAACACACCAGGCGCCAGCGCGGCGTCGATGCGTTCGATGCGTGCCTCGCGTTGTTCGGCGAGGCGTGTTTCGGCGGCGGCGCGAGCGTCCAGTTCGGCTTGCAGCGCGACGTTTCGCTGGTGCAGCTCGAGGTGCAGGGCCCGGGTCTCGAGCAGATTGCGGACCCGCAGCACGACCTCGCTGTAGTCCAGCGGCTTGGCCAGAAAGTCCGTCGCGCCGGCTTGCAACGCACGGTCGCGGGTCTGCGTGCTCGTATCGGCCGTCAACACCAGGACCGGCAAGAATTCGCCGGCCGTGGAGTTGGCGCGCAGTCCGGCCAGGACGGCGTGGCCGTCGAGGTGAGGCATGTGCAGGTCGAGCAGCACCAGATCCGCTTCGACCTCGCGACATCGCGCCACGGCGTCGCGCGAGTCAGAGACGGTGTGGATCTCGCTGACCCCGGCCGAGGTCAGCATCCGCTCGAGCAGTACCGTGTTGACGTGCAGATCGTCCACGATCACGACGCGCGCCCGCGCGAGCAGGTCACGCTGCGCACAGCACATCCCGGTAGCGGCCGAGCCAGTCCCCACGGCACCCTCTTTTCGAGGCCGCGATGACACGTCGAAACGGCCCCCGTTCCGCAACATCGGCCGGGACAGCAGTTGTCAAAAGCCCCGACGAGGAATCGGACGGCGACCGCACACAAGCCGCCACGAGGGTCCGCAGCGCGCACGCTCGCGCCGCGCCTCGCGAGCGGCGCATCGGTCGTTGCGAAGGTCAGGTCCGCAGCCAGCGCTTCAGTCCGCGGTGCCTGCAGCCGATGAGAAGGGACCACGTCTCGTGACGCGGCGATGCCATCACGGGGATGCGACGTCGAGAGATCCATGAATCAGCCCCATCTCGCAACGGCCATACGCCGGCGCCTGGCCGCGGCGGGCGACGTGCACGACCACCTGGTCGGCTTCTACGAGTCCGAGACATTCCTCGCCAGCTCGATCGGCGAGTTCTGTGTGCCTGCCCTGCTGGCGGGCAGCCATGCCGCCGTGATCGTGGCGACCGCACAACACCGCCGGTCCCTCGAGCGCTCGTTTACCAACGCCGGACTCGACCTCGACACCGCACGCGACCGCGACCAACTGATCATGATCGACGCCCGCGAGGTGCTCGACCAAGCGCTGGTCGGCGACCACCTCGACCGCCAGCGACTCGAACAGCGTCTCCGACCGACGTTCGAACGGGCCGCCCGGGGCGGGCGGCGAATCCGGATCGTCTGCGAACTCGGCGCCCTGCTGTGGGAGGCCGGCGACCTCGAGGCAGCTGCGGGGGTCGAGGCCTTCCTCCACGAAATGATCGGTTCGGACGTCGCAGACGTCTTGTGCGTGTACCCGTCCGCGCTGGTCGAGACCGAAGACCGAACCCTTCCTTTTCTAACCCTGTGTGAGCAGCACACCGGCGTGCTGCCCGGTGAGGACTACGCCGTTCTGCCCGATGGTGACGCACGGCTGCGCTGGATCGCTTTGTTGCAACAGGAGGCCGTCGCCGCCCGCACCGAGCGTCGCGCGCTGCAGCAGCAAAAGCTCGAACTCGATGCGGCCCGCACCGACGGGAGCGACGCCGACGAGCGCCGCAACGACGCCCTGCTCACCTCCTTCGCCGCAATGCAGCGCTGTGTCGACGCGGCCGCGCAGCTCGTGGCAGACCTGCGACTGGGCGTGGTCACCGGCGGCGAGATCAACCAGCAAGCACTGACCGTGCTGGACGGCCATCATCTGCGACTGCGGACCCTGCTGGACCACCACCACGCTCGCTGGCTCGACCCGCCGGCAGACACCGAACCCTCGCTCGGCCACCACCTCGGCGCACCCGCCGGCATCCACCCGCCTGGTCGGCAGCCGCGGCTGAGGATCGTCTGATGCAGCTGCTGTACTTCGGGGTCTTCGACCCTGCCCACACCGGCCACGTGCGCCGCATTACCGCCGTGCAGCAGCGGTGGGCCCCATCGCGGACACTGATCGTCCCACTCGATTACTACGACGGCACCATCCCCGGTCGACGGATCGTGCGTAGCAAGATGGCCTCGGCACTGGCCGACGCCACCGGCACGCTCTACACAGATTCCGGCCTTGCGGTGAACGACCTCCAAGCGCTGGTGGCGCGTCTCGCACGAGCCGAGACAGCAGACACGCTCGCACTGTTCGATCCCGAATTGCCTCCCGGACTGCGCGCCGAGGACGTCGACGCGGTCGCTGCCGGGGTCGAGATCATCGCCGACACCGCGCTCGCGTTGCCCACCGGGCTGCCAGACCGCAGTTCCGTGCAGCGTTTGATAAGAGACGATCATGCCGCCTGGCAGGACAAGGTGGTCGGCGGCGTGGCAGCGATGGTGACGCAGTTCGGGCTTTATGGTTGGTCGCCACGCCAGAGCTGGTGAACGTCGCAACGCTTTTCGGCGGATAGCACGCTCGGGTCCCACGCCAGGGTTCGATCGTGGCAGCGGGCGGCGTGGCTAGGGTCACCCGCAGACGTGAGTGTGGCCTGGTGTGTATGGACCGACCTTGAGGGGGCCCGCGTGCAGCAGCTGGCGGCCGAGGTACTTCCGGTGGTCCGACTCGTCGTGGCCGCGGCCTTCGTCGCGCTGGCCGTGCTTGCACTCGTGCGGCAACGACGTACGGGGCGGGCCGGCCGGTGGGCTGCGCTGACCTTCACCCTGCTCGCTTTTGTCCTGCTATCGGGAGCGGCCACGACATCGGCGGTGTCCGAGATCCCAGCCTGGGCCGAGCAGCTACGCCTCGTCGCGCTACTGGCCACGCCCTACCTGCTGATGCGCTTCACCGCCTCGTTCCAACGGCTACCCCGCTGGCTGGAGGTGGTCGCGGCCGTAGCGGCCGCGACCATCGTGATCACGACCCTGTTCATGCCCGCGTTGCCAGAGGCGGCGACGCGGCGGCCAGCCTGGGCGGACACCTACGTACTCGGCGTGGTCGTCTACTGGACGGTGCTGTCGCTGGTGACCGTGGTCCGTCTATGGGGTGCTGGACGCGGCCAGCCGGTTACGACGCGTCGGCGGATGCGGCTGATGAGCGCGGCAATCGCGGTGCTGGCCGCGGCGCTGCTGCTGGCTGCCGGACTGCGCGGCGCCGGTCCCGATGCACAACTGCTGATTCAGCTGGTCGCGCTCGGGAGCGTTGTCGCGTTCGGGCTCGGACTCCACCCGCCACAAGCGGTGCGGCTGTCGTGGCGGCGCGACGACGAACGCCGACTCCAGCACGGCACCATGTCGGTGCTACGGGCCACCACCAGCCAGGAAGTCGCCGATGCTCTGTTGGCCCCGACCTCCAGGGTTGTGGGTGGCAGCGGCGCGATGCTGGTCGACAGCGACGGGATCGTGACCGCCTCACACGGCGACGCCCCCACCCCGGGCTCGCCGTGGACAGCCAACCACCCGACCGGCCACCGCGGACGTCCCCCGGCTGAGGTGGTCCCGCTCGGCGACGGCATCGGCGGACTGGTGGCGTTCACCAGTCCGTACACGCCCTTTTTTGGCCGGGACGAGATCGAACTGCTCCACACCATGGGTGCAGTCGCCAGTCTCGCTCTCGAGCGGGTCCGGCTGCTCGAGGAGGAGGCCCGGCAGCGGGCGGTGCTCGAAGAGGCCCGTCAGGAGGCGGAACGCTCGCGCGACGAGGCAGCGCGGGCCAACACCGCCAAGAGCGAGTTCCTCTCACGCATGAGCCATGAGTTTCGTACGCCGCTCAACGCGATCCTCGGCTTTGGCCAGCTGCTCGAGACCGACGATGTCGAGGAAGCAGACCAGCGGGAATGGGTGGGCCACATCCTCAAAGCTGGTCGGCACCTGCTCGCGTTGATCAACGACGTGCTCGATCTGTCCCGCATCGAGGCCGGGACGATGACCATCTCGCCAGAGACGGTGCATACGGGCGAGCTGATCGGCGACGCGCTCGGCTTGATCCGACCTGCGGCCGACGCACGCTCGATCCGCCTGGTCAGCGACCTCGAACATTGCGACGTCTATGTGACCACCGACAGGCAACGCTGCCGGCAGGTACTGCTCAATCTGCTGTCCAACGCGGTCAAGTACAACCACGACGAAGGATCGGTGCAGCTGCACTGCGGCCCCGGTGCGGAAGGCTTCTTGCGGATCTCGGTGACCGATACCGGACCAGGTATCGACCCCGCGCGCCACGAGCAGATGTTCCGACCGTTCGAACGCCTGGGCGCTGAGGGGTCGGGGGTCGAAGGGACCGGACTGGGCCTGGCGCTAAGCAAACAGCTCGTCGAACGTATGGACGGATGCCTTGGCTTCGACAGCAGCCCCGGTCGCGGCAGCACCTTCTGGATCGAGATGCCCACAGCTGAGATCCCGATCGCCCCCGAAACCGAGGCCGAACCCCCCGAACCGGTGAAGCCACCCGCCGGTGGACACACGCTGCTGCTGATCGAAGACAATCTCGCGAACCTTCGGGTCGTCGAGGCAGCGCTGAAACGCCGAGGCGGGTTCACTGTGATACCCGCCATGCAAGGCGGGCTCGGGATCGATCTCGCTCGTGAGCACCAGCCAGATGTGATCGTGCTCGATCTCCACCTGCCCGACCTTCCGGGACGAGAAGTGCTGCACCGGTTGAAAGCCGACGCTCGCACCCGCCGTATCCCCGTGGTCATCGCCAGCGCCGACGCAAGCCCCGGCCGCCTCCAACAACTGCAGGCCGAAGGCGCCTTCGACTACGTCACCAAACCACTCGACCTTTCGCAGTTCGTCGACACCGTCGATGCCGCCCTACACCAAGGAGGCGGAGCGCCGGCCACCGGCGACCCCAGGACGTTCCCCGACCAAAGTTCCTGACGCTGAGCCGCGACCGCGATCGACGGGAGTTGCTCACAGCCCCCGATGGTTCTATAGCCGAGAACCTGGGCGGTGCATCCTGCAAGCGGCCACGCTGTCCCACCCGGTCCAGACGCTGAACAACCCATGACGTACACGGCTGATTCGTCGGCGACCGCGGTCGTTGCGAGCGTCCTGCAAGCCGCGCCGAACCGGACAAACCGGAAATCACGTGGCTGAGGCGGTAAGGCCCGCCAGAGTTCTGCGGGCCCTGCGATCCTTGGCCCGGCAAATATATTCATGTAGAACCGTCCGGGCGGACTCCGGCACAGCGTTTGCCAAAGACCAACTCGATGCGGCCGAGACACGATGTCAGGGATGGCGATCAGCGACCACAGCGGGGGCGCAGCGCAGCCGCGTGAACTCCAGCAGACACAAGGTCTCGCCGGGAGCCCTGCCACATCCCGACGCACCCTTGCGCAGCTGCCCCACTACGACGCCGCACTCGCGAGCGACCACGGCATCACCGACGACATCCTGTCGCTGTGGGACCCGCGGTTCGATATCGACGGCCTCATCGTCATGCGCGCCGAAGGGATCGGCCCCTCGCAGGCCGCCCGTTGGCCCGCCCGGTTCAACGGCCACGACATCGTCGCGCTCGAGGGCACTGGCACCGACCCTGACGACCAGACGCCGCCGATCGAACCCGACCAGACCGCCCGCTGGCCCGATCGGTTCACCGGCGGCGACATCGTCGTGCTCTACGCCGCTGGGATCGAACCCGACATCGCTGCCGAATACCCACGGCGGTTCACCGGCGCCGACATCGAGCGGCTCGTCGAGGCGCACGTGGAACCGACGACCGCGGCGTCGTATCCGACCTGGACGCTCGCAGTTCATATCACCGCAGCCGTCGAACGGCGCATCAGCCCCGAGGAGCTCGCCGCCCTGGCCGGTGGTGAGTGGGGCCTCGACGACCCGGACTGGTTTGAGTCGACCGAACAGCTCCGCCAGCTGCTCGGGCCCCAGATGCTGCCGATCTCCGAGCTCGACCGGATCCGCCCGCGACCAGAGCCACCCGGCGGCATCTCCTGGCTCTGAGTTGCGTGAGTAAGACGGAGTTCTGCCTGGAGCCGGGCGATTTCTGGTCATGCAGTCGACCGTCGCGATGAAGCTCGGGCAGCGATGCAACCCCAACGCGATTGCCGCGGAAAGCACTCGGATTGGCACGGGCAGCGACGCCCAGGCGGCCTCCGACGACACCATCGGCAGCTGAGGCGACCGTGTCCGGCGAAGTGATGACGGCGCGATGGAGTCGTACGCCCGACCCGCCGCAGGTAGCCGTTGACGGACCGTAGCTCGGACTCACGGTGCGCTTCTCGTGGAGAGTGCGACGCTCCGGGCGCTACGGTACGGGCCGCTGTAGGGAGGTGGCATGGGGCCACAGACGGTAACGATGACGCGCACGTTGTTCGCCGAGGAGGGGTACTCACACGAGGGGGTGCGGGCGGCCTGCATCGCCGCCGGTCTCGATGAACACGAGGCCGAGGCGGCCGCGTCCGTCCACGTCGCGCGACACGGCGTTCCGACCATCCTGGCTGGTGGCGTGCCGCTCCACGAGGCGAACGAGTGGCTGCTGAAGCGGTGGTTCGAACGTCGCGACGACAACAACATCAAGAAAGAGGCCAGCCGGCTGGCAGCGTGGATTCGGTTCCTGCGCAACCATCCGACCGATCCTGTTGGGGTCCACGGCGCGACCGAGCAGCACTACCGCGACTACGAGGTCGCGAAGCGGTATCCCGAGGAGATCACCGAGCGCAGTATCCATGCGGCCGCGCTCCCGCCCCGGGACCATGACCGGTTCGTCGCCGGCCGGTTACGTCTCCAACCGGTGAGCTCCTCATGGTGGCGCTCCACCAAGTTCATCATCCGCGAGTTCCACCGACATCTCGAGGCGGGCTGGAGAACCCCGTTCCCCTTCACGCTCGAACCGTTCCGAAAGCACAATGGCAGCCAAGGCTTGCGCATGCCCGACGCCGGCAGCTTGGGCGATGACGGCTCAGACACCCGCCCGCTGTCACCGGCCACATTCGAGACGCTGCTGGACTCCCTGACGGGGAACACCCCGCAGGGGTGGGAGCGGATGATGGCCATGCGCGACGTGGCTCTCGCGCAGTGGCTGGTTGCCACAGGCCAACGCATCGAAGCTGCCTCCTTGATGACGATCTACGAAGTCCCCGACATCAGTCCCACTGCGCGAAACGCGATCGAGCGCAGGCCGGGCATCGTGCCGTGGTCGGACCCGCGAGCGATCAACAAATCGAGCCGCTGGAATCTCGCCGACGCCTTCGCCGGGCGCCTGGTCGCCGTTGACGACTGGGTCAACGGCGACCGTCAGGACATTGTTGATCGAACACCGCGCTACAGGCCGAAGCATCCGCTGTCGGTGTTGCGCGCCGACTTCGAACGAGTCACCTACAGCGACGGCACGGCACGGCCCGTGACCCAGGAGTGGAACACCGTAGACGCCCGAATCCGCCGCAGGCTCGTCGATCAACATGGCCGCTGCGTGCTGCTCTGGATCAACCAGCACGGCACTCCGGTGGCCGTACGGACCATTCAGGACGTGTTCGCCAAGGCTGCCGACCGGGCGAACCTCAACGACCCACGCTTCCCGTCACGGGTATTCCCACACATGCTGCGCCACACCTACGCCACTTGGATGGGCGCCCTCTATTGGCTTGGGGACCCGGAGTTGTACGAAGACGGTGTCGAGCCGCGAAGGTTCCACAGGGTCGGCAGCGCCATCGAGTTCGTCAGCCATGAGCTGAACCACGTCAGCGAGAAGACCACGCGCATCTACACGAAGTACCTCGCCGCGATGCTGCGGACCGAACAGATGACGCCGGCGATCATCAAAGGTCAGTTCGCGTGACCCGAAACCGCGATCCTCGCCGGCGGCCGCGCGCAAGGAACGCCAACTTCATCGAGTCGTGCTCGCACGCCGGCAACGTGCTCACGATTGACGCTGCGTCCCGGCCGGCGGGCATGAGATTTCGTTTGCCCGATGACATGCTTGGCCATCAACTCGCCGAACTAATTCATGGAAGCGTTGCTCGCGCCGGACACGGCGGCAGCATCACGTCCCTCCAGACGGTCAGGGGGTACTACCACAACGCGCTGCTGCTTCATGAACTACTTGTGGCAGAGGGGATCGGTTCGCTTGACGACGCCAGCCTGGACTTCGCGTCCTGTGCCCGAGTCATGGACGCGCAGACCAACAACACCGCAGCCGGCCGCGTACGGCATCTTCTCCGCGAAGGAGTCGACCGGTTTCAGCATCCGAACCTGCTCTTACATCGCCAGCTCAAGGGCATGGAGACACGCGTCCCATCGAGAAAGGGGGCGACTCGCGCCTACCCCGACGCGGCCGCGCAGGTTCTGGAGGAGCAGGCGCGCGAGGTCTTCGGCGCCTGGCTTCGCGACTACCGCGCGCTGCTCGGCGACCTTGGCATCGACGTGTCCCATCCCGAATGGGTGCTGCTGACGCCCGAACAGATCGAGGATCGGATCCGCCCCATCCGTGCGGCCGCTGTCGACGCATCGCTCGTCGACCTAACGGAAGCATTTCTGCGTGTCGCGGCCCCGACGTATCGGCCCAGCCGCAAGCGCCCTCCGCTGAAGTCTGGAAGCAAAGACTTCTACAGCGATGCCGAGCGGCGTGTGATCCGAGCGATGTACGTAGGAACCGAGCGACTGCAGGCGGCCGAGGTCTTGTTGACCATCTGGGACAACCAAGGCCACAACGACACGCCGCTGAAGTCGATCCGGGCAACCGACATCCGCTTCGTCGGCGACGACATCGTAGAGACGGAGCTCCACAAGGGACGCGGCAACCGCCGCGACATCGTGGTCAGCAACCCCAGCGACCGCTGGTCGTTCGCTGGCGTTGCCGTGACGCTGCGGCAGCTGACCTGTTGGAACCAGCGGCGCCGCGTGGCGGCGGCTGTCACGCCGGCAGAGCAGTCCAACGCCGCTCTGCTGTTCGTCGGAGACGGCGGTGTGCATATCTACCACCCGAACCAGAGTTATCTGGCCGAGTTCCGGGCGCGGACCGGCGAGGTCTTCTGCTGGCGTCGCGTCAGGAAGACGCAAACGTTCGTCAAGCGCCGCCGAACGAATGACGGACAACTCTCGATGCAAAGCCGTGCGATGGCTGACGAGTATGAAGCCAGCGGCGGCCCCGAGGAGTTCCTTGGTGGTCTGGTCACCGATGCGCAAGACGACATCGTGCGACGTGGCCGCGACGCGATTCAGCGGTCGGCCGTGCCGGACGAGATGCCGCCCGAGCAGCCAGGGGAGCGGCACATCAACCGGGGACCCGCGACTTGCACGACCGGCGTCATCGATCCTGAGACCGACGATCACTGCAACCGTGGCCTCGTTGGCTGCTTCTCCTGCCCCTCCGCTCGGATCACCAGACAGCACGCCGCGGGCCTCACGGCCGCAGTACGCGTTGCCGACGCCATCAAGAGCTACCACCCGCAGGCCTGGGCTGCCGGCGACGCATGGCGCCTGGAGGCCCTCGCCCAGGCCGCCCTCGAGAAGTTGCGCTCACCTCAGCCCGACGAGGACGACGTCGCTGCCGCCCACATCTTTGCCGCGGCCGCGTTCCACCAGCACCTCGCGGCACCACGTGCCCCTCGAAAGCATCAACGCGATGAATGACCACGCTGCCGGACCCTCGGAAGCTGGCGTACGCCGGCTACACGATCCGCGCTATCCCGACAGCCTCGACCTCGCCACACTCATGCGCGGCGGACACAACGCCCGCAAGCCCATCCGCTACAGCGACGACGTGTGGGATCTCGACGGCCTGCCAGCCATCGACCCGCGCGCCTCGCATGTCCACTTCAACCGCATCCCACTAGTGTTGCGCGACGCTGCAAAGGACTATTTCCTGCTGCGAGGCGATCCACGATTCGGACTGGATTGGACCGGCAGCGCACCGGAGGCCGTCCGCTACGCACAAACCACGTCGGGAAACTGGAATACCGCCCGCGCGCAAATCACCTTGATCAGCCGGCGCCTCGTTGAGATCGTGAACGTCGGCCTGCCACTGCGTGTCAGCGACTGGCCCAGAGTCTATGACGAGATGGTCCGCGACTACACGACAACGCGGGTAGGTAGAAAAGAGCTCGTCGGCGGTCTCAAACCCATCACGGTGGCGCGTTCCGTTGACCTGTTACGGAACTTCGAGATTTCCTGCCGCATCACCGGGTACGAAGGATTCGGAAGCACCCCGTGGGGTGTGCAGTCCTGCAGCGAGGTGGCTGGCATCGACCACTCCAACCGCGGCCGCCGCCTTCTGAACAGCGCGCGCCCCCACGAGGACGTATTCGCCATGCTCGGCGCCTGCCTCAACCTACTCGACCTGGTAGCGGACGAGGTCATCGAACGGATCATATGGCACCGCAACAACGGCACGATCGGTCCCACAAAGACCAGGAACTTCGCGACCAGGAATCTCGCCAACCGACGGGTTCGAGTAGACCCTTTCGATGAGGCCCACCCCTGCCGGGACCGCTCGGAATGGCTGCCAAAGAACAGTCACCTCTTGCCTACTTGGGCAAACCGACACCACACCGGCCTGTTCTCGTGGAGTGAAGCGATCGTTTACGCGTCCTGGTACGCGCTGTCGGCGATCTGCGGCCTTCGGGAGCAGGAGATCAGCGCCCTGCAACCAGACTGCCTCAAACAGCAGAGCGGCGGCATCTACATGGTCCACGGGCACAAGATCAAGAACAAGAACGACAACCCCGATCCAGTGGAGTGGTACGCGAACGCGAACGTCAAGCACATCATCGGCATTGTCAACCGGCTGCGAGATGCTCTCGACCGCCCGCCTCAGAGGCACCCTCGCTTCGGCTGGCCGATGCTGTTCTCCTACAACCTCGTTAGCAACCGTAACAACGCGGATCATGCGAAGTCCTACGCCACGACCATCTACAACCCGATGGATCCCCAAAAGCAGCAGGCAACTCTCGTGTCGCACCATGGCATGCTGGCAGAAACTGGCCATGGACACACCGTTGAGCGGCTGAAGCTCGTTCCCCAACGGGTCATCCGCATCACAGCCATCGAGGTCCATGCCGCTCGTCGCTTTGGCGACCTCGCCGCTGCTCAGGTCGGCAAGTGGCGGACGACGGCAACCGCCCACGGGTACTACGGGCACTTGCCCCGGGTGACAGGCGCGAGGGTTCCCATCACCACCATCATGGATGGCACGGAAGCCGCCGACCTACGCACGGAACTGGAGGTGCTCCCGCTCATCGAGACGTCGGCTGCACAACCCGAGAGATTGAAGGGGCGAGGCGCAGCGAGAATGGTCGCGCGCGCCGCCGGGGACCCCGAGCTCAAGGCGAAGCCGTCGCAACTCCGCTCGCTGCGGCGAAGCCACAAACACGACAATCGCAACGTCGTCCTCGGCGTGTTCTCAGCGTGTGCCGGCCCCGAAGGAGGCCTCTGCAACACTCACGGACAGGCCAACGTCCACCTCTGTCGCATGGGCTGCGTGAACAACGTCTATGACCCATACATGCGCGCGATGTTGGAGCTTCAACGGCGCTACTTCGCGGCCCTCTGGGGTAACGACGTCGGGATGGCGGCACAGATCGAACTGACCGAAGGCCAGACCCTCGCCGACGAGCGGCTGATGACCGACGATGAACTCAAAGACGTCATCACCGCGGAATGGCACCCCGACTTCCGCGACGCCGTCGACTACCTGTTCGGATCTTGACCATGACCAGCGCATCGACACCCGCAAATAACCCCGACGCCACCACGGACCGACAGCGCTTCATCCGTGACCTCGCTGAGCAACTGCGACGTGTCGCAAGCAGCGAAGCCGACTGGACCGATCTGCCGGTCCCCCTCCGAGCCGTCATCGCCGCCACGGCGCTCGCCGCCTCCAACCAGGCGGTCAACCAGTCGTCCCTCGCGCGAAGCGGCACGTATTCGCGTACAACCCAGCGCGCCGTCGACGCACCATGGGTCGAGTTGCTCGACGCGCTTGCAGCCAACCCCGGCCGCTACGCCAGCTACGCCCTCGCCGACCAGGCGAACGGCCGGTCCGCGGCTGAACTCGCGGCCGAGTTGCAGAGCAGAGACAACATCATCGCCGACGAACGCCGGAAGCGACGCGAAGCCGAGGCCCACCTCCACATCCTCGCGGCCGCCGCGCGCGACACGGCCCACGCCCTCAGCAAGAAGCAAGTCCTCGAACGCGACGAACTCGATGCGCGCATCGTTGGTCGAGGCCGATTCAGCTTGGTCGACGGCGACGTCGATACGTCGATAGAGACGCCGTAGCACCAAGACACTTCGGCACAAGGCAGACGCCGCGGGCCAGGCCAACAGCGCCTTGCTAGACCGCCGCTCCCTGCGCGTCATTCACCGCTGGAGCGCCGAGCCTAGGGATACACATCAGTGGCCAAGACGCCCCCGGCTTTGCGGGGGGCATGTCGAGGACGACGAACGTCGTCTCGAACAGCGGTGTGCCGAGTTGCTCGAAACCGAACTGGGTCGCCGTCGCGGCCACGCCGCCCCCTCCTGGTCCCGGCCACCGGTGCGGCCGAATCGAACACCTGTTCCTACGAACAGGTGTTCTACCAGAGGGCTGCGACGTTCAGGTCACGCGGCGTACCGCCGACGATCACGCATCAGGCGGCGGCGCTCCTGCTCACGGGTGCCACCCCAGATCCCGTACTGCTCGCGGTTGACGACGGCGTACTCGAGGCACTGGGCACGGACCGGGCAGGCGTTGCAGCGCGCGAGCGCCTCGCGCTGGTCGTCCTCGTCGAGCGAGAAGAAGACGTCGACATCGAGGTCCTTGCAGTTGGCTTGCTCGTGCCAATCTCCGGGAACGACCAGGGGAAGGGCGGACACGTTGACTCCATGGGGTCTGGGGGCGCAGCGGCCCGGGATGGTCGGGTGGGGGACGGCGACGTTCGCGGAGGGGCAGCGGTCGAAGTGGGGCCGCTACGGTGTGCCGTCCCGGGTGCTGTGCAGCGTGGTCGTCATGCCCCCGGTTGCGGCACCGTCGTCCGGACGGGGTCGGACAGTCGACGTTCCGTACGAGGTGGCCCACGTCTTGCGCAGCAATGACACGCCCGACGCGACCGTGACCGGGTCCGACGACGCCCCGCGACGCGGACCGCGTCGCGACCGTCGCGAGGACCTGCTGGTGGCCGCTGCGCGCTGCTTCGTCGCCGCCGGGATCCGCAAGACGACGATGGAGGACGTCGCCCGCGAGGCGCGGGCCGGCAAGGCGACCCTGTACCGGCACTTCGCCAACAAGGACGCCCTGCTCGACGCCCTGCTCGAACGCGAGGGCGACCGCCTCGACCGCCGGCTGCGCGGCGCCCTGGCCGAGCACGACGACGCCCCCGGCCGCATCGAGGCGGCGTTCGTGGCGGGCGTGACGTTCTTCGTCAACCACCCGATGATGACCAAGGGGCGCGACGAGGAACCCGGCATCCTGCTGCCGCGGATCACCGCCAACGGCGGTCCACTCGTGCGTCGGGGGCTCGAGCTGTTCACCGACGTGCTGGCCGACGGCGTCGCCAGCGGTGAACTGCGCCCGGTCGACCCGCCCGCCGCCGCCGAGGTGATCATGCGGCTGATGCTGTCGTACTTCAGCATCCCCCCGTTGCACGTGCGCGTCGACGACGAGGACGAGGCCCGCGCATTCGCCCACGCCCTCGTCGCCGGCGGCTTTCGCGCCTGATCGCGGTCAGTGGCGCTGGCAGCGGGTGCAGTGGGTGGTGCCGCGCTGGGCGACCACGGAGCGCACCATCGACGTCCCGCACCGTGAACACGGCAGCTCGGCCTGGCCGTACGCCATGAGGAAGTCGGCGTTGCGGCCCGACTCACCGTTGACCATCTGGTAGTCGCGGAAGGTGGTGCCCTCGCGCTCGATCGCGGCGGCCAGCACCTCGCGGATGGCGGCGTGGAGGGCGTGGGCGCGGGCACGTCCCACGCGTCGGCTGGCCGGGTGGATTCGCGCCAGCCACAGGGCCTCGTCGGCGTAGATGTTGCCGACCCCGGCGACCAGGCGCTGGTCGAGCAGTCGCGCCTTGACGGTCCCGGTGGTGCGCGCGAGGGCCGCCGCGAAGGCGTCGGGGTCGAACTCGTCGGACAGTGGTTCGGGCCCGAGCGTGGCCAGCGTCGGCACGACGCGGGCGTAGTCACCGGCCGGCACCACCGAGGCGCGCCCGAACCGTCGTGGGTCGCGGAACAGCAGCGCACGACCGTCGTCGAGGGTGGCGCGGACCCGGACGTGCGTGATGCCGCCGCCGTCGGGATCCTCGGCGGCCACGAATCGGAACGACCCGGTCATCCCGAGGTGCAGGATCAGTTCGAGTTCGTCGCCGTCGGGGTCGGCATCGAGTGGGCACAACAGGAACTTGCCCCGCCGCAGCACCGCCTCGATCCGGCGGCCCGGCAGCAGATCGAGGTCGGACAGGCGGGCGTGTGGATGCGCGTCCCACCAGACGTCGACGACCCGGCGCCCGGTCAACTCCGGCGCGAGTTGCCGGCGTACCGACTCGACCTCCGGGAGTTCTGGCATGACTGGTGGTGTCCTGACCGATAGGGGGCGGACGGTACCGGGATGGTGTCGGTGGCCCGGTGGGCAGCGTTACGCTCCCAGACCACCGCGAGGGACGGACACGCACCGTGAGCCAGGATGATCGCGACCGTCGCGACGACGGCCGGCCGGAACAGGCGCGCCCGCGCGACCGCAGTGGCCGTCCGCTGCCGTACGGCGGCACCGCCGACGTGCCGCTCGCGGAGGAGCACGACCCGCGTTCGGTCGAAGAGGCACTGCTGCTCGGCGTCGGCCTGTGGAACGACGAGCGCTTCTTCGAGGCCCACGAGTGTCTCGAGCACGTCTGGCACGCCGCGCCCGAGGTCGACCGGGACTTCTGGCAGGGCGTGATCCAGGTCGCCGTCGCCGGGGTGCACCTGCAGCGGGGCAACCATGGCGGTGCCGTCGCGCTGTTCACGCGGGCCGAGGAGCGCCTCACCGGCTATCCCGATGTCCACCGCGGCGTCGACGTCGAACAACTCCGGGTCGCCTGCGCGGGGGCGGTCGCCGCCCTGCAGGATGCGGGCACCGTCATCGAGGTCGGTTTCCCGGAGTTCCCGGCCATGGACGACGGCCCCTGGTTCACGCCCGATGCCGCCGCCCTCGAACCGCCCGCCGAACCGACCCCGATCCCCGACGAGCCGGTCTGGCTCGCGGCCGGTCGGGCGCGGCAGCCACGCCGCCGCGACTGACGAGGAGCCTGTATGTCCGCCGATCTCGCCCGCGGGCTCGCCGCCGGTGCCCGGTTCCGCTGCGACGGCTGTGGCAACGTCACGCGCTTCGACGTGGTGGCGACCACCCGCACCCGGCGCTACCACCACTTCGACCTCGGCGGGCAGGGCCACGTCGAGGAGGAAGACGTGCTCGAGCAGACGATCGAGTCGGTGACCTGCCGCTGGTGCGGACGCAGCGACGCCGTGCAGGTGGAGTCGGCTCCGGCTGGCGCCTAGTGCCAGACGACCCCGACGCCGGCCAGGTGCCGCCGCCCCCGACGGCGGCGGCCCTCGCCGACCTGCCGACCGATGCGTGGGCCGCGCTGCTGCCCACGGTCCGGGCGGCGCTCAACGACGTCGACGAGGCCGAAGCCACGGCTGCGATCCGCCGGCTGCGGGCCGCGCCGACCGGTCGGCTGGCTGGCGGGCGTGTACGCCGGGAGGTGTGCGCGGTGTTCGCCGAGGGTGGTCCGGCCTGGGCGGCGCTCTACCGGCGACTGATGGCCGACGACGATGCGCGCATGATGGCCGAGGCGATGCGGGGCGGGACGCTCCCGACACCCGAGCCGGCGCCGCCCCCGTCGCCCACCCCGCGCCCTGCTCCGGCGGTCGACGTCGACCGGCTGCGGTCACGCCTGCGCGAGGCCCGCGACGAACGCGATGCCCTGCGACGGCGACTGGACGGTGCGGAGTCGCGCGCGAAGCGTGCCGTGGAGGCGGCCGACCTGGCCGAGGCCGAGATCGCCGAACTCCGAGCCGAACTCGAGGCGCTGCACACCCGCCTCGCCGATGCCGAGGCCGAGCGCGAGCGGGCCGTGGCGCGAGAGCGTCGGCGTGCCGAGTCCGGGCAGGCCAAGCTGCGCGAGGAGTTGGCCGCGATGCGCCGCGCCGAGGAGGAGCGCCGCATCGCCGAGCGTCGCGAGCAGGAGCGGCGGCGCGCGGCCGAGGTCGAGGCCGCACAGGATCGCCGTGAGCAGCGTCGCGAGCAGGAGCGGCGCAGTCGGCCGCCGCGGCTGGTGCCCGGTCGGCCGAGCCGTTTCCCCGACCGCGTCATGCCGGGCTCGCCGGCCGCGGTCGACATGCTGCTCCACCACGGACGGTTGGTGCTGGTCGACGGCTACAACCTGACCCGGCAGCACCGCGATCACCTCGATCTCGAGACGCAACGGGGCTGGCTCGTACAGTTGCTGGCCACGGCGGCCCTGCAACGTCGTGTACGGCCCGTGGCGGTGTTCGACGGCGAACGTGCCAGCGTGGCCCGCCCGGTGCTGGCCGGCCGCGAGGTCGAGGTGCGGTTCACGCCCGAGGGCATCACCGCGGACGACGAGATCGTGTTGGCGGTCGAGGCGACGGACGAACCGGTCGTGGTCGTGACCGACGACCGTGAACTGCAGGCACGGGTCCGGGTCTCGGGGGCGGACGTCGTCGGCACCACCGAGTTCCTCGGGGCGCTGCGATGAGGGGTCGGTGGGCGACCCGCCCGGGCGTGGAGACGTGATGCGACGACGTCTGCGCATGGGGACCCGTCGCGAGCGGGTGGCGCGCTGGGCACTGCTCGCCATCGTGCTGGCGGTGGCCGGGATCGTGGTGACCGTGTGGCGCCCACTCGCACCGCCGGTCCCGTCGGGCGGAGGCGAGCTGGGTCGGTTCGGTGCCGACGTCCTCGCGACGGTCGAGGACTACCGCCGGCCGCGCTACCTGGTCGCCGTCGTCGCGACGGCGCTCGGCGTCTTCGTCCCGCTCGTCTTCGTCGTCACGGCCTGGGGGCGCCGGCGCGTCGACTCGTGGTCCGGGCCGGGGGAGGGCGGCGCGCTGCGGGCGGCCCTGGTGGCCCTGCGTCTCAGCGTCGTCATGTCGCTGGTCGTGCTGCCACTCGCGGTCTATGTCGGCATCGTCCACGACGGCCGTTGGGGCTTCCGCACCCGCTCGACGGCCGGGTGGTTCCTCGACTGGCTCCTGCGCGCGTCCGGGCGGTGGCTGATGGTCACCGTGCTCGTCGGACTGCTGGTCGTGGCCGTGCGGCGCTGGCCGGTCTCGTGGCCCTACCGGGTGACGGTGGTCGGCACCCTGCTCGTCGCGACGTTCGTGCTCCTGCACCCCCTGGTGGTCCAACCGCTGTTCCTGCCGACCGGCCCGCTCGCCGATGGCCCGGCCCGCGACACGATCGCCGACGTCCTCGAGCGCGGCGACGCCGCCGACCTCCCGATCCTCGTGGGCGAGGCCAGCCGCAACAGCACCCGGGTCAACGCGCTGGTGACGGGGCTCGGACCCACCGAACGCGTCGTGGTCTACGACAACCTGCTCGAGTTGCCTGCGGAGCAGATCGGTGCCGTGGTGGCCCACGAACTCGCCCACCACGAGCACCTCGACCTGCCGCGTGGCGTGGCGCTCTCGGCCGCGGCCCTGCTCGTCGGCTCGCTGCTGCTGCGATGGCTGCTCAACGCGGTGGGGGTGCAGGCCGCGGTCGGCGCACGACATCCGGCGGACGCGCGGATGGCCGCGGTGGTCCTCGCCGCCGTCGCCGTCGGCGAACTGGCGGCCACGCCCGTGGCGAACCTGGTGTCACGGCGGGCCGAGGCGGCCGCCGACGCGCGAGCCGTCGAGCTCACGCAGGAGCCGGACCTGCTGTTGGCGACCACCCGGGTCTTCACCGTTCGCGACCTCTCCGACCCCGACCCGCCTCAGGTCGTGCGCTGGCTGTACGGCTCGCACCCGACCGTCAGCCAACGCATCGACTACCTCGAGGGATGGGCGGTCCGGCACGACATCACGCTGCCTGATTTCGAGCAGGTGCAGGCCGACGAGGCCGACCAGCGGCACCCCGCCATCGGCGACGGGGAGCCCGGGGCACCCGCCGAGCCACGGCCGTGAGGGTGCTGTGGGTGACCAACGACCTGCCGCCGCGCGCCGGCGGCATCCAGCAGTTCGTCGGCAACCTGCTCGATCGCGTCCATCCGGCGACCACACTCGTCGTCGGCCCGGCCGGGGACGACGAGGCGGCCGGTCACGACGCCCGCCAGCCGTACCGGACCGTGCGGCTGCCCGGCGCCGTCGTGCCCACCCCGGCGGTCCTGCGACGGGTCGTTGCCGAGGGGCGCGGACACCGCCCCGACGTCATCGTGCTCGGTGCCTCGTGGCCCCTGGGGGAGTTGGCAGGTCGGCTCCGTGACGGACTGGACGCACCGGTGGTGTCGCTCTCGCACGGGCTCGAGGCCGGCCTGCCCGGCGTCGGCCTCGGCCGGCTGGTCGGCCGCGCCACCCGCGACCTCGCGGCACTCACCACGATCAGCGACTGGGCCGAGGACCGCCTGCGACCGCACGTGGCCGCGCCCAGGACCGTCCGGATTCCGCCCGGCGTCGACATCGACCGGTTCACCCCAGAGGTCGACGGTGGTGCGATGCGTGCCGCCTGGGGCATTCCCGCCGACGCGCCCCTGGTCGGGTGCATCTCGCGGCTCGTGCCGCGCAAGGGCCAGGACCGCCTGCTCGAGGTGTGGCCGCGGGTGCGTGAACGTCATCCGGACGCCTGGCTGGTCCTGGTGGGCGAGGGGCCGATGGAGGCACGTCTCCGTCGGCGCGTGGACGCCCTCGGTGGCCGTGATGTGGGCGTCGTGCTGGCCGGCCGGGCCGCGTGGGACGACCTTCCCGCCTGTCACGCAGCGCTGGACGTCTTCGCGATGCCGTGCCGCACGCGGCTCGCCGGGACCGACGTCGAGGGCCTCGGCATCGTCTATCTCGAAGCGCAGGCCTGCGGGGTGCCCGCCATCGCCGGGCGCTCGGGTGGTGCGCCGGAGGCCGTCCGTGACGGCGTGACCGGCAGCGTCGTCGACGGCCGCGACGGGGACGCACTCGTCGAAGCGATCGACCGCTGGCTCGGGGACGCCGCCGCAGGCGAGCGTGCCGGCGAGGCCGGTCGGCGCTGGGTCGAGCGGCAGTGGTCGTGGGACGCGATCGCGGCGTCCTTCGCCGCGCTGCTCACCGACGTCGTCGAGTCGTCTCGCGGGACCCACCGCGCCGAGTCCTGATCGCGAGCTGCTGCGCGCTACGGTGGCCCTGCCGGGCGTTGTCCCCGAGCTCGGGGCACGAGACCGATGAGGAGGGGCACGTGGACGCGGTCGTTGGCATCGAGGGCGCCGAGCCCTGGGGGTCGCTGGGCAGCGGCGACCGGGCCGACGTCGGCGTCGTCGTCACCCATGGCTTCACCGGCAACCCCCTGGCCACACGGCCCATCGGGCAGTGGTTCGCGGCCGAGGGCTACACCGTCGAGGTGCCGCTGCTGCCAGGGCACGGCACCAACGTCCGTGACCTCGGGGCCACCCGCTACGACGACTGGTACGCCGCCCTCGAGCACACCATCGACCACTTGAGCGCCGGCAGGGTGGGCTCCGGGGGGAAGCCCGGCAGGGTGGGCTCCGGGGGGAAGCCCGGCAGGGTGGGCTCCGGGGGAGGGTCGGGCTGCTCGCGCATCGTGCTCGTCGGCCACTCGATGGGCGGCACGCTCTCGCTCGACTACGCCAGCCGCAATCCCGATCGCGTCGCGGCCGTGGCGGCCATCAACGCCCAGGTGTCGGACCCGATCCAGCCGCTGGCCAGGGTGGCTCCGGTGCTGCAGTACGTGATCCCGTATCTGCCGCGGGATCTCGCGGGCCTGCCGTCCAACGACATCGCCCGGCCCGGCATCGCCGAGGGCGCCTACCCGATGGTGTCCGCCAGGGCCGCCCAGTCGCTGATCTCGCAGTTGCGCCGGATCCGCGGCCAGATGCTCGACCTGACCCAGCCGCTGCTGGTGGCCTGGTCGCCCGACGACCACACGGTGCCACCCGACAACGCCGAGGCGCTGCAGGACCTGGTCGGCAGCGACGAGGTCACCGAGGTCGTGTGCGAGCGCTCCTACCACCTGCCGCAACTGGACTACGACGCCGAGAAGTTGCGCGTCGCACTGCTCGACTTCGTCGCCACGCACGTCGGATGACCGCGACGGTCCCACTGCACGTCGACGACGACGGGTTCGTCCGCGCGCCGGTCGGACTCGTCTACCGGCGCCTGTCCCACGTCGCCGGCTGGCCCGACTGGTGGGCAGGCGCGCGCGTCCGCCCGATGCCACCCGAACGCGGTGACGAGGTGTGGGCGCTCGACCTGCCGGTGTCGCCGCTGCGCCGTCTGCGACTCGCCGCACGGTTGCACGGCTGGCGTCACGAGCAGGGATTCGTGCTCGCCCTGCGTGGGGCGGTCGACGGGCGCGCCGAGTTCTGGCTGGAGCCGACCGCCGGCGGGACCGTCGTGCACCACCTGCTCAACGCCGACGTGCCGGCCGACCGTTTCCGAGCGGTGCACCGCGACTACCGGCGGGCGGTCCGGGGTGGCCTGTGGGGCCTCAAGGACCGTCTCCATCTCGAGGCCCGCACCGCCGCCGGCCTGCGACCCTGAGCCGACCTTCCCACTTCGCTAGCCTCTGGCCGTTCGTGCTGCCGTCATCGAGGCCATCCTGAACCGCGCGCTGCTGTTCACCGGCAAGGGTGGCGTCGGCAAGACCTCTGTCGCCGCGGCAACGGCCGTGCGCGCCGCCGCGGCCGGGGCCCGGGTCCTGGTCACCTCGACCGACCCGGCCCACTCGCTGGCGGATGCCCTCGACGTGGGGCTCGACGACGACCCCGTCGAGATCGTCGTCCCGGGCGGCACCGGCCGCCTTGTCGGGCAACAGGTCGACGCCCAGGCGCGTCTCGAGCACCACTGGAGCGACATCCGCGACTACCTCGTGGCTCTGCTGTCGTGGTCGGGCATCGGCGAGATCGCCGCCGAGGAGTTGGTGCTGCTGCCGGGCATCGACGAGCTGTTCGCGCTGATCGACCTCCGTGCTCACCTCGCGTCCGGCGAGTACGACCTCGTCGTCGTGGACTGCGCCCCGACTGCCGAGACGCTGCGGCTGCTGTCGCTGCCCGACGCGCTCGGCTGGTACGTCGACAAGTTGGCCGGCCCGGGGCGTCGGATGGCCCGGGCACTGCGGCCCTTGGTCCGGGGGGCAGGCAGCACGCCGCTGCCGCTGCCGGACGACGCCGTCTTCGGCACGGTCGAACGTGTGCACCGCGATCTCGCCGAGGTCCACGGCCTGTTGCAGGACCCGGCCCGTGCCTCGATCCGCCTGGTCTGCACCCCGGAACGGCTCGCGCTGGCCGAGACCGAGCGGACCGCCACCACCTTGTCGTTGTTCGGCTACGCCGTCGACGCCGTCGTGGTCAACCGGGTGCTGCCCGACCACATCCGCGACCCGTACTTCGCCGCCTGGAAGGCCAGGCACGCGGCCAACCTCGCCGAGGTCGAGTCGACCTTCGCGCCGACACCGGTACTGCGGGCACCCCTGCTCGACGACGAGGTGATCGGGGTGGCCTGGCTGCGCACGCTCGCCGAGGCGCTCTACGCCGACGTCGACGAGGCCGCATTGGCCGCGCCGGTGCGGCCCGTCACGCTCGAGAGCACCGCGGACGGCCACGTGCTGCGGATCGCCCTGCCCTTCGTCGACAAGGCCGAGGTCGACCTCCATCGTCGCGGCGGCGACCTGCACGTGAAGGTGGCCGGCGTGCGCCGCACGATCCCGCTGCCGGGCGGCCTGCGCCGCGACCGGGTCGCCGGCGCCACCCTCGAACAGGGGCACCTCGAGGTCCGCTTCGTGCCGGACCCGGCCCAGACCGTCGGTGCGGAGGCGGCCGGATGAGCGCCGAGGCACCGCGCCCCTGGTGGGCGACCCCAGACGACCCCGGTCACCTCGACGAGCAGGATCCGGTCGCCGCGCACCGTGCCGCCCGACGTGGGGACGGGCAGGACGACGCGGGTCCGGCCGGCGACGCGGACGATGGCGACGGGGACGCCGGACACGACCCGGACGTGTGCGGCGTTTGCCCCTGGTGTACGGGATTGCGCATGCTGTCCACCTCGCACCCCGAGGTCGTCGGCCACCTCACCGACGCGGCCCGCCACCTCACGCAGGCGGTGCGCACGCTCGTCGCCGACCTGCAGGGCCCTGCCGAGACGAATGGGGCGACGGGCGGCCGGGACGACGGGCAGCGCGAGGCGCCGTTCGAGCGCATCGACCTCGACTGATCCCGCCATCCGTACTCGAAAGGGCAATGCCGTGTCCGAGCCTGCCTTCCCCCCAGGGCCCACCTCGGGGCCGGTCGCCATCGGTATCGACATCGGTGGAACGAAGCTGGTCGCCGCCACGATCGCGGCCGACGGTCGCGTCCTCGACCGCCGTCGCCGAGAGACCCCGGCGAACGACGCGGCGCTACTGCTCGAGACGCTGCGGGCCGCGATCGTCGAACTCGCCGCCGGCCGTACGGACATGCCGGTCGGCATCGGGATCGCCGGCCTGGTCTCGCCCGACGGGGTGATCCGGTACGGACCCAACATCGGGGTCCGCGACATCGCGATCGCCACGGAGTTGGCCGACACCACCTCGGTTCCCATCGCGGTGGTCAACGACGCCTCTGCGGCCGCGCTCGGCGAGCAGCGCATCGGCGCCGCCCGTGGACACCGCGACGTGGTCATGATGACGCTCGGCACCGGCGTGGGCGGCGGAATCGTCGTCGGGGGTCAACTCCTGCTCGGCGCCCACGGCTTCGCCGCGGAGATCGGCCATCTGATCGTCGAGGACGGCGGCCGCCCCTGCCCCTGCGGCAACCGGGGCTGCATCGAGGCCTATGCGTCGGGGTCGTCACTGGGACGCACGGCTGCCGAGCGCGTCGTTGTCTACGACGGCGAAACCCCGCTGCGCGGGATCGACCGACCGACGGGCCGCGACGTGAGCCAGGCCGCACTCGGCGGCGACGAACTCGCCCAGCAGGTGCTGCTCGAGGCCGGCCGCTGGCTCGGGGTGGCGGCCGCCAGCCTGGTCAACGTGCTCGACCCCGAGGTGCTGCTGCTGGGCGGCGGCGCCGCGCTGCCGACCTCCCGGTGGGTCGTCCCGGCGGCGACCGAGGCGTTGGCCGAGCGGATGCTGGGCCGGCCCTGGCGCAGCGCCCCTGCCTTCGAGTTGGCCGCGCTCGGTGACGACGCGGGCATGGTCGGGGCCGCGATGCTCGCACTCGACCGAACGAGCGGCCAACCCGCGCGCCCCTCCTGAGTCCATCGCCACCGGCCACCCCAACACCTCGTCGGAGATTCGCGTCGTGAGCGACTTCCCCCGCCAGCACGCCCGTACCCGCCGCTTCACGCTGGGGGCCCCACGCCAGTTCCGGTTCGATCCGGCCGGCCGGCGGCTGCTGTTCCTGCGTTCCCATGGCGGCGAGGACCCGGTCACGGCGTTGTGGGAACTCGACCTCGGTGTCGACACGCCGTCCGAGCGCTGCCTGGTCGACCCGCGGGCGCTGGGCGAGGAGGACCCCGACGACCTGCCCCCGGCGGAGCGGGCCCGTCGCGAGCGCGCCCGCGAGATGGCCGGCGGCATCACCTCGTTCGCGACCGACCGCGACGTCAGGCTCGCCGCGTTCACCCTAGGTGGGCGGCTGTACACCTTCGAACGCACCGACGAGACCGTCGTCGAACACCCGTCGGCGGGGCCGGTCTTCGACCCCCGCCCTGCGCCGGACGGTCGCCGCGTCGTGTACGTCAGCGGCGACGGGCTTCACCTGCTCGACCTGGTCGGTGGCCCGACCCAGCCCGGCGTGACGCGCCCACTGGTCGTCGAGGCCGGCATCGCGTGGGGACGGGCCGAGTTCATCGCGGCCGAGGAGATGGGCCGCGCCCGCGGCACCTGGTGGTCGCCCGACAGTGACCGGGTCGCGGTGACCAGGGTCGACGAGACCGCGGTGCCGGGTTGGTGGATCGCCGACCCGGCCAACCCCGACCACGACCCGCAACGGGTCGCCTACCCGGCGGCCGGCACCACGAACGCCGACGTCCGCCTCACGGTGCTCAGCATCGAGGGCGGTCGACGCGTCGACGTGAACTGGGACCGCGAGTCGCTGCCCTACCTCGCCCGGGTCGACTGGGACGAGCACGGACTGCTGCTCCTGGTGCAGTCGCGCGACCAGCAACACGCCCGCATCCTGGCGGCGGACCCCGACACCGGGGCGACCACGGTCCTGCGCGAGTTGTCCGACCCGGCCTGGATCGAACTCGTCGACGGCGTCCCGGCCCGGATGGGCCCGTCGCTGGTCACCGTCGAGGACCTGGCGGAGCACGGGCCGCTCGGGAGCCGGGCGCTGTGCGTCGACGGCGAACCCGTCACGCCCCCCGGCCTGCAGGTCCGCGCGGTCAGCACGACCGCGGAGGACGAGGTGGTCTTCACGGCCTGCGAGAACGACCCGACGCAGGTCCACCTGTGGGCCTGGCGCCGGTCCGACGGGCTCGTCCGTGTCGGCGACGGGTCGCCGGGCATGCAGGTCGGTGGGGCGGCGGCCGGCGACCGGTACGTCGTGGTCTCCACCGACCTGCAGTCAACCGCCCCGCGCATCGAGGTGGTGGGGCGGGACGCCGAGGTCCACGCGATGGTCGCCGTGCACGCCGCCTCGCCCGACCTGCGACCGAAGGTCCAGTTGCTCGAACTCGGTCCCCGGAAGCTGCGGGCCGCGCTGCTGCTGCCGACCGACGCCGGCCCGCGCACGCGACTGCCCGTGCTGCTCGACCCGTACGGCGGCCCGCATGCCCAACGGGTGGTGCAGCACGGTGCTGCGCACCTGACCTCCCAGTGGTTCGCCGATCAGGGTTTCGCCGTGCTGGTCGTCGACGGGCGCGGAACCCCCGGCCGCGGACCCCTGTGGGAACGCGAGGTCCACGGCGACCTCGCCACGGCGGTCCTCGAGGACCAGATCGACGCCCTGCACGCCGCGGCCGAACACGATCCTCGGCTGGACCTGACCCGCGTCGCCATCCGCGGCTGGTCGTTCGGCGGCTACCTCGCCGCACTCGCGGTCCTGCGCCGGCCCGACGTGTTCCGGGCGGCGATCGCCGGCGCGCCCGTCACCGACTGGACGCTGTACGACACCCACTACACCGAGCGCTATCTCGGGCGCCCCGACCGTTCACCCGACGCGTATGCGGTGTCGAGCCTGGTCGACGGTGACGGTCAACTGCTCGGCGCCGCCCCCTGGGAGGATCCGGCACCCGAGTTGTTGATCATCCACGGGCTCGCCGACGACAACGTCGTCGCCGCGCACTCGCTGCGGTTGTCGGCTGCGCTGCTCGCTGCCGGCCGGCCACACCAGTTCCTGCCGTTGTCCGGCGTCACCCACATGACGCCGCAGGAGGTCGTCGCCGAACAGTTGCTGCGACTGCAGGTCGAGTTCCTGCACGGCGCCCTGCCCAAGCGGCGCCAGCGCTAACCGTCGCGGCCGTCCTGGGCCTGCTTGCCGAGCCACCAGATGCCGGCGAAGGCGCCGACGATCACGATCGGGAACGCCGCCCGCGGGAACAGCGAGCCGAGCAGCAGCGCGGTGAGCAGCAGGGCGATCGCCGGGCCGATGCGCATCAGGCGCTCGGAGGTCAGCTTGGGCGAGTCGGCCGACGCCGACCGCGCCGGTCGCTCGCTGCGCTGGGGAGCGCGCCGCGCCTTCTTCCTCCCGCGAATGGGCGTCGGATCACTGGGCCGGGCCGCGCTGGCGATGACGTCCATGTTGGCGGCGAGCACCTGGTGGGCCTGGTCCGACTGCGCGTCGGGGACCAGGACATGGATGCCGTCGCGGGTGCGCTTGGCCTCGGGCGTCAGCCCGTCGCGCTGTAGGACCTCGACCAGGACGCTCGCCTGTTCGGCCGGCCATGAACCAAGGTCGGTTGCCACTCGTCCGGCTCCTCGTACTCGTTCCACGCGGCCGCGCACCGTAGGGTGTTTCGTGTCCATCCGGGCAACCCGCTCGACCGATCGGTTCGAGGAATCGCTCGACGCTTCCGCGAGGCGACCGTAGGCTAGCGAGGTCGGGCGGTGGTCCCGACCCCGGCAGGACCCCGACCGAGCGACCGAGCGCATCCGCGATGCGCGGACCCGAGGAGGCCGTCAGTGCCCGGGATGGCAGACGCACCACGCATGTACCGCGTGCTGAAGCGGGGCCTGCCGCCCATCCTCAACCGCTACCTGCGGTTGCGACTCGAGGGCGTCGAGAACATTCCCGACTCGGCACCGGCCATCCTGGCCTGCAACCACCTGTCGTTCATCGACTCGATCGTCTTGCCTATCAACGTCGCGCGGCCGGTCTACTTCCTGGGCAAGGCCGACTACTGGGACTCGTGGCGGACCCGCTGGTTCTTCCAGGGCACGGGCGTCGTCCCGGTGCACCGCGGTGGCGGCGAGAAGGGCGAGGACAGCCTGCGTACCGGCGTCGAGATCCTGCGCTCGGGTGACCTGCTCGGCATCTACCCCGAGGGCACCCGCAGTCCCGATGGGCGGCTGTACCGCGGCAAGACCGGCCCGGTCCGTATGGCCCTCGAGGCCGACGTCCCGATCGTGCCCTGCGCCGTGATCGGCACCAACGTGGCGATGCCGACGGGCACCTACCTGCCCAAGCGTCACCGGGTGACGTTGCGCTATGGCAAGCCGCTCGATCTCTCGCGTTACCGCGAGCAGCGCACCGACCCGTTCGCCCTGCGTTCAGCGACCGATGAGTTGATGTACGAGATCATGCTGCTGAGCGGCCAGGAGTACGTCGACGAGTACGCCTCCAAGGTCAAGTCCGGTGCCGTGAACGTGACGGTGGACCCGCTCGAGGACGCCCACATCACCACCGAGATCGCGCTCGACGACGTCGACGAGCACCGCGCCACCGGCTGAACCGCTCCCTAGCCGCGCTCGAGGTCGAGGGACGCGGAATTGATGCAGTAGCGCAGGCCGGTGGGCTGGTCGGGCGCGTCGTCGAAGACGTGGCCGAGGTGGCCGCCGCAGTTGGTGCACGTGACCTCGACGCGACGCATCCCGAGACTGGTGTCCTCGTGCTCGTCGACCGTGCCCTCGTCGAGTGGGGCGTAGAAGCTCGGCCAGCCGCAGTGGGCGTCGAACTTCGTCTCGGACGAGAACAGCGCGGTGCCGCAACCGGCGCAGCGGTAGGTTCCGTCGCCCTGTTCGTCCCAGAACGCGCCGGTGAAGGGGCGCTCGGTGCCCTGCTGACGCAGGACCTGGTACTGCTCGGGCGTGAGCCGTTCGCGCCACTCGGCGTCGGTGAGTTGGACCTTCTCGGACATCAGGGGACCTCTCGTCGGCCGGGCCGCTCAGGGTACGGCGGTCGTTGCTAGCGTGGCGGCGCTCACCGCGACCTTTGTCGCTCAACGCGACCTATTGCGAGGAAGACGTGGCTCTGCGGTCTCGGTTCCCCGAGTACGTATCCGCGGTCACGACCCCGATGGGTCGGGGACTGGCGAGGACCGGGGTCACCCCCAACTGGTTGACGACGTTCGGGCTGGTGCTCACCGCCACGGCCACGTGGTTCGTCTCGCAGGGCGATCCGGTCGTCGGTGGCTGGGTGCTGGTCGCCGGCGGACTGATGGACACCTTCGACGGCGCCGTCGCCCGCGCCACGGGACGGTCCACCCCGTTCGGCGGCTTCTACGACTCGGTCAGCGACCGCATCTCCGACGGGCTGATCCTGGCCGGCGTGGCCTGGTGGGTCCGGGACGAGCCGCGGGTCTTCGTCCTGACCGTGGCCGCCCTGGTCGCCGCCGAGGTCACCAGCTACGTGCGCGCCAAGGCCGAGTCGATCGACCTCACCTGCGACATCGGGATCCTCGAACGGGCGGAGCGGGCGATCCTGCTCATCTTCGCCCTCGTCTTCCACCGCTGGTTGCTCGAACCGGTGCTGTGGCTGCTCGCGGTCGGGGGCACCGTCACCGTGATCCAGCGCGTCCACCACGTGTGGTGCCAGATCGACCGTGACATCCCCGAGGAACTGCTCGAACTCGCCGTGGCCGATCGCGCCTGGAGCCGGGCCTTCCTGCGCGCGGCGCGACGCTTCTACGGCGAGTACAACTTCGACCCGGCCGTGGACTCGGCACAGCGGGCGGCACAGGAGGACGAACCGTGAGGCGCGCGGCCTCGCTCGCCGACCTGCCTCCCGCTCCGCCCGAGACCTTCAAGCAGCGGGCCGCGTACTGGCAGTACCGCTCGGTGTGGGAAGCGGCGGCCACGCTGCCGGCGCCGCTGGCCCGCAGGCTGCCGGCCCGCCTCGGGCCGGTCTGGTACCGCGCCGCCTCGGCCCGGCAACGCGACCAGGTCCGTCGCAACCTGGCGCGCGTGGTTCCCGACGCCTCGCCGGGCGACCTCGACGATCTCGTCCGTGCCGCCTACGTGTCGTACGCCCGGTACTGGCTCGACAGCTTCCGACTGCACACGATGGACGGCGACGAGGTCGTGGCGGCGTCGACGGGCGAGGGCCTCGAGCACGTCGACGCGTTCCGCGACAGCGGCAGGGGCGGCGTGTTCGCCACCGGCCACCTCGGCTCGTGGGACGTCGGCGCGTTCTTCACGAGCCAACGCCGGTGGGGCATGGTGGTCGTCGCCGAACTGGTCGAGCCGCGCCGCCTGTTCGAACGCTTCGTCCGCCTGCGCGAACAGGCCGGCATCGAGGTGATCCCGCTCGTGCGCGGGGGCGACATGCTCGACCAGTTGCAGCAGCGGGTCGAGGACAGCGGGGCGCTGGCCACCCTGCTCGCCGACCGGGACCTGACGAAGAAGGGCCCGATCGTCGAGTTCTTCGGGGAGCCGTGCCGGCTGCCTCCGGGCACGGCCGCCCTCGCCAAACGGACCGCCCGGCCGGTCGCCGCAGGGGCGTTCTTCACCCGTGGCGACGGGTTCCACGGCTACGTCCGGCCGCCGATCGAGGTCGCCCACCTCGACGTCTACGACGGGACGCAGGCCATCGCGACCGAACTCGAGCACCTGGTCCGCTTCGCCCCCGACCAGTGGCACGTCTTCGTGCCGAACTGGCTCGCCGACCGCGAACCCGATCACCCTGTCGTGGCTGCCTGGCGCGGCGGGCAGGACTGGCGCACCCTGGCGCGCGAGGACTGGGCCAAGCGCCGTCGACGCTTCGGGAAGACGCTGTGAGCGGCATGCGGATCGCCCTGGTGTCCCCGTACGACCTCGCGGTCCCCGGTGGTGTGCAGTCGCATGTCTCGCACCTGGCCGCGGCGCTGCGTTCCGGCGGTGACGAGGTGGTCGTGCTCGGTCCCGGCAGCGACGAGGCGCCCCCGGTCGGCCGGTCGTTGCGGGTGCCGTTCAACGGGTCCGTGGCGCCGGTCGCGCCGTCCCCGCGGGCCATGCGTCGGCTCCGGGACCAACTCGTCGAGGCCCGACCCGACGTCGTGCACGTCCACGAACCGGTCGTGCCCTGGGCGGGGCTGGCCGCCGTGCGCGCCGACGTCGCACCCGTCGTGGGCACCTTCCACGCGTGGTCGTCGAGCACCCGGGCCTATCGGCTCGCCCGGCCGTACGCCCGCCGGATCCTGGCCGGGCTCGCCGCGCCGCTGGCCGTCAGCGAGGCTGCGGCGGGCTACCACGCGTCCGCGCTCGGTGTGTCCGCCAGCCGGTTCCAGGTCGTGCCGAACGGCGTCGACGTGGCCCGCTTCGCCGACGCCGAGCCCCTGCCCGAGATCGCCGACGCGCCCCACCCGACGCTGCTGTTCGTCGGACGGCTCGAGCCGCGCAAGGGCCTCGAGCCGTTGATCCGCGCGTTCACGCTGGCCAAGACCCGTCGTCCGGATCTCCGGCTGTACGTCGTCGGCGACGGGCCCGAACGCGACCGCTGTCAACAACTGCTGCCGGCCCGGCTCCGGGCGGACGTGGTGTTCCTCGGGCGGGTCGGCAACACCGAGCTACCACGCTTCTTCGCGTCCTGCGACCTGTACGTGTCGCCGGCGCTTGGCGGCGAGTCGTTCGGCATCGTGCTGCTCGAGGCCATGGCCGCCGGTCGGCCCCTGGTGGCCTCCGATCTGCCCGGCTACCGCAGCGTCGCGCGCGACGGCGAGCAGGGCCGTCTCGTCCCCCCGGGCGACCCTCGCGCGCTGGCCGACGCGATCGAGACCCTGCTCGACAACCCCTCGCTGCGACGGGCGATGGCGGCCGAGGGGCGCCGGACCGCCGCCGGCTACGACTGGTCCGTCGTCGCCGACCGCATCCGCGGGGTCTACGTCTCGGTGACGGGCGCCGCCTGACGGTGTCGAGTTCCCGACGCCGCGAAATGGGCGGCCCACGCACCGTGCGCGCGACGGTTCCGGCGAATCGGGACTGTCCGCTCGTACCCTGACCTCGTCCGGCCGACTCGACCAGTGTCTCGCGCGACACCCGGCCCAGCCGCGGGTCGCGATCTCGCACGTCCGAAGGCTTCCCCGGTGTCCCGTTTCGCCCTGCGCCGTTCCACCCGCCTCGTCGCCGTCGTCGCGGCCGCCGGCGTCCTGCTCGTCGCCTGCTCGTCCGAGGACCCCGTCGAGATCGCGCCGGCCGCGGTCGACGAGGAACCGTCCGAGGAGCCGACCGAGGCCGAGCCGGCACCCGAGCCCGAGCCCGAGCCCGAACCCGAACCCGAACCCGAGGTACTCCCGCTCGCGCCGCTGACCGGGGTACCCACGGAACAGGACCTCGACGATCGCCCGGCGCTGGTGGTCAAGATCGAGAACTCGCCGGCGGCGCGGCCGCAGGCCGGCCTCGACGCCGCCGACCTCGTGTTCGAAGAACTCGTCGAGGGCGGGGTCACCCGTTTCATCACCGTGTTCCACAGCCGGATTCCCGATGTCGCCGGCCCGGTGCGTTCGGGCCGGTTCATCGACGTCCAGGTCGCCTCGGGGGTCGCCGAGCACCCCGGCTTTGCGTACTCGGGGGCGCGCGACGAGGTCCAGGCCGCACTCAGCGGCAGTTCGCTGGTGCTGGTGACCGAGGGCCAGGCCGGCTTCTACCGCGACAGCAGCCGGCGGGCACCCCACAACCTCTACGTCCGCACGCCCGAGACGGTCGCGGCCATCGCCGAGCGCGGGGCGACCCCGCCAACGGCCACCGCGCTGCGCTTCACCGAGCAGCCGCCGTCGTGTGCCGTCGACCTCGTCCACTGCAGCGACGCCGGTGCCGACATCGAGGTGTCGATGTCGGGCACCTATCGGACCGGCTTCACCTACGACGCGGCCGCGGGCGTCTACCGACGGGCACAGAACGGCGAGCCGTTCACGGTCACCGGGACGGGTCGCATCGGCGCCGCCAACGTGGTCATCATCGGCGCACGTCACCACCAGGTCGGCTGCTGCGACACCGCCGGCAACCCCTACGACGAGACCGACGTGATCGGCGAGGGCCGCGCCATCGTCCTGCGCGACGGCGCCTGGTACGAGGCGTCCTGGTCCAAGCCGGACGCCGCCTCCCCGATGCGCCTGCTGGACGCCTCCGGGGCCGACCTGCCGCTCAAGCCCGGCCCGACCTGGTTCATGCTCCCCGAGGCCTCGCGTCTGCCGCCGGTTCCCACTGCCGCGGGGTGATCGGGGCGGGGTGCAGGCAGTACGCTGCGGGTCGACCCACACCTGATCTCGAGAGCGCCATGACCAACACCTCCCAGCCCGACTCCTCGCGTCCCGCCCACGGGACGACCCGCGTCAAGCGCGGTCTCGCGGACATGCTCAAGGGCGGCGTCATCATGGACGTCGTCACCGCCGAGCAGGCCACGATCGCCGAGGAGGCCGGGGCCGTCGCCGTCATGGCGCTCGAACGCGTGCCCGCCGACATCCGCCGTGACGGCGGCGTCGCCCGAGCGTCCGATCCGGACATGATCGACGGCATCATCGAGGCCGTCTCGATCCCGGTCATGGCCAAGGCCCGGATCGGCCACTTCGTCGAGGCGCAGGTCCTGCAGTCGCTCGGGGTCGACTACGTCGACGAGTCCGAGGTGCTGACCCCCGCCGACGAGGCCAACCACATCGACAAGTGGGGCTTCGACGTGCCGTTCGTCTGTGGCGCGACCAACCTCGGCGAGGCGCTGCGCCGCCTGTCCGAGGGTGCGGCCATGATCCGCTCGAAGGGCGAGGCCGGCACCGGCAACGTCGTCGAGGCGACCCGGCACATGCGCTCGATCACCGGCGAGATCCGCAAGCTCGCCACCATGGACGAGACCGAGCTGTACGCCGCCGCCAAGGAACACCGGGCCCCGGTCGAGCTGATCCGCGAGGTCGCCGACACCGGCCGTCTGCCCGTCGTGCTCTTCACCGCCGGCGGGATCGCCACCCCGGCCGACGCCGCGATGATGATGCAGCTCGGCGCGGACGGCGTGTTCGTGGGATCCGGCATCTTCAAGTCGGGCAACCCCGAGCAGCGCGCCCGGGCGATCGTCGAGGCCACCACCCACTTCGAGGACCCGGCCGTCATCGCCAAGGTGTCCCGCGGCCTCGGTGAAGCCATGGTCGGCATCAACCTCGACACGCTGCCCGAGGGCGAGAAGTACGCCTCCCGCGGCTGGTGAGCGGCCGCAACAGACGTGCGTGGGTACCGGGGGAGCGGCTGGTCGGCCGTTCGCCCGACCCGTCCCATGTCGCGGCTGCGCCAACGATCGGGGTACTCGCCCTGCAGGGTGACGTGCTCGAACACCTGCGGGCGCTGCGGCGCTGCGGCGCCAACGCCGTCGAGGTGCGCACGGCCGAACAGCTGTCGCGGGTCGACGGGCTGATCCTGCCCGGCGGCGAGTCCACCACCATCGGCAAGCTGCTCGAACGTTTCGGGCTGATGCAGCCGTTGCAAAAGCGGATCGGCGACGGTCTGCCCGTGTTCGGCACCTGCGCCGGCATGATCCTGCTGTCGGACGAACTCGATCAGGACCGTCCGCAGCCGCTGGTCGGTGGGCTGGCCGTCCGCACCCGCCGCAACGCGTACGGCCGCCAGGTCGACTCCTTCGATGCCCACCTCGAGGTGGGTGGCATCACGGGCGGGCCGATGGACGTCTCCTTCATCCGTGCCCCGCGGGTCGAGGAGGTCCTCGGCGACGACGTCGAGGTGCTGGCGGCCGTCGACGGCCACCCCGTGATCGTGCGGCAGGGCAGCCTGCTCGCGGCGGCGTTCCACCCCGAGGTCACCGGCGACGACCGTCTGCACGCCGCCTTCGTCGCCGCCGTCGAACACGCGCGCACCACGGCCTGACCGTCGAACCACGGTAGAACGACCCGCCTTGGCGGTACGATCGCCGGCCGAGCACACCAGCCCCATCGTCCCCGCGGAGCCATGGATGTCCGGACACAGCAAATGGTCGACGATCAAGCACAAGAAGGCGGCCAAGGACGCCCGGCGTGGCAAGCAGTGGGCGAAGCTGATCCGACAGATCGAGGTCGCCGCCCGTGAGGCCGGAACCTCGGACACCGAGGCGTCGCCGTCGCTTGCGCTCGCCGTGCAGAAGGCCAAGGACGCCGAGGTCCCCAAGGACACCATCGAGCGCGCCTGCAAGCGCGGCGCCGGTGAACTCGAGGGTGGTGCGACCTACGAGGCGGCCCAGTACGAGGGGTACGCGCCCGGTGGCGTGGCGGTGCTGGTCGACGCGCTGACCGACAACCGCAACCGCACCGCGTCCGACATCCGCAGCGCGTTCAGCAAGGCCGGCGGCAACCTCGCCGAACCCGGATCGGTCGCCTTCTTGTTCTCGCGCCGCGGCCAGGTCATCGTCGAGGCGAACGGGCACAGCGAAGACGACCTGATGCTGGTCGGCCTCGACGCCGGCCTCGAGGACATCGAGAACAGCGGCGAGCAGTTCACCGCGTGGTGTGACCCGAGCGACATTCCCGAACTCCGCAAGGCGTTCGAGGACGGCGGCTTCGCAATCGTCGAGGCTGGTTCGACCATGGTGCCGGCCTCCACGGTCCCGATCGCCGAATCGGCGGAGGCCAAGAAGGTCCTGCGCCTGCTCGACCTGCTCGACGACAACGACGACGTCCAGGATGTCTACGCCAACTTCGACATCCCCGAGGACCTCATCGAGTCACTCGAGGAGTAGCCGCCGGCTCGGGAGGGGGCCGGTCACTCGCCCGGCTGGGGGGCAACGAGGGAGCGAAGCGAGCGAGATGGGGGACCCAGCCGCATCGGATTGCTAGGCTGCCCCGAACGCACGTTCGAGGAGCACGAGTGTCGGCCGAAGCGACCCCGACGACCGTCCTGGGCATCGACCCGGGGCTGACGCGGTGTGGCCTCGGCGTGGTCCAGGGGCCGGACCGGCGTCCGGTCGCGGTGCACCACGACTGCATCCGCACCAACCGTGAGCTGCCGCTCGAACAGCGGCTGCTGGCGCTCCAGCAGGCCATCGAGGACGCCATCGCCCGCTTCCGCCCCGACGCCGTCGCGGTCGAGCGGGTGCTGTTCTCCTCCAACGTGCGTTCGGCGATGGCCACCGGTCAGGCCGCCGGGGTGGCGTTCGTCGCGGCCGCACGAGCCGGACTCGCGGTCACCAGCTACAGCCCCAACGAGGTCAAGCAGACGGTCGCGGGGACCGGCAACGCGGACAAGAACGCGGTCGGTCGCCTCGTTGCCGCCCAGCTCGGCCTGGACGAGGTGCCCCGGCCCGCCGACGTGGCCGACGCGCTGGCGGTCGCGTTGACCCACCTCGCACGTTCGCGGCTCGCGACCCGGGTCCTCGGCACCGCCGCCGCCTCGGAGTTGGCCGACGCGCACCGTGCCGCCGACTCGGCCGCTCGCGGCGGGTGGGAGGCCGTGCTGGGGGACCGGCTGCCGCCCACGACCGCCTCACCGTCCTCGCGCCGCCGTGCGCGTCCCGCCAAACCCGCCGGAGGTCGTCCATGATCGCGTCCCTGCGAGGCACGGTCGCCCACCGCGACGCGACGAGCGTCGTGGTCGACGTCGGCGGGGTCGGCTACCTCGTCAACGTCACGCCCGCCGAGAGGGTCCCGGCCCGTGGCGAGACGATCGAACTGCACACCTCGCTGCAGGTCCGCGAGGAGTCGATGACGCTGTACGGCTTCACCGAACGCTCGATGCTGCAGCTGTTCGAGTTGCTGCTGACCTCGTCCGGGGTCGGCCCGAAGCTCGCCCTCGCCGCGCTCGGCACCCATCGGCCCGACGTGCTGCGCACCGCCATCGGCGGCGGCGACATCGCGACGCTCACCGCGATCCCGGGGGTGGGCAAGAAGGTCGCCGAACGGCTCGTGCTCGAGCTCAAGGACAAGGTCGGCGGCATCACCGGGGGCGAGCTGCCCACGGCTGCGGCCAACGGCGTCGCGCCCGACCTGCTCACCGAGACACGCGACGCGCTGCTCGCGCTCGGCTATTCGGCCGGCGAGGTCCAGCAGGCGCTCGGTGCCGTGACGACCGGTGGCGAGGCCGCCCCGGACGCGCAGGTCACCGACGTGCTGCGGGCCTGCCTGCGCCACCTGGGCGCCGCCGCGTTCGAGGGCGCACGATGAGCGAGGGCGGACACGACCTGCCGGTCGACGAGAACCCGCTGCTCGATGTCGGCTCGCTGCCGGGCGAAGACGGCCTCGAGGCGAGCCTGCGTCCGACCCGGCTCGACGAGTTCATCGGCCAGGACCGCGTCCGCCGGCAGCTCGAGCTCGTGCTGACGGGTGCGCGGCGGCGCGGACAGCCGGCCGACCACGTCCTGCTGTCCGGCGCACCCGGCCTCGGCAAGACGACGCTGGCCGCCATCGTCGCCGCCGAGGTCGGTGCCCACTTCCGGGCCACCTCCGGTCCCGCGATCGAGCGACCGGGCGACCTCGCGGCCATCCTCACCGGACTCGAGGGCGGCGACGTGCTGTTCGTCGACGAGATCCACCGCCTGCCGCGCACGGTCGAAGAGGTCCTGTACTCGGCCATGGAGGACTTCCAACTCGACATCGTCGTCGGCAAGGGCCCGGGCGCCCGCTCGATCCGGCTCGACCTGCCCCGGTTCACGCTGGTGGGTGCCACCACGCGGACCGGCCTGATCTCGTCGCCGCTGCGCGACCGGTTCGGCTTCGCCGCCCACCTCGAGCACTACGACACCGACGAACTGCTCACGATCGTGCGTCGTTCCTCGACGCTGCTGAGCGTGGACGTCGACGACGAGGGCGCCAGCGAGATCGCCAGCCGGTCGCGTGGCACGCCGCGCATCGCCAACCGGCTGCTGCGGCGCGTCCGCGACTACGCCGAGGTCGAGGCGGGCGGGCACATCGACCTGGCCGTCGCACGGGCAGCGCTCGAGGTCTTCGACGTGGACGAGCTCGGCCTCGACCGGCTCGACCGGCGGGTCCTGGAAGCCGTGGTCGACAACTTCGGCGGGGGACCGGTCGGCCTGACCACGCTCGCCACCGCCGTGACCGAGGAACCCGACACCATCGAGGACGCCGTCGAGCCGTTCCTGCTGCGCTGCGGACTGTTGCAGCGCACGCCTCGGGGCAGGATCGCGACCGCGGGGGCCTATGCCCACCTCGGTCGTCCGATGCCGAAACCCGGTGCGGGGCTGCCCCACCGGACCCCTGGCGCGGTGTCGCTGTTCGACGCCGGGGACACCGACCCGGACGGGTAGCGTGCCCGCTCCTCCAGCCGTGTCGGCTGACACCACGAAGGGGTGATGTGCAGCTCGAACTCGGGGTGGACGACGTCCTGCTGGTCGGCGCGGGGTTGCTGCTCCTCGCGGCCCTGACCTCGTCGCTGTTCTCGACCGTCGGTGCGAAGCTCCGGGTGCCGGGTGCGCTGCTCTTCCTCGTGCTCGGCATGGCCGTGGGCAGCGACGGCCTCGAATGGGTCATCCTCGACAACCCGGGCCTGGTGCAGAACCTCGGGGCCGTGGCACTGCTGTTCATCCTGCTCGAGGGCGGGCTGACGACCAAGCCGACCGACCTGCGCCTGTCGGCCCTGCCGGGCGGGCTGCTGGCGACCGTCGGTGTGCTCGTGACCGCTGCGGTGACCGCCCTCGGGACCTGGTTGCTGCTCGACGTCGGCGTCATGACCGCGGCCCTGATCGGCGCCGTCGTCGCCTCGACCGACGCGGCCGCCGTGTTCAGCATGATGCGCACGACGCCGCTGCCGCGCCGCGTCTCGGCGATGCTGCGGCTCGAATCGGGAGCCAACGACCCGATCGCGGTGATGCTGACGGTCGGCCTGGTTGCGACCATCACCGGTGACGGGGTCACGGCCGGTGACTGGATCGGGTTCGCCGTGGTCCAACTCGGGGGCGGGGCGCTGGTCGGCGGGACCGTCGGCATGGCCGGTGTCGCGGCGCTGCGCCGGCTCGAACTCGGCACCGAGGGCATGTACCCGGTCATCGCCTGGGCGATGGGCGCGCTCGCCTACGGTGTCGGCGCCGCTCTCGGCGCGTCGGGATTCCTCGCCGTCTACGTCGCCGGTGTGCTCATCGGCGGGCTGGTGCCGCGTCACCGCCGGTCGATCCTCGGTGTCCACGAGGCGCTCGCCAACGCCAGTGAGATCGGGCTGTTCCTGCTGCTCGGGCTGCTGGTCTCGCCGACGGACCTGCCGTCGGTGGCACTGCCGGCGTTGCTGGTCGCGATGGTGCTCACGCTGGTCGCCCGGCCCCTGGCGGTCGTGCTGTGCACCATGTTCCAGGGATTCGACCTCCGGTCGCGGGCGCTGCTGTCGTGGGGCGGGCTGCGCGGCGCCGTGCCGATCGTGCTGGCCACCTTCCCGGCGACGGCCGGCGTGCCGGGCGCCGCCGCGATCTTCAACGTGGTGTTCTTCGTCGTGCTCGTCAGTGTCCTGGTGCAGGGCACCACGCTGCAGCCGCTGGTCCGGGTCCTCGGCCTCGAGGAGGCGCGGCCGGGATGGGCGCCGGTGGCCGAGGTGCTGCCGATCGACGGCGTCGAGATCGACCTGATCGAGGTCCACGTGACCGACGACCTGCCGTTGCACGGCCGCTTCCTGCACGAGGTCGCGCCGCCCGACCGTGCCCTGGTCGCCGCCATCCTGCGGGGGGACCGCGTGCTGATCCCGCGGGGCGACACCCGTCTGGCCAACGGCGACGTGCTGCTGCTGACCAGCCAACGGGAGGGAGATGGTGACGTGTCACAGCGGCTGACGGCCTGGGCGCGCGGCGAGCCGTTGCCGGGTTCGCGACCCGGCACCGGTTCCAAGGCCCCGCTGCCTCGCGAGCGGGCCGACGAGCGGTAGGCTGCGGCCCCGTCCGCCCACCGTCTGCCGAGGTTGGGCGGCTTTCCGCGCGACCACCCGGGTCTGGACGGACACCGATCGTCGCGCGGACTCGATCCGACAAAGGACGTTCGTCGTGGAAGGTCTCAGTGGACTGCTGCTGCCGCTGCTGTTCCTGGTGGTGCTCTACATGCTGCTCATCCGGCCGCAGCAGAAGCGTCAGAAGGAGCACCAGCGCCAGGTCGCCGACCTCGAGGTCGGCAACGACGTCGTGACCATCGGCGGTCTGCACGGCCGTGTCGCCGCGCTCGACGACGACACCATGGACCTGCTGGTCACCGACGACGTCGTGCTGCGCTTCGCCCGCAGTTCGCTCGCGCGCGTGGTCCGCGAGGACGCGGAGACGGCGTGACCGACGCCACCGACGACCGCCTCGACCCGGCCGCGGCCGAGCGCGACGACGCGCCTGCGCCGCCCGAGGCGGCCGAGGTGGATTCGCCACGGCAACTCGCCGATCCGGCGTCCGCCATCGCCGAGTCGGCCGAGGCCGCGCTCGTGCGCGGCATGGACGCCAAGGACGCGGTCGCCGAGGCGAACGAGATCGCGCTCGACACCGAGCGTCGCACCGGCGGTCCGGTCGACATCCTGACCCGCCTGCAACAGGACGAGGTCATCAGCGCGTTCATCAAGCTCTCGGACCAGTTCCTCGACGCGCAGGGCTTCACCGAGCACGGCTTCCGCCACGCCAACCTGGTCGGCCGGATCGCCCACAACGTGCTCCTGCACCTCGGCGCCGACCAGGAGTTGTGCGACCTCGCCGCCATCGGCGGCTACATGCACGACGTCGGCAACGTGGTCAGCCGGATGAACCACGGGCTGTCGGGGGCCTGGATCGCCTACGACGCGCTGCGACGGCTCGAGGTCGACCCCTACCGGATCGGCCTGGTCCTGTCGGCGATCGGCAACCACGAGGAGCAGTACGGGTCGTCGATCGGGCCGGTCGGCGCGGCCGTGATCCTGGCCGACAAGGCCGATGTGCACCGAAGTCGCGTCCGCAAGGGCGCGGACACGGCCGCGGACATCCACGACCGCGTCAACGACGCCGTCACCCACTCGTTCCTGCGGGTCGACGCCGACCAGGCCACCATCACCCTCGAACTCGAGCTCGACACGACGCGCTCGACGGTCATCGAGTACTTCGAGATCTTCCTCGAACGCATGGTGATGTGCCGCCGCGCCGCCCGGACCCTGGGCTGCGAGTTCCGCATCACCGCCAACGGCGTCCCGCTCGGCTGATGCCCAACGCTCGACGTAGGACCTCAACGTGAACAAGGGAAAGCTCGTCGCGAGCCTGACGGTGGCGCTGCTCGTCGTGGTGCTCGCCGGCGCCTACCTCGGGCTCGGCAACCGGCCCAATCTCGGTCTCGACCTGCAGGGCGGCATCAGCGCGGTCTACACCGCCGAACTCGAGGGCGACGAGCCCGAAGGCGGGATCGAGGACATCCTCGACCAGACCGTCGAGGTCATCCGGGCCCGGGTCGACAGCCTCGGGGTGGCCGAACCGGACATCTCGCGTGCCGGCAACGACATCATCGTGCAGTTGCCCGGCATCTCCGACGCGGACCGGGTCCAGGAGATCATCGGGACCACGGCACAGCTCGAGTTCCGCCCGGTCGAGGAGATCCTGCTGCCGGGGGACCCCGCCTACGACGAGGGCCCCGACTGCACGGACCCGGTCGACGAGCGTGAAGAACTCGAGCCCGAGGAGTCCGGCATCGTCTGCGGCTCGCCGACCGACGGGGCGACGGCCGACGGCGCCGAGGACGGGGACGCCGCAGAGGGCGAAGACGCCACCGAGGACGACGCCGCCGGCGACCAGGTCGAGAAGTACCGCCTCGGCCCGGTCGCGCTGACCGGTGAACGCATCGAGGACGCCTTCCCGGTGCTCGGGCAGGGCGGCTTCGAGGTGTCGCTCGAGCTCGACGGCGAAGGTGGCGAGCAGTGGGCACAGATCACCGGTCAACTCGCCTGCGAGCGTGACCAGGGCCAGCCGGGCGCCCTCGCCATCGTGCTCGACAACGTGGTCGAGTCCGCCCCGGGCATGAATCCGGGGGTCGCCTGCGGCGTGGGCATCACCGGCGGTCAGGCGTCCATCACGACGGGTGGCGGCGACCAGGAGGAGCAGGAGGAAGATGCGGTCGACCTCTCACTGATCCTGCGTACCGGTGCGCTGCCGATCAGCCTCACCCCGGCGACCTTCGACGTCGTCTCGCCGACGCTCGGCACCGAGTCGCTGCAGTCCGGGTTGCTCGCCGGCCTCATCGGTCTTGCCCTGGTCGGCGTCTGGCTGGTGTTCTTCTACCGCCTGCTCGGCGTGGTCGCGCTGGCCGCCCTCGCCCTGTTCGGCGTGGTCACCCTGGCGTTGATCACCGCACTGGGCGAGGTCGGATTCGCGCTCACCCTCGCCGGCATCGCCGGCATCATCGTCTCGATCGGCATCACCGCCGACTCGTCGATCCTGTTCTTCGAACGCATCCGCGACGAGGCCAACCTCGGCAAGACGGTGCGCACCAGCGTCAAGACGGCGTTCGCCTCGGCGTTCCGCACCAACCTGGCCGGCAACACCGTCACGCTCGCGGCGGCCGTCATCCTGTACTTCCTGGCCGTCGGCCCGGTCCGTGGTTTCGCGCTGATGCTCGGCCTGGCCAGCGTGCTCGACATCATCATCATGACCAGCTTCACGCGCCCGATCGTCTATCTGCTGTCGGGCACGAAGGCCCTCAACCGCCGGACGCTGCGCGCCTCCGAAGCCGCCACTGCGAGCGCAGGGGGACGCCGATGAAGACGCCGACCATCGACTTCGTCGGTCGCAGCCGCACCTGGCTGTTCGCCAGCACCGGTCTGATCCTGCTCAGCCTCCTCGGGTTCCTGGCCGTCGGGCTCGAACTGTCCATCGACTTCGTCGGCGGCACCGCGTACCGCCTCGAGGGCGTCGAGGCCGACACCACCGCCGATGAGTTGCGCGAGGCGGCCGAGTCGGCCGGCGCGACCGACGTCATCACGCAGCTGCAGGGCGAAGCCGACGACCGCGGTGCGTTGGTGCGCACCGAGGAGATGGAGCCGGGCAGCGACGACGCCGTCGCCGTCGAGGACGCGCTGGTCGCGGCGTCCGGCGCCGAGAACACCACGATCAGCTTCGTCGGACCGACCTGGGGTCAGCGGATCACGCAGCAGTCGCTCGAGGCGCTCGCGGTCTTCCTCGTGGTCGTGGTGATCTACATCTCCTTCCGCCTCGAGTTCAAGATGGCGGTTGCCGCCGTCATCGCGCTCGTCCACGACCTGCTGATCACGGTCGGGCTCTACTCCTGGACCGACTTCACGGTCTCACCGGCGACCGTCATCGCGCTGCTGACCATCATGGGGTACTCGCTCTACGACACCGTGGTCGTGTTCGACCGGGTCAAGGAGAACGCCGTCCACCTCGGCGAGCCGGGACGCCGGACGTTCGCGCAACTGGTGAACCTGTCGATGAACGAGGTGTTGTGGCGCTCGCTCAACACCTCGATCACCTCGGTGCTGCCGGTGGCGGCGCTGCTGTTCATCGGGTCGCAGCTGCTGGGTGCCAGCACGCTGCAGGACCTGGCCCTGGCGCTGTTCCTGGGCATGCTCGTCGGCGTGTACTCGTCGCTGTTCGTGGCGGCACCGTTCCTGTCGTGGTGGAAGATGCGCGAGCCCGAGCAGCAGCGCGCCGCCGCCCGCGAGGCCGAGCGTGCCGCCCACGGCGAGAAGGACGAGCCGGCCGAGGCCGCGACCGCGCCGACCGCGCGCCAGGCACCCATCACGACGGAGTACGTCCGCGGTGAGGGCAAGGGCAAGAAACGGCGGCGGTAGCGCCTAGATTCTCGCGCGTCGGCTCGACGCGCCGGCCCTCGCGGTCCGTCAGGAGAAACGTGGTGGAGATTCAACTCGATCCGGCCGTGCTCGCGGCGCGGGTGCGTGACGTGCCCGACTACCCCAAGCCCGGGGTGGTGTTCAAGGACGTCACGCCGTTGCTCGGCGACCACGTGACGTTCTCGACCGCGGTCGACTGGCTCGTGACCCGCTTCGGTCGTGGCACCGTCGACAAGGTCGTCGGGATCGAGGCCCGCGGCTTCATCCTCGCCGCCCCCGTCGCCTATCACTTCGGCGCCGGGTTCGTCCCGGCCCGCAAGGTCGGCAAGCTGCCCGGCGAGACCGTCGCGGTCACCTACGACCTCGAGTACGGCACCGAGACCCTCGAGCTCCACCGTGACGCCATCGAGCCGGGCGAGCGCGTGCTGATCGTCGACGACGTGCTGGCCACGGGCGGCACCGCGGCCGCCACCACGGACCTGGTCGAACAGCTCGGCGGCGAGGTCGTCGGCCTCGGCTTCCTGATCGAACTCAGCTTCCTCGAGGGCGCCAAGCGCCTGCGCTACGACCACGTGTCGCTGCTGACCTACTGATTTCTCTGCCGCCGGTCCCGTAGCGACCGCGGTGGTCGCGGCGGCATGCGGCCCGAACGGTCACCGGCGGCCCCGGACATGGCCGGTGGACAGCGCTCGGTACAGTGATCTGAGTCACGACGCTGTGGGGTGAGAAGCTGGCGCAGGAGCCCGGGACCGGTATCGAGCAGGGCCGCGAGACCCGCCCTGCCCCTCGTCCCGCGCGCCCGTCCGGCGTCCTCGGCGTGTTCTCCCGCCTGCCCCTGGTCCAGCGCGAGCAGGTCCCGCCCGAACTCGAGGGCCTGGCCGCCGCCATCCGGGCGTCGACCCGGGCCGACGTCCGCGAGGTGGTGCGCGCCTACCGCTTCGCCGAACTGATGCACGAGGGCCAGACGCGCAGGTCCGGCGAGGCCTACATCACCCACCCGGTCGCCGTGGCGACCGAACTCGCCACGCTCGGGCTGGGTACGCCGACACTGGTCGCGGCCCTGCTCCACGACACCGTCGAGGACACCCCGGCCACGCTGCAGGACATCGGCGAGGGGTTCGGCGAGGAGGTCGCCCACCTCGTCGACGGCGTCACCAAGCTCGACCGCATCCACGTCGAGTCGAAGCAGCAGCAGCAGGCCGAGACGCTACGCAAGATGATCCTGGCGATGGCGCGCGACATCCGCGTGCTGGTCATCAAGCTCGCCGACCGCCTCCACAACATGGAGACCATCGGGCACATGCCGCGCGAGAAGCAGAAGCGGATCGCGCAGGAGACGCTCGACATCTATGCGCCGCTGGCGCACCGCCTCGGTATGCAGAACTTCAAGCTGCGGCTCGAGGACCTCGGGTTCAAGACGCTGCATCCCAAGCGCTACGACGAGATCGTGGCGATGGTCGACGACCGCAACCCCGAGCGCGAGGCCTACATCGAGGAGGTCATCGCCTCGATCCGCGACCAGTTGCGCGAGATGAAGGTCCGCGGCGAGGTCACCGGGCGGCCGAAGCACTACTACTCGATCTACGAGAAGATGGTCCTGCGCGGCAAGGAGTTCGACGAGATCTACGACCTCGTCGCCGTGCGGGTGATCGTGTCGTCCGTGCGCGACTGCTACGCGGTTCTCGGCCAACTGCACGCGGCCTGGCGTCCCGTCCCGGGACGTTTCAAGGACTACATCGCGATGCCGAAGGTCAACCTCTACCAGTCGCTGCACACCGCCGTGATCGGACCTCAGGGGCGCCCGCTCGAGGTCCAGATCCGCACCCGCGCGATGCACGAGACCGCCGAGTTCGGTGTCGCCGCCCACTGGAAGTACAAGGACGGCGCGCGCACCGGCGACAGCGACGGTGCCGCCAGCGACGACCTGCCGTGGATCGAGCAGTTGCTCGAGTGGCAGCAGGAGATCCAGGAGCCGGGCGACTACCTCGAGTCGCTCAAGATCGACCTGTACCAGGACGAGGTGTTCGTCTTCACCCCCAAGGGCGAGGTCATGGGCCTGCCCGCCGGGTCCACACCGATCGACTTCGCCTATGCCGTGCACACCGAGGTCGGGCATCGCTGCATCGGTGCCCGGGTCAACGGCCGGCTCGTCCCGCTCGACCATCCTTTGGCCAACGGCGACACCATCGAGGTGCTGACCTCGAAGGCCGAGGACGCCGGGCCGTCCCGCGACTGGCTGCAGTTCGCCGGCTCGACCCGCGCCCAGTCGAAGATCCGCAACTACTTCAACCGTGAACGGCGCGAGGACGCGATCACCCGGGGCCGCGACGCGATCACCCGCGCCCTGCGACGCAAGGGCATCAGCTACTCCCGCGCCATGGCGGCCGGCGACCTGACCGAGGTCGCGCGCAGCCTGTCGTACAAGAACGCCGAGGCGTTGTTCCGCGCGGTCGGCGAGAGCCACGTCAGCGCCGCGACGGTCGCCCAACAGGTCCTCAACGAACTCACCGAGGTCGAGGAAGAGACGGCCGAGGAGATCGTGCCGCCGACGTCGGCACCCATCCGCCTGACCCGGGGGAGTGGCGACGACGTCGAGGTCGAGGGTGACAGCGGCATGCTGGTCAAGCTCGCCCGCTGCTGCACCCCGGTGCCGGGCGACGAGATCGTCGGCTTCGTCACCCGGGGCCGCGGCGTGTCGGTCCACCGCTCGGACTGCTCCAACGTCGCCGACCTGCAGAGCGAGCCCGAACGGTTCGTGCCGGTCGACTGGACGGGCGAGGTCACGACCAACTTCCTGGTCTCGGTGCAGATCGAGGCGCTCGACCGCAAGCACCTGCTGCGTGACATCACCGCGGTGCTCGGCGACCTGCACATCAACATCACCTCCGCGCAGGTCGCCACCCGTAAGGACCGCGTCGCCGTCCTGCGCTTCCAGTTCGAACTCGGTGACCCGACCCACCTCGAATACGCCCTGCGCAGCGTGCGCAGCGTCGACGGTGTCTACGACGCCTACCGGGTCGTTCCGCAGACCGCCGCTGCCGCTCGGTGATGGTGCGGCTGCGGTCGGTCGACGTTGCCGAGTTCGGGACCCTCGCCCGTCCGCTGTTGACCGGGATGGGCGAGGCACAGCACAGCCTGCCGCTCGGCGTGCTGTCGCAGGTCGAGGCGGGGAGCCGCGCGGCCGCCCACCTGCGCATCGTCGAGGAGGACGACGGCCGGTCGGTCGGCGTCGTGCTCGACACCCCGCCGAGCCCGTGGATCATCGCCCTCGACCCCGATCACCGGCCCGGCGAGTTGGCCGCTGCCCTGGCAGCTGTCGATGGTGGCCCGCCGCGGGACCTGGTCGGGGAGGCCACGCTCACCGCTGCGGTCGCCGAGGACCTGGCGCGAAGCACGGGCGCCACCGCGAGCTGCATGATGGCGATGCCGATCATGGCCTGTGAGCACCTGCGTGCACCGTCAGCCGCGCCACCGGGGCGGGTACGCGCCGCCACCGCAGCCGACCTGGACCTGGTGAGCGAACTGCAATTGGCGTTCCAGCGCGACGCCCTTCCGCACGCGGTCGTCGACCCCCGCCAGCTCCGGGTCCGCTTGGCGGGCCGGCTGTCGGCGGACCATGGCATCCGGCTGTTCGAGCGTGACGGTGAGCAGGTCGTGGCCATGGCCGAGTTCGGCAGCCCCACACCCAACGGGGCCCGCGTCTATGCCGTGTACACCCCACCCGAGCACCGCGGGCACGGCTACGGGGCCGCAACGGTTGCGGCGGTCACGGCCGAGGTGCTCGCACGGAAACGGTTCGTCTTCCTCAACACCGACGCGGCCAATCCGACCAGCAACGCGCTCTACACCCGGCTCGGCTACGAGGTAGTGGGGGAGCAGGCGCACTGGGGGCTCCGGTGACACGTCCGTTCGGCGAGGGTCGTCCCTGAGCGTGGTCGTCGCCCGGTCCATGCTGGGTCTCACCTCGACATGGATGGAGCAGTCATGGCGGTACCCGAGCCGCACGCGAGCCCGACCGCGCCCCGTGACCGCGATTGGAACTGGGACGGCACGGACAAGCTCGACCGGATCATCGAGCACGGTGGCTGGGACGCCGTCGCCAACGCCCATGCCTGGTACGACGACGCCGCCGATGACCACGATCCGCCGCAGCTCAAGACCGCCTACAAGCTGCCGCACCACGAGCTGATCGACGGTCGGCTCGAGGTCGTCTGGTCCGGTGTCGCGTCCGCGATGAACGTGATCGAGGGTGGCCGCGGCGGTGTCGACCTCCCGAAGGACGAGATCGACGCCGTCTACGACCACCTCGCGCGGCACTACGAGGAGTTCGGCGAGGAGCCGCCCGAACGCCCGTGAGGTCCCGGCACGCCAGTAGCCTCGCGGGCGCGCCGACGACGAGGAGCACCACGTGACGGACCGGTTCGTGATCGGCACGCCGCTCGGCCGCTGGCAGACCAACTGCTGGATCATCGGCGACCGCGGCCGCGGCACGGCCGTCGTCGTCGATCCGGGCGAACACGGCGCGACCGAGGTCCCGCCGCTGCTCGAGCGGGCCGGCGTAACCTGCGAGGCGATCCTGCTCACGCACGGGCATCTCGACCACGCCTGGGCCGTACCGGACCTCGCCCGGTCACTGGACGTCGAGGTGCTCCTGCACGCCGACGACCGGTGGCTGTGGGACGACCCGGCCGCGGCCTTCGGGATGCCCTCGGAGCTGCTCGAGCAGCAGTTCGGACTCCGCTGGGACCCGCCGTCGGAGCGCCTGCGCGAGGTCACCGACGGGCAACGGCTGGCCTACGCCGGGCTGACGTTCGACGTGCAGCACAACCCCGGTCACACGCCCGGTCACGTCACCTACCTCGGACGCGAACTCGCCGGTGTGCCCGTGACCTTCGCCCTCGGGGACGCCGACGCGGCGAGCGACCAGGTGCTCTTCTCCGGGGATCTGCTGTTCGCCGGCTCGATCGGACGGACCGACTTCCCGCGTGGATCGACCGAGGCGATGTTCGACTCGCTGGCCGAGACCGTGCTGCCGCTCGCCGACGAGACGCTGGTGCTGTCGGGCCACGGCCCGGACACGACCATCGGCCACGAGCGTGCCACCAACCCCTTCCTGCGCCAGGTGATGGAGTCGCGTCCGATCTGACCCCGGCTAGCCTCGCGGACCGTCCGCCGCACCCGTCACCTCTTTCGAAAGCCGGCTCCGCCATGGCCACGATCGACGCCAACCCGCCCTCGGGTACGCGTGACTTCCTGCCCGCCGAGGTGTCGCGCCGCGAGCGCGCCTTCGCCACCATCCGGGCGGCGTTCGACGCGCACGGCTTCGAGCCGCTCGACACGCCGGCGTTCGAACGCCTCGAGGTCCTCACCGGCAAGTACGGCGAGGAGGGCGACCAGCTCATCTTCAAGATCCTGCGGCGCGGTGAACACGAGGCCACCGGCGAGGCCGACCTCGCCCTTCGCTACGACCTCACCGTCCCGTTGGCGCGCGTGGTGGCCCGCTACGGCTCGCAGTTGGCGATGCCGTTCAAGCGCTACCACATCGCCCCGGTTTGGCGGGCCGACCGCCCCGGCAAGGGTCGGTTCCGCGAGTTCTTCCAGTGCGACGTCGACACGGTCGGCACGGACTCGCTGGTCGCCGACGCAGCGACGCTGCAGGCCGTGGCCGACGTGCTCGACCGGCTCGGCCTGTCGGGCTTCCGGGTCCAGCTCAACTCGCGCAAGGCCCTGCACGGGTTGATCGAGGCGTACGGCGTCCCCGAGGAACTCGAGGGCTCGACCCTGGTCGCACTCGACAAGTTGGACAAGATCGGACCGGACAAGGTCGCCGCCGAACTCGTCGAGCGCGGCGTGCCGTCGGCCGCGGTCGAGGCGTTGGCGGGTGACCTCGGCGCCGACGACCTGGCCGATCGTGTCCGCGAGCGACTGTCGGGGACCGAACGCGGTCGGGCCGGCCTCGCCGAGGTCGACCGTGTCCTCGATCTCGCCGGCGACCTGCCCGGGGGCGCGCTGGCGTTCGCTCCGGTGCTCGCGCGCGGGCTGACCTACTACACCGGACCGGTCTTCGAGGTGGTCCACGACGGGCTCAACGCGACGATCGCCGCGGGTGGCCGCTACGACGGCCTGATCGGCATGTTCCAGGGCCAGGACGTGCCGGCCACGGGCGGGTCGCTCGGGATCGAGCGGCTCCTGCTGCTGCTCGAACAGCAGGAGCAGCACGCGGCGCACGGTCCCGACGTCATGGTGACCGTCATGGACGACGACGCGGCCGCCGACGCGCTCGCGCTGGCGCAACGCCTGCGTGGTCACGGTTTCAGCGCCGACGTCTACGTCGGTGGCGGCAAGCTCGGCAAGCAGTTCAAGCACGCCGATCGGCGCGCCGCCCGCGTGGCCTTGATTCGCGGCGCTGACGAACGCGCCGCGGGTACCGTCGCGGTCAAGGAACTCGCCTCCGGCGAGCAGACCACGGTGGCCGAGGCCGACCTGGCCGACCACCTGGGGCGGCTGCTCGGACGCTGACACCGCCTGCCCGTCCGGCGAGCGCGGTACGACTTCTTCATCACACACGAGGACGACGACGTGAGCATCACCCCCTTCGGCGCCATGCGCACGCACGGTGCCGGCGCGCTGCGTGCCGAGCACGCCGGCGAGACCGTCACGGTCGCAGGCTGGGTCGACACCCGGCGTGACCACGGCGGCGTCGCCTTCCTCGACCTGCGTGACCGCAGCGGCATCCTGCAGGTCGTGGCCGACCCCGAGGCCTCCGACGCACTCGAGGCCGCCCACCGCGTCCGCTCCGAGTGGGTCATCAAGGTCACCGGCACCGTCCGGGCCCGCCCCGAGGGGATGCGCAACGACCGCCTCGACACCGGCGACGTCGAACTCGCCGCCACCTCGATCGAGGTGCTCTCCGAGGCCCAGACGCCGCCGTTCCCGGTCGAGGACGACGTCGAGGTGGCCGAGGAGCGCCGCCTGCACCACCGCTACGTCGACCTGCGACGCCCGAAGATGCTGCGCAACCTCCAGGTCCGCGCCCAGGTGGTCTCCATCATCCGGCGCGTCATGGAACGCAACGACTTCATCGACGTCGAGACCCCGCAGCTGACCCGGCCGACGCCCGAGGGGGCGCGCGACTTCCTGGTGCCCTCGCGCCTGCAGCCCGGGTCGACCTACGCGCTGCCCCAGTCGCCGCAGCTGTTCAAGCAGCTGCTGATGGTCTCGGGCATCGAGCGCTACTACCAGATCGCGCGCTGCTTCCGCGACGAGAACCTGCGCGCCGACCGGCAGCCCGAGTTCACCCAGCTCGACCTCGAGATGTCGTTCGGCGACGAAGAGGATGTCTACTCCCTGATGGAGGAGATGTTCGTCGAGATCTTCGACGAGGTGCTCGGCGTCGACCTGCCGACCCCGTTCCCGCGCATCAAGTTCGAGGACGCGATGCGCCGCTACGGCTCGGACAAGCCCGACCTGCGCTTCGAGATGGAACTGGCCGACCTCGGCGAGGTCTTCGCCGCCACCGAGGTGGGCGTCTTCAAGGGTGTACTCGAGTCCGGCGGCGCGGTTGTCGCGCTGGCGCTGCCCAAGGGCGGCGAGCTGACCCGCCGCGAGTTCGACGAGTGGACCGAATGGGCCAAGCGCCGCGGCGCCAAGGGCCTGGCCTGGGGCGTCGTCGAGCCTGGAGAGGTGGGCTCCGGGGGAGAAGACAAGCCGGCGCTGCGCAGCCCGCTGTCGAAGTTCATGTCCGACGACGAGTTGGCCGGCGTCCTGCGCGAGACGGGTGCGGCGCCGGGCGACGCGGTGTTCTTCGGCGCCGGGCCGAGGAGCTTCGCGCGCCAGCTCATGGGTGCGCTGCGGGTCGCGCTCGCTGAAGACCGCGGCCTGATCCCGGACGACCGCTGGGAGTTCTGCTGGGTCGTCGAGCCGCCGATGTTCGACGCCGCCTCCGAGTCCGACGACCCGACCGCCGCGACGTCCTCCGGGTGGGTGCCCAACCACCACCCGTTCACCTCGCCAGCCCCGGAGTTCCTCGACGACTTCGAACAGCGTCCCGAGGTGGCCACGGCCCGCGCGTACGACATCGTGCTCAACGGCACCGAGCTCGCCTCGGGGTCGGTGCGTATCCACGACGCCGAACTGCAGCGCCGCGTGTTCCGCTTCCTCGGCATCTCCGACGAGGCCGCCGAGGAGAAGTTCGGGTTCCTGCTGCGCGGGTTCAGCCACGGGGTGCCGCCGCACGCGGGCATCGCGCCGGGCATCGACCGCACCGTCATGCTGATCTGCGGCGAGAAGTCGATCCGCGAGGTGATCGCCTTCCCGAAGACGCAGACCGGCGCGGACCCGATGACCGACGCCCCCGCGCCCTACGACCCCGACGCGCTCAAGGAACTCGGACTGCGCGAGCTCCCCACGCCCAAGGCCGACTGACCCGTTTCCGTGCAGCCTGGCACGGGCGCTTGCGCGCCAGGCTGCACACTTCGTCGCACGACGACGAGGAGACGCCGGTGTCCGGGGTGCAGGAACTGCGGTTGGTCGTGACGGTCGAGGACTACGACGCGGCGCTGCGGTTCTACCGCGACGTGCTCGGTATGCCCGAACGGGCCGCGTACGAGGCCGAGGGTGGCCACGTCACCATCCTCGAGGCGGGGGTGGCGACCCTCGAGCTCACCGACCCGCGCCACGCCGCCTACATCGACGAGGTCGAGGTCGGCCGTCGTGTCGCCGGGCACGTCCGGGTCGCGTTGAGGGTCGACGACAGCGGTGACGCCGCCGACGCGGCCGTGGCGGCCGGCGCGACGCTGATCGCACCGCCCACGCCAACCCCATGGGGCGACTGCAATGCCCGCCTCGACGCCCCCGCCGGACTCCAGCTCACCCTCTTCTCCGAGCAGGCGGCAGCGACGTAGCCGGACGCCGGCATCCGTGCGTGCGTCCTCGGCTTCACCGGTCGGGGTCTGGCCGCACGCACGAGTGCTGGTGATCCGTGCGTGCGTCCTGATCTCCACAGGTCCGGGTCTGGCCGCACGCACGGATCGTGGCGGCCCAACCGGACGTTGGGGGCCTGGTGCGGCGGTACGGTGCCGCGGATGAGCGATCAGCTGTTCGAGGACGGTTCGGCGACCCCGGGGTCGCCCGACACGTCCGTGGCCGGGGACCGCTCACGACCGGGCGCGATGCCGGCGGGGATGCCGCTCGCGGCCCGGATGCGGCCCCGCGACCTCGACGAGTACGTCGGACAGCTCGACGCGCTCGGCAAGGGCAAGCCGCTTCGCGCCATGCTCGACCAGGGTGAGCTGCGCTCGCTGATCCTGTGGGGCCCGCCCGGCGTCGGCAAGACCAGCCTCGCGACCGTGATCGCCGCCCACGTCGACGCCTCCTGGACCGAGCTGTCGGCCGTCACCGCGGGCGTGAAGGACGTACGCCGCATCATCGACGAGGGGCGCAGTCGGCTGGACCTGCGGGGTCGCCGCACGGTGCTGTTCGTCGACGAGATCCATCGGTTCAACAAGTCCCAACAGGACGCACTCCTGCCCGGGGTCGAGGCCGGCTGGGTCACGCTGATCGGCGCGACCACCGAGAACCCCTTCTTCGAGTTGAACCCACCGTTGCTCTCGCGCTGCCAGCTCGTCCGGCTGCAGACGCTGACCGACGACGATCTGCGCACACTGATCGACCGCGCCGTCGCCGACCCCGACCGCGGCTTCGGCGGCCGGGTCACGCTCACCGACGAGGCGGTCGACCACCTCGTCCACGTCGGCGACGGCGATGCCCGCGCCGCACTGA
>JBBDSX010000055.1:0-1686 GCA_040904725.1 Egicoccus sp.
CCAGGCCATGGAAACCGCCCTCGCGCGCTGACCGACCGGCATCCGTGCGTGCCCACCTTCACGGCCCTGGGGCCGGACGCACGTGCGTTGTCCGTGTGACCCGTGCACGACAGAGGTCCTCGGCTGTGGCGAACCACTCGAGCGTCTCGAGTTCGGTCGGCGTGGTCACGTCGCTGACGTCGACGTCCAGCGGCCGGTCCGCGAGGTCGTCGTCGAGGAAGCTGCGGCGTCCCTCGGCGTCCTCGGCGATGTAGGCCTCGCGCTCCGCGTCGTCGATCTGCCACTTGAGTTGGAACAGTTCGCGGGTGGTCAAGAACGGCATGTTCCCGACCGACCTTAGTCGGGGCCGTCGTCGATCTGTTCGCCCTAGCGTGGTGGCCACGAGCAATCGAGGAGCGCACGTGCCCGCCGGCCCACGATCGATGCGTCCGGAGGTGGCCGGGCGTGGCCTGCTCGTCATCGGCGTGGTCGGCGTCCTCGCCGGGATCGTCGGGCTGATGGTCGGGCTACGGCTCGTGTCGCTGCTCGACGCTGCGCTCGAGGACTCGCTCGGCGTCAGCGCCGAAGCGGTCGACGCCCTCGGCGCGTCGGTCGAGGTGGCGGGCGAAACCCTGCAGGCGCTCGACACCACGTTGGCCGACACGGCGCAGACCACCCGCGATCTCGGCACCAGCCTGACTGACGCCGAGACGGTGCTGCGCGCCACCGCCGACCTCAGCGAGGACGACATCGCCGGTGGGCTGGCGGCCGTCCAGGACACCCTGCCTGCGTTGATCCAGGTCGCTTCGGTGATCGACACCACCCTCAACGCCCTCAGCGTGGTGCCGTTCGGGCCCGACTACGACCCGAACGAGCCGTTCCCCGACTCCCTCCGCGAACTGCAGGGGGAACTCGACGGCATGCCCGAGGCGCTGCAGGAACAGGCCGCACTGATCCGCGACGGTGCCGACAGCCTCGGGACCGTGCGTAGCGGCACAGGGGACATCGCCGACGGCCTCGACGAACTGCACGCAACGATCAGCAACGCCGGCGATCTGATCGACGACTACGCCACGACCGCGAGCGAGGCCCGTGACCTCGTGACCGGCAACCAGGAGGCCCTGGACCAACAGCTGTCGTGGGCGCGGGTGCTGGTGGTGCTGCTCGCCCTCAGCTTTATCGCTGGCCAGGCCGTGCCGCTGGGAATCGGCTGGCTGTTGACCCGGCCCGGTGCGCTGGCGGCGTTCGTCGAACCGGCCGGCCCCGAACGGTCCGGGTCCCTTGAGTAGCCTCGCGGCGTCCTGGCCGGCTCTCGCGAAGGTTCGATGCCGTGGCCGTCTCCGTCCCCACCGATCTCGCCGCGGCACGCCAACGGCATGACGAGGTGGCCCGCCTGGTCCGCGACGCGCGCTACCGCTACTACGTGCTGTCCGACCCGCCGATGCCGGACGCCGAGTTCGATGCGCTGTTCCAGGAGTTGCTCGCCCTCGAGGGCGCCCACCCCGAACTGGTCACGTCGAACTCCCCGACCCAGCAGGTCGGTGCGCCGCTGGACACCGCGTTCCCGCCCTTCGAGCACCTGCAGCCGATGCTCTCGCTGGACAACGCGTTCTCGGAAGAGGAACTCGGCGCCTGGGCCCAACGGGTCGAGCGCGGCCTGGGCGACGAGGCCGAGGGCGTCGCCTACGTGTGCGAGTTGAAGTTCGA
>JBBDSX010000056.1:0-1685 GCA_040904725.1 Egicoccus sp.
CGACCTGCACGCGAACGCCGGGCGCCGGGCGGCACTCGACGGTCTGAACCGCCGCTGCCCGTCGCGCACGGCGCGACCGGTTCGCCCGTACCGGCCCGCAGGGGCCCCCGGGCGCCCGAGTACGCTCGGGCGCGAGCACAGGAGACCAGCAGTGAGTTCCACCATCAGCGTGCGTCATGGCGACGCCAGCGCCGACCTCGAGTCCGGCGCCACCGCCATCCAGGCCTTGAAGGCGCTCGAGGCCGTGCGCGGCCAGATCGTCGCCGCCCGCGTGGACGGCCAGGAGTGGGACCTCGATCGCGAGGTGCCCGACGGCGCCGAGGTCGAGGGCATCGCGGCCGACAGCGACGAGGGCCGCGCGATCCTGCGCCACTCGACCGCGCACGTCATGGCCCAGGCCGTGACCGACCTGTTCCCGAACGCGAAGTGGGCGATCGGGCCGCCGATCGAGGACGGCTTCTACTACGACTTCGACGTCGAGCGGCCGTTCACCGCCGAGGACCTCGACAAGATCGAGGCTCGCATGGCCGAACTGCTCAAGGAGAAGCAGCGATTCGTGCGCGAGGAGGTCGCCCGCGACGACGCGCTCACCGAGTTCGCCGAGCAGCCCTACAAGACCCAGATCATCGAACTGGTCGGCGACGGCACCATCGCCTCGACCGTCGACGCCCCTGACGCGCCCGACGTCACCGACGGCCACGTGACCTTCACCGTCTACCGCAACGTGCGGCCGGACGAGACCGTGGCCTGGTCGGACCTGTGTCGCGGTCCCCACGTGCCCTCCACCGACCGCATCCCGGCGTTCAAGCTGCTGCGCTCGGCCGGCGCCTACTGGCGGGGCCAGGAGGACCAGCCGATGCTGCAGCGCATCTACGGCACCGCCTGGGAGTCGAAGAAGGCGCTGACCAAGCACCTCGAGATGATCGAGGAGGCCAAGAAGCGCGACCACCGCAAGCTCGGCCGCGAACTCGAACTGGTCCACTTCCCCGACGAACTCGGGCCCGGCCTGTCGATCTTTCTGCCCAACGGCGCGATCGTTCGCAAGCAGATGGAGGACTGGATCCGCGACGAGACCATGCGCCGCGGCTACCAGCCGGTCTACACCCCGCACATCGCCAAGGAAGACCTCTGGAAGATCTCGGGGCACCTCGAGAACTACGGCGAACTGATGTACCCCGGCATGGAGCTCGAGGACGGCGGGGGAGCGGCCTACCGGCTCAAGCCGATGAACTGCCCGTTCCACATCATGGCGTTCACCTCGCGGACCCGGTCCTACCGGGAACTGCCGGTGCGGATCTCCGAACTCGGCACCGTCTACCGCTACGAGCGCTCGGGCGTGGTCAACGGCATGCTGCGTGCCCGCGGGTTCACCCAGGACGACTCGCACATCTTCTGCCGTCCCGACCAGGTCGTCGACGAGGTGGCCGACTGCGTCGAGTTCGCCCGCGACCTGTACCGCGCCTTCGGGCTCGGTGACCCCTCGCGGGTCGCGATCTCGACCCGTCCCGCCAAGTCGATCGCCGGCCACGACGACAAGTGGGACGCCGCCGAGGCCGCGCTGATCGAGGCGGTGGAGAAGACCGGGCTCGAGTACGAGATCGACCCCGGCGAAGGCGCCTTCTACGGGCCGAAGATCGACATCCACGCCCGCGACGCGATCGGTCGCGAGTGGCAGCTGACCACCG
>JBBDSX010000057.1:0-10216 GCA_040904725.1 Egicoccus sp.
AGTAGCGGTCACCGACGAAGTCGGGGACGGTGTACTTGCCGAACTTGCGCAGGTACGGCGCGAGCAGCAACGCGAGCAGCACGTACCCGCCGGTCCAACCCATCAGGTAGACCGAGGCGTCGTAGCCGGAGAACGCGATGATGCCGGCCATCGACAGGAACGAGGCCGCCGACATCCAGTCGGCCGCGATGGCGGCACCGTTGGCGACGGTCGGGACGCCCTGGCCGGCGACGTAGAAGCCCGCCGTGTCCTTGACGCGCGACCGCCACGCGATCGTGATGTAGGTACCGAAGGTCAGGATGACCCAGAAGAAGGTCCAGGCTTGGCTACTCATTTGCGCACGCTCCCTGGACGGTCCTCGGCCACGCCGAACTCCTGGTCGAGCTTGTCCATGCGCCAGGCGTAGGTCGCGATCAGGATCACGAACGTCACGATCGAGCCCTGTTGCGCGAACCAGAAGCCCAGCGGGAAGTCGTTGATCACGACGGTGTTGAGCTGTTCGACCAGCAGGATGCCGAACAGGTACGAGACGGTGAACCAGATGGACAACAAGATGACCATCAGGCGTAGGTTGCGCGACCAATAGGCGCGCTTGGCATCTTCGGACACGTGTGTCCCCTCTCCCGGTATGGACGTATGCCGACGTGGAGCCACTCTCCCAAGCGGCCCTCGTGGCGAAGCAAAGCGATACGACGGCCGCGGACAAGCGCGGGTCGGTCGGACGGCGGCGACGGGTCAGCGAACGGCGGACTCGCTGCGGCGAGCGGCGAGGTATGCGGACGGTGTCCGTTCGGCGGCACCAGACGACCGTTCGTCCCCCGCTGAACACCGCTGGACGGCGACGGGTTTCGCCCCCGGTGCCGACCACGTACACCTTGGGGCCTACCGGATCGAGGGAGAGCCGTGCCGGTGTCCGTACACGCACGCCAGTCGACGCCCGAGGGTGGCCCGGGATCGAACGAGGGCGGTGACGAAGGGCCGACCCGCCGCGCCTTTCCGCCGCTCGGCCGCGGTCAGGGGCTGCTGCTCGCCGCGTCGGTGGGCATCATGATCGGTTCCTTCCTGCCGTGGGTCGACACCATCGGCGGACGCTTCTGGGGCATGCAGGGTGCCGGCGTCTGGACCTTCTATGCCGGCTCGATCGGCATGGCCGGCGGTCTGGTCGCGCGGCGCTGGATGGCCCGCGTCAGCGGCGTGATCGTGACCGCCGCCGCGATCGGCCTGCCCGCGTGGCAGGTGCTGCACCTGTCCAACACCTGCGACTGGACGGTGTGCATGCCGGCCACCGGGCTGGCGATGGTGGGGGCGTTGGGACTGGTCACGGCCCGCGCCACGTACCTGCTGGGTCGGCCGGCCACCTGACGTAGGCTCCGGCACATGCCAGCAAGACGACCGGACGAGGAACCGGACTTCGAGAACGCCCTCTCGTTCCCGGTCGAGGGTCTGGCCGACCTGCAGGAGTACGACGCGCCCGCCGAGGTCGACGCCGCATTCGTCACCCAGCGCCGGATCGCCGTCGGCTATTGCCTGGTGTTCCTGCTGGTGACGTTCGCCATCCCGGTCCTGACCGTCTCGTCGGCGTGGTGGATCGACTCGCGGGTCGTCGGCGGCATGAGCCCGAGCTTCTTGATGGCGGCCGTCGTCCTGTACGCGTTCTTCGTCGGACTCGGAGTCGCCGCCGCCACCCTCGCCGACGGCAGCGAGGACCGCATGCTCGGACGGGCCGGCGGCGACGAGCGCGAGGACGGGGCGTGAGCGGCGGCGGTCGAGTGAACCGAAGGGCGAGACCGGCGGTCTCGGAGGCTCGAGAATGAGCGCGCAGACGTTCGCGCTGCTGCTGGTCCTGGGCGCCATCGGCACGTTGATCAGCGTCACCGCCCGCGCCCGCGGCCGCGCGACGACGCTGGACTTCTACCTCGCCGGCCGTCGCGTGGGCACCTTCACCAACGCCTGCGCGATCTGCGGCGACTACTTCTCGGCCGCCTCGTTCCTGGGTGTGGCCGCCGCCGTGTACGCCAGCGGTCTCGACGGGGTCTGGTATGCCGCCGGATTCGCGGCCGGATTCGTGCCCGTGCTGCTGTTCGTCGCGGCGCCGCTGCGACGCTTCGGGCGGATCTCGTTGCCCGACTTCCTCGGCGAGCGCTTCGCCTCCGAGCAGGTTCGCGTCGTGGCCGTCGTCGTGGTCCAGCTCGTCGTGTTGGCCTACCTCGTGCCGCAGGCGGTCGGCTCGGGCATCACCTGGGAACTGCTGGTCGGCCGGGGGTTCGGCGGCCTGTCCGCCTACGCGACCGGCGTGGTGGTCTCGGCCTCGCTGATCGCCGCGCTGGTCGTGATCGGGGGCATGCGCGGCACGACCTGGAACCAGGCGTTGCAGTTCGTCCTGCTCCTGATCGTGCTGGTGTGGCTGGCCACCCTGGTGTTCTCGACCGGGTTCTCCTACCCCAGCGCGGTCGAGGAGGCCTCGTCGACGCCGCTGCTCGTCCCGGCGCCGGACGACATCAGCCTGACCACGGTGCCCGACCGGCTCCAACCCGACCGGGAGGCGATCTTCGGCACACCCGGTGCCCGCTACGGCGGGCTCGGGCAGTTCGCCCTGCTCGCGACGTTGGTCCTCGGGACCGCGGGACTGCCGCACATCATGAACCGCTACTTCACCTCGCCGACGGGCCGCTCGACCCGGTTCACCACGGTGTGGGTACTGGTCCTGGCCGGCGCCTTCTATGCCCTGGCCGTGCTGCTGGGCACGGCCGCACGCGTGACGATCGCCGAACACGCGGCCAGCACGCCATGGCTCGAGGCGCTGACCATCGACGGGGTCCTGAGGGTGCCCGAGCACGCTCTGCTCGCACTCGGTCGCATCCACGCCGGCGTCCCCGGCCTCGGGCTGGTGGCGACCGCGGCGTTCGCCGCGATGATCTCGACCATCGGTGGGCTGTTGCTCGCCGCCGCCGCGTCGTGGGGTCACGACGTCTACGAGCGCTACCTCAACCCGAAGGCGACCCAGCAGCAGGCCATCCGTGCCGGCCAACTCGCGGTCGGGGTCGCGTCGGCACTGGCCGCCGTCATCGCCCTCTCCCTCGAACCGGCCCGCCTGTCGTCGAACTTCCCCTCGGTCGTCGCGTTGCTGGTGACCTGGGCATTCGCCCTGGCCGGGTCGGCCCTGACGCCGGTGCTCCTGCTGTCGATCTGGTGGCGTGGCATCTCGGCCAAGGGCGCCATCGCCGGCATGTCGGTGGGCACCGTAACGGTGCTGGCCGCCCTGGCCATCGGGCTGTCGCGCGGCGGCGACACCGACGATCTCGGCTCGTTGCTGCTCGCCCCCACCCTGCTCGCAGCGCCCCTGGCCACCCTGACCACGGTCCTGGTCTCCCGCATCGATGACCCACCGGCCGGACTCACCGGGGTGTGGCTGCGCATGCACGGCACGGCCGCCGACCGGCAGGTCGAGCGCTTCGCCCGCCTGGCCGCGAGGCAGGGGCGTGGCCGGTGACGCGGGGCGTCGGGCCGCTGATGGCCATGGTCAGCCTCGCCTGGGGCCTGGTGTGGGTCGCCAGCCAGGTGGTCGTACACCCGCCGCTGCCGACGCGGACGACGCTGATCATCGGACTGATCGCCACCAACCTCGCGATCCTCGGCTATCCGTCGGTGCTCCGTGGTCCCCGACAGCGTCGACGTCGCCGCGGGAGGGCCGAGGGCGACGTCGCGTCGCTGGTGCGGCTCGGGACCGGGACCGGCGCACTGCGCCAGGGCCTCACCCTCGAGGCGGCCGAGCGGACCGTCGACCTGCTGCGGCCACTGCTCGGTGGTGACGCCGTCGCGATCACCGACCGCGACCACATGCTCGCCTTCGCCGGACCCGGCGCCGACCACCACACGCCCGGGTCCGAACTGTGGGCACCCGAGCGCGAGCGGGTGCTGCGGACCGGCCGTTCGGCGATCTCGACCAGCATCAACTGCCGGCACGAGGGCTGCCCGTTGCGGTCGGCCGCGTTCGCGCCGTTGACGGTGGGCGACGAGGTCGTCGGCACGGTCACCGTCTACCGCCAGACCGGGATCCCGCCGCGCCTGGAGTTGGTCGAGGGCGTCGCCGGCGTGCTCTCGCTGCATCTCGAACTCGCCGGCCTCGAAGCGCAGGCGCGCGTGTCCACCGACACCCAACTCGAGGTCCTGCGGGCACAGATCAACCCCCACTTCTTGTTCAACGTGCTCAACACGATCGCTTCGAAGGCACGCACGGACCCCGACGAGACCCGGCAGTTGCTGCTGCGCCTGGCCGACTTCTTCCGCTACGCGATCGATCAACGCAGCCAGTTCGCCGAGTTCGCGCAGGAGTACTTCTTCGTGCGCACCTACGTCACGCTCGAACAGGCGCGATTCGGCGACGACCTCCGCGTCGAATACGACGTGGACCCGCAGGTGCTGGGCGTGCGCGTACCGGTGCTGATGATCCAGCCACTGATCGAGAACGCGATCAAGCACGGGCTGTCGCGCAAGGTGGGACGCGGCACCGTCACCCTGCGCGTGCGGGTCGATCCGCTGGCCAGTTCGCTCGACATCCTGGTGCGCGACGACGGCGTCGGCATGGACGCCGCGACCTTGCGTTCGCTGGGCAACGGTCACCCCAGTGGCAACGGGCACCGACCCGAGGCCTTCGAGGACCCGGCCGAGGTGCCACCGCTGCGGCGGGGTGGGATCGGTCTGCGAAACATCGACGAACGACTGGCGCTGCTCTTCGGCGACCGATATGAACTGACCGTGCGTTCGCGCGAGTCGGACGGGACCGACGTGCGCCTGCGCATCCCCCTGCGATGAGTCGAGGATCTTCGTGAGTGCCATGGACGAGCTCGCCCGGCCGGCCCGTTGCCTGCTGGTGGACGACGAGTCCCCGGCCCGCGACGAGTTGCGCTTCCTGCTCTCCGAGGTACCGGGCGTCGTGGTCGTCGGCGAGGCTGCCACCGCCGAGGAGGCACAGGCGCTGCTCGACTCGATCGAGTACGACGTGGTGTTCCTCGACGTACGCATGCCCGGCATGGGCGGGCTCGAACTCGCACAGGCGCTGCGGGCGCAGCCCCGCGCCCCCGCCGTGGTCTTCACCACGGCCTATCCCGAGCACGCCGTCGCGGCCTTCGAACTCGAAGCGGTCGACTACCTGGTCAAGCCGTTCGACGGCGACCGGCTCCACCGGGCCCTCGACCGCGCGCTGGGCAATCGGCCGGCCGGGACGGCCAACGACGGTGCGTCGAGCGACCCGGGCGAGGCCGCTGCCCCTGCGGCCGGGCGGGAACCGGCCGCGGCCCGGATCCCGGTCCACAAGGGCGACCGGGTGATCCTGGTCGACGAGCGGCAGGTGCTGTTCGCCCACGCCCGCCGCGGCTACGCCGAGCTGCGAACCGCCGACGCGACCCTGCTGGCGTCGTTCACGCTGCAGGACCTCGAACGGCGCCTGTCGCGCGACTTCTGCCGCACGCACCGCTCGTACCTGGTCAACCTGCGCCACGTCCGCGAGGTGCTGCCGTCGGTCGGCGGCGCGCTGGAGCTGGTCATGGCCGATCGCTCCCGCGTACCCGTCTCGCGCCGCCAGGCCGCCGACGTCCGCCGCCGCCTCGGCATGTGACGCCGCCGCGCTCCGAGAGGAGGCAGCGCCCCGGGTGCTGAACGTCACCCCGCAGGATCGGCCTCGTGCCGCATCCAGGTCGTCGGCTACGGCAGCAGTCGGGCGACGGCTTCGTCGAGCAGGAACCAGCCGTCCTCGGTGCATTGCAGGCGACCACAGGCGGTGGTGACCAGGCCGGAGTCCATCGCGTCCTCGAGCGCGATCGGCTCGAGCGGCGGGGCGTCGGCCGGGTGCAGGCCCTCGCGGAGGCGCAGTCCCAGCAGCAGCCGTTCGTGGGCGCGCTGGTCGAGGTCGAGTTCCTCGGAGCCGCTGACCGGGGTTTTTTCGGACTCGACCGCCTCGAGGTAGCGCGTGGTCGAACGGGTGGTCCACCACCGGCGGCCCGCGAGGTGACCGTGCGCGCCGACGCCGATGGCGAGGTAGTCGCCGTGGCGCCAGTACAGGACGTTGTGACGACTGCGCTTCGCGGAGCCGAGTGCCCAGTTCGACACCTCGTAGTGCTCGAAACCGCCGGCGCCGAGGATCTCGCGGGCGATGTCGAAGCGGTCGGCCTGCACATCGTCGTCGGGACGGCGCATGACGCCACGGCCGATCGCCCGCCCGAACGGGGTGCTGTCGTGGATGGTCAGGGCGTAGGCGGACACGTGGTCGGTGCCGGCGGCGAGCACGGACGTGAGCGTGTCGCGCCAGTCGTCGTCGGTCTCACCGGGGGTGCCGAAGATGAGGTCGAGGTTGATCTCGCCGATGCCGGCGGCGCGGGCCTGGCGGACCGCTTCGAGGGGCCGCTCGCGGGTGTGCCGACGCTCGAGCGTGGCCAGCACCGACGGCGTGAACGACTGCGCACCCATCGAGATCCGGGTCACGCCCGCGTCGACGAGTGCGCCGAACAGCGCCTCGCTGGCGGTCTCGGGGTTGCACTCGACGGTCACCTCCGCGTCGGGGGCGACGTCGAGGTGGTCGAACACGCTGCGCACCACGGCCGCGCACAACGCCGGCGGGAGCAGCGTCGGCGTGCCGCCGCCGAGAAAGATCGAGGTGACCGTCGGCCAGGCGTCGTCGAGGCGGTCGCCCTCGTCCACGGGCGCCACGGCGCGCCGTCCCGCGGCGACCTGACGGCCGAGGTCGGCGCGGAGGGCGGCGACGTAGCGGGCGAACAGCGCCTCGTTGTCCTCGCGGTCGCCGACGGCGTCGGTGGCGAAGTCGCAGTAGCCGCAGCGGTGGTGGCAGAAGGGCACGTGGAGGTAGACCCCGAAGCCGGCGGCGGAGCCGGACTCGACCGGGTCCTCCCACCAACGGGTCGCCGACGTCGTCGGCTGCGGTACGGGCGCGGTCGGCACCGTCAGTCCCAGGGATCGACGGCGAGGCGCTCGCGGACGGTGTCGGCGAGTTCGGGATCCGCGGTCGTGGCCAAAAGTCGTGCCGGGAACCGGCTGACCTCGTGGAGCGCCCGGATCCGGTGGCAGTCGCGCACGAGCAGGAACAGCGCCGACTCGCCGTCGTCGAGGTCCTCGCCCATCTGGCGCATCTGGTCGTCGTCGATGCCCTTGTCGCGCAACTTGCCGAACAGTCCCCCGGCCGCGGCGCCGAGCGCGCCGCCGATCAGTGGGCCGCCGGGCCCCAGGAACAGCCCGGCCAGGATGCCGAGCCACGCCCCGCTCATCGCGCCGGTCCGTGGCGTGACGTCACGGGTCTGGGTGATGCGTACGCGGGTGCCCAGCTTGGTCACGATGGCCGCGTCCTCGAGATCGAGGTGCTTGCGTCCCACCAGTCGCATCGTCGCGATCAGCGCTTCCTGCGCACGTAGCGGCCCGTCCAGCACGAAGGCCCACAGGTCGGACTCACTGTCGGCGCGGGCCGCCTCGGCCAACGCGTCGATCGCCACGACCTCCTCGCTGGTGAGGGTGTCGCGCGGGTTGTGCTCCGCCCCCGGAGGTGGCGGAGGTGGCGGGGTGTGGCTCATCGGGCGGCCTCGGGACTCCTGCGGTCACGGACCACATGCGTCCGCAACGCCTCGTAGCGTCGGTTCACGGTACCTGCCGCACCTGTCGCCGCCCCGGGAGGACGTCCATGAGCACCCCCGACCACCCACCCGGGGACACCCCCGACCGCCTCGCACCGCTGCTCGCCCAGTTCGACACCTCCGTCGAGGTCCTACAGGAACGCCTCAATGGCATCGACGACCACGAGTGGCGCTGGGAGTCGGCGCCCAACGCGTTCACCGTGCGGCCCTACGACAACGGCTGGCGACGTGACCGCGAGGACGAACGCGACCCGTGCGGCACCGTGCGCACGATCGCGTGGCTGGCCGGTCATCTCGCCGAGATGGGCCTGCTGCGCTCGGACTACACCGACGGCGACCACGACCTGACCCCACAGGGGCTGTGCACGCGGTGGCCCGGCACCGCGGCGGAAGGCACGGCGTTTCTGTTCGATGGCCTGCAGCGCTGGCGCGACACCTTGTCACGCATGGCCGACGCCGACCTCGACATGGTCGGTCGCAGCCAGATGCCGTGGGGCCTCGATCCGCACCTGCCGTTGCTCGACATCGTCTGGTGGGTCAACCGGGAACTGGTCCACCACGCCGCCGAGATCGCCTTTTTGCGCGACCTGTACGCGCAGGTCGGACGCCCCGCCGAACAGGAGGACGCCGCATGACCACGCCGATCGGCTTCCAGATCACCGTCGACGCGCTCGACCCCCACGCCCAGGCCCGCTTCTGGGCCGCGGCCCTCGGCTACGAGGTCGAGATCGGCTCGGACTTCATCCGTTCGATCCTCGACCAGGGCCTTGCGACCGAGGACGACGTCGTCGAGATCGATGGCGAGGTGTTCTGGCGCACGGGCTCGGCGATCCGTCATCCGGCCGACCTCACGACCGGACCGTACGAGGACCCGGCGCCGCGCCGGTTGCTGTTCATGGCCGTGCCCGAGGCGAAGACCGTCAAGAACCGGGTGCACCTCGATCTCAATGTCGGCCGCGAACGCATCGACGCCGAGGTCGAGCGCCTGACCGGGCTCGGCGCCGCCGAGCTGTACCGCGTCGACGAACCCGGGGGCTTCCACACCACGCTGGCCGACCCCGAGGGGAACGAATTCTGCGTGCAGTAGCGCGCGGCTACTCGCCCTTGGTGGGGGCGCTCGTGCGCAGGGCCGAGACGAAGGCCTCCTGGGGAATCTCGACCGAGCCGACGTGCTTCATGCGCTTCTTGCCCTCTTTCTGCTTCTCGAGGAGCTTGCGCTTGCGGGACACGTCGCCGCCGTAGCACTTGGCCAGCACGTCCTTGCGCTTGGCCTTGATCGTCTCGCGCGAGATCACCTTCGAGCCGATGGCCGCCTGGATCGGCACGTCGAACATCTGCCTCGGGATGAGTTCCTTGAGCTTTTCGACCATCGACTTGCCGAATGCGTAGGCCTCGTCGCGGTGCACGATCGAACTGAACGCGTCGACCGCTTCGCCGTTGAGCAGCACGTCGACGCGCACCAGGTTCGACACCAGGTAGTCCGACATCTCGTAGTCGAGCGACGCGTACCCGCGGGTGATCGACTTCAACTGGTCGAAGAAGTCGGTGATGATCGAGGCGAGCGGGAGCCGGTAGCGCAGTTCCACGCGCTCCTCGGTCAGGTAGTCCATCGCCTCCATGTCGCCGCGCCGGCCCTCGCACAACTGCATGACCGGGCCGATGTAGGTCGACGGGGTCAGCAGCCGGACCTTGACGGTCGGTTCGGCGATCTCGGCGATCTTGTTGGGCTCGGGCAAATCCTGCGGGTTGGAGACCTCGATGACCTCGGGTTCGCCGGTCTCGGGATCGATCTTCTGGTCGAGCGTCACGCGGTAGCGCACCGACGGGGCCGTGGTGACCAGCGGGATGTTGAACTCGCGGTCGAGCCGCTCGATGACGATCTCGAGGTGGAGCAGGCCGAGGAACCCGCACCGGAACCCGAAGCCGAGTGCCGCGGACGTCTCGGGCTCGTAGGAGAACGAGGCGTCGTTGAGTCGCAGCTTGTCCAGCGCCTCGCGCAGGATGGGGAAGTCGTCGGAGTCCATCGGGTACAGACCGCTGAACACCATCGGCAACGGTTCGCGGTACCCCGGCAGCGCCGGGACGTCACGGAACTTCTTGCCGGCCAGCGTGATCGTGTCACCGACCTTGGCCTGGGCGACGTCCTTGATCGCAGCGGACAGCACGCCGACCTCGCCGACGCCGAGCGCGTCGATCGGGGTCTCCTCGGGCGAGTTGACCGCGAGGTCGTCGATCTCGCCCTCGAAGCCGGTCGCGAGCAACCGGATCCTGTCCCCCGGCTTCAACGTGCCGTCGACGACGCGGAAGTAGGCCAGCGTCCCGCGGTAGGCGTCGTAGATCGAGTCGAAGATCAGGGCGCGGGGCGGCGCGTCCGGGTCGCCCTTCGGTGCGGGGACCCGGTCGACGATCGAGTCGAGGACCTCGCGCACGCCCTCGCCGGTCTTGGCCGAGATGCGCAGGACGTCCGCGGGGTCACCGCCGATGATCGAGGCGATCTCGCGCGCGACCTCGTCGGGCCGGGCGGCCGGCAGGTCGATCTTGTTCATCACCGGGATGATCTCGAGGTCGGCCTCGAGCGCGAG
>JBBDSX010000058.1:0-10184 GCA_040904725.1 Egicoccus sp.
AGTGGGCGAGCCAGCCGGGGATGCGCCCCATGGCGAACAGCACCGGGAACATCGAGGTCGGGAAGCCCATCGCCTGGTAGATGATCCCGGAGTAGAAGTCGACGTTGGGGTAGAGCTTGCGCTCGACGAAGTAGTCGTCCTCGAGCGCGATCTTCTCGAGCTCGATCGCGATGTCGAGCAGCGGGTTCCTCCCGGTGACCTCGAAGACGTCGTGGGCGAGCTTCTGGATCACCTTCGCCCGCGGGTCGTAGTTCTTGTAGACGCGGTGACCGAAGCCCATCAGGCGGAACTGGCCTTCCTTGGCCGCCTTGACGTACTCGGGCACCTGGTCGACCGAGCCGATCTCGCTGAGCATCGTCAGCACGGCCTCGTTCGCGCCACCGTGCTTGGGTCCGTACAGCGCCGCGGTCGCGCCCGCGGCCGCCGAGTACGGGTCGGCGTCGGAGGAGCCGATCGCGCGCATCGTCGTCGTCGAGCAGTTCTGCTCGTGGTCGGCGTGCAGGATCAGCAGCGTGTCCATCGCCTGCTCGAGCACCGGGTCGGGCTCGTACTTGAGCTCGGTGGTCTTCCACATCATGTTGAGGAAGTTGCCCGCGAACGACAGGTCGTTGTCCGGGTAGGCGTAGCGCATCCCGATCGAGTGCCGGTAGGCGAACGCGGCCAGCGTCGGGAACTTCGCGATCAACCGCACGATCTGCTTGTGGCGGTTGTCGGCGTCGTCGATGTCCTTGGCCTCGGGGTAGAACGTCGAGAGCGCCCCCACCGTCGACACCAGCATCCCCATGGGGTGGGCGTCGTGGTGGAACCCGTCCATGAACTGCTTGATGTTCTCGTGGATGAACGTGTGGTGGGTGATCTCGTAGACCCACTCGTCGAGCTGGGTCGGGTCGGGCAGCTGCCCGTTGATGAGCAGGTAGGCCACCTCGAGGAACGACGAGTGCTCGGCGAGCTGCTCGATCGGGTAGCCGCGGTAGCGCAGGATCCCCGCATCGCCGTCGATGAACGTGACGTCACTGCGCACGTTGGCGGTGTTCTTGAAGGCCGGGTCGTACGACAACAGGCCGAAATCGCCCTCGTCGAGCTTGATCTGGCGAAGGTCCATCGCCCGGATCGCACCGTCCTCGACCGGGACCTCGTAGGTGCGGCCGGTGCGGTTGTCCGTGATGGAAAGCGTGTCCTTGGAATCGCTCATCGGGCCGGGGTCTCCTGGTCGGGCGAGCGCGCGTGAACTGGTTCCTACGCTAGCGGTTGGCAGGGGGAACCGCGTTTCCCGGGCAACGCCGACGGGCCGGTGACGCGCCGGGGGTGCGCGGATGACGCGCGCTTTCGAGCGTGGCGGAAGGTTGCAGCTTCAAGTATCGTTATTCTTTGCATACGCAACTACATCGGCTCCGAATGATGCCATGTACCCGCGTACCCGTCACCCCGGCACTCCCGCCGCCACCCGATCAGAAGGACCACCCCATGACCACCGCCACCGCAACGCTGCCCACCGCCGGCACCTGGGTCGTCGATGCGTCCCACTCCAGCATCGAGGCCATCGCCAAGCACCTCGTCGTCAGCAAGGTCCGCGGCCGCTTCAGCCAGTACGAGGGCACGATCGTCGTCGCCGACCAGCTCGAGAACTCCACCGTCGACGTCACGATCCAGGCCGCGTCGATCGACACCAACGACGAGAACCGTGACGGCCACCTGCGCAGCGAGGACTTCCTCGACGTCGAGAACCACCCGACCCTGACCTTCCGTTCGAGCAGCGTGAAGGACGTCGGTGGCGGCGAGTACGTCATCCCCGGCGAGCTCACCATCCGCGGTGTCACCCGCCCGGTCGAGCTCGACGTCAGCTACCTCGGCATGATCAAGGACCCGTGGGGCAACGACAAGGCCGGCTTCTCCGCCACCACCACGATCGACCGCGAGGAGTTCGGTATCACCTGGAACGCCGCGCTCGAGACCGGCGGCGTCCTGGTCGGCAACAAGCTCAAGGTCGAGATCGACCTTCAGCTCGCCCAGGCTCCCGCAGAGGCCTGAGCACCGTGCAGGCCCTCGTCGCCCGGGCAGCGCCCCGGGCACGGGGCAACCAGCTCGCCCAGGCGCCCACCGAGGCCTGAGCACCCAACCCCTGGTCAGGGGTGACGAGACGCCCCGGCGCGCACCTGCGCCGGGGCGTTCGTCGTGTCCCGGCGCACCGACGGTTCAGGTGTCGTCGTCGGTGGCGCCCTCGGCGATGCGACGCAGGGCCGCGGTGAGGACCTCGACCTCGGCGTCGTCGAGCAGCGAGGTGAAGTGGGTGTCCACGCCCCGCAGGTGGGTCGGTGCGGTCGAACGCAACAGCTCGAAGCCCTGCGGGGTGAGCTCGGCGAACGTGCCACGCCGGTCGTCGGTGCACGCCGCCCGGCGCACCAGGCCTTCGGACTCCATCCGGTCGACCAGGCGGGTGAGTCCGCTCTTGGACAGCAACACGGCTTCGGCGAGCTCCTGCATGCGCAGCCGGTTGTCCTCGGATTCCTGCAGGTGCACGAGCACGTCGTACCAGGCCAGGGGCAACTGGACCTCGTCGCGCAGTTCGCGCGCCAGCACCTCGGTCACGCGGGCGTGCGCCTCGAGGAACGCGCGCCAAGCCGCCAGACGATCCGCGGGGATCCGCGGCGCGCCGGAGGAGGAGGTGGAGGGGGCCGTTCCGGTGGTCATGACCGGGCAGCCTACCCAGGGCCGACTGTCGTTCGGGGGAAACCGACGCCATCGGCCGCCGTCCTCAGGGCTTGGCGACCGGGGCCTGGGGTGTCTCGACACCGGCACTGCCGGGCGGCTGGCACGTCGGGCACCAGTAGACGAGGCGTTGGTGCTCGCCGAGGTGGCCGCTCGCGATCGGCGTGGCGCAGCGGCGGCACGGGTGCCCGCCACGGCCGTACACCCACAGCGACCCGTCGGAGGCGTCGGTGATGGTCGTGCGTGAGCCGCGGCCGAGGTTGGCGCGCAGCAACCGTGCCGCGGTGTCGAAGGTCGCCCGCAGCACCGCCGGCGCCACCGTGCCGACCGGCGTACGCGGATCGAGGCCGTGCAGGAAGGCCACGTCGCAGCGGTAGACGTTGCCGATGCCGCTGGCGACGGTCTGGTCGAGCAGCACCTCGCCGACCGCGCGGGCGGGATCGTGTCCGGCCAGGCGGGCCATGACGTCGTCGAGGTCGGGCTCGGGCTCGCACAGGTCCGGGCCGAGTCGGCGCAAGGCGGGGTGCCGGGCGAGGTCGGCAGCGTCGAGGACCTCGACGACCGGTGCGGCGAAGCAGACCGCCACGACACCGGGGACGCCGAGGACGACGCGGGCGGCACGTGGCGATTTCTGCCAGCGCTGACCGGGCCGGTAGACGTGCCAGGAGCCGGTCATGCGCTGATGGGTGTGCACGACCAGGCCGTCCGAGGTGTGGATCAGCAGGTGCTTGCCACGCGCCTCGACCCGCGTGACGGTCGCGCCGACGGTGGGCAACGGCGGACGCTGGCGCGGTAACTCGACGCGCGTGAGCGTCTTGCCGAGCAGCACGGGACGCAGGGCGGCCGCGGTGCGATGGATCGTGTCTCCCTCGGGCATGCGGCGAGCGTAGGGCGACGCCTCGGACACGAGGCCCGGCAACGAGCGGTCCGGCCGGACAACGAACGAGCCCCCCGCATCGCGGGAGGCTCGGTCGTGTTGGCCGGCGTGCTGCCGGCGCTGACGGCACGGACCGGGGTCCGCGCCGTCGGACGACTCAGAGGTCGTAGGGACGCAGCGTGCCGCGACCGTTCTCCTTGGCGCGCTTTGCCGCGTCCTGGAGAAGCTTGCTGATCTTCTCGTTCAGCGCGTCGGGCAGGCTCGAGTCCATCCGGAGCTCGAGGCCCTTGACGGCCTCCTTGACCTTGCTCTGCACAATCAGCGATTCCGCCATGACTTGTCTCCTTCTGTTCGAATCCGGGAGCGGACCGGTCGGGCACCATAGAACCCATGGACGCGCCAATGCGAGCACCCGGCACCCGCCCTCCGTGCCGGTCCGCCCGACGCACGCCGGTTAGGTACGCAGCGTCAATCCGCGATATCCGGGCGAGAAACCGACCAGTTCGAGCGCCGCGACCCACTCGGGCGACTCGTGGACGGGCTCGCCGTCGACCCGCATGACCTCGAGTTTGCGCAGCCGGCCGGGTTGGACCAACCAGGTCAGTGCCGCCAGCCACTGTCCGGGTGGCGCGGGGTGATCGAAGGTGACCAGGCTGCGGCCGCCCCGCTCGACGAACAACGCCGGGGCCCCGTCGACCAGGACGACGTGGGCACCTGCGGCCCGGGCAGGTCGTCCGGCGGTCGGTGGCCACGGCAGGGCGGCGCCGTACGGCTGGGCCGGGTCGGTGGCGGCGAGCAGGACCACGCGGCCGTCCGCGGCGGTCGCCGACGGCGCCTCGTCGGGGATGTCACGATGCGACCGGAGGCGGTCAATCGCGCCAGAAGCGGCGAATTGTGCCGCTCCGAGGCCGGCGACGACGTAGCCACGCCGTACCTGGCCGGCCTCTTCCATCGCCTTGAGGACGGGATACACGGCGCTGAACGCGCCCGTCACCGCCTCGACCCGCAGCGCCTCGCGGGTCAACACCCCGTGACGTTCGAGCAACTGCTCGGCCAGCGCGTGGGCGCGCTCGGTCGCCGTCGGGGTCGGCTGCAGCAGCTCGGCCGTCAGCGACCAGCGCCCCTGGGCCGACGGTGGCCCGAGCCGGGTGAGCCGACCGGGCCGCGGACGACCCCCGGCGCGCGTCGCGGACGAGCGCTTCGTGCCCCGCAGCGCACGCACCGGCGCGTACGTGTCGTTGGTGGCCTCGCCGGCCCACACCAGGTCCCACAGCGCGGACAGCACCAGGTCCTGGTCGGCGACCCCGGAGGCGGCGAACAGCTCCGGCCAGAACGACGCACCCCGCTGTGCGAGGTGCGCACGAAGCGCGTCGTGGACCTCGTCCGCGGGCGGTTCCCCGGCCGGTGCGGGCGCCAACAGGTGGACCTGGTCGCGGAAGCACAGCACGACGCGCCCGTCGCTGGCACCGAGCGGTTCGACGCCCAGCCAGACCACCTCGCCGGCCGCGATCAACTGGTCGAGGTCGCTCGGGCGGTAGTCCTCGATGCGGGCCGGCAGGACGTCGGCCTCGAGTACCGAGGCGGGCACCGGGGCCCCCTGGAGCTGCGCGACGGTCTCGACCAGCGCCTCGAGCCCGCGCCGCGGCCGGCCGGACGCGGCGCGGACCTGCTGCCACACGGGCAGGAACCGTCCGAGGCTCGCACCGTCGACCGGTTCGACCTCGGACCGGAGCGCCGCGAGCGAGCGCCGCTTGAGCCGGCGCAGCACCTCGCGGTCGACCCACTCGCGCTGCACGCCACCGGGTCGGAACTCGCCGAGCAGCACGCGGTCCTGGCGCTGCAGCCAGTGCAGCGTCGCCTCGACGCGCTCGACCGGAACGGTCAGACGGGCGGCCGTCTCGTGGGAGGTGAACGGCCCGTGGGTGCGGGCGTAGCGGGCGACGAGATCGCCGAGCGGGTCGTCGACCGGGTCGGTGAACGCGGCCGGCAGCCCCGGCGGTAGCGCCACGCCGATCGCATCGCGCATGCGGCTGGCGTCCTCGGCGGCGGCGTAGCGGGCCTCGCCGCCGAGCCGGATCTCGATCGCGCGCCGTTCGGCGGTCAGCGTCCGCAGCCACGGCGCGGGGTCGGCGTGCGAGCGTTCGGCCAACTCGTCGGCGGTCAGGTCACCGAGCCGGCGCAGCACGTCGTGCAGTTCGTCCGCGTCGCGTGCCCGACGGTCCAGCGCCGCGGATTCCTCGCGCCCCGCGTCCGGGGCGACGTCGATGTCGAGGGGAGCGAGGTGCTGCAGTTCGCGTTCGAGGGCAGCGAGCACGTCGGCGTCGAGCAGGTCGCGCAACTCGTCGCCGCCGAGCAGTTCACGCAGCAGGTCGGCGTCCAGGGCGAGTGCGGCGGCGCGGCGCTCGGCCAGGGGAGCGTCGTACTCGTACATGTACTGACCGACCCAGCCGAACAGCAGCGACTGGGCGAACGGCGACGCGGACGCGGTCTCGACCGTGACCAGGCGCACCTTGCGCGACTGCAGGTCGGCCAGCAGTTGGCGCAGGCCGGGCAGGTCGAAGACGTCCTGCAGGCACTCGCGGGTGGCCTCGAGCAGGATCGGGAAGCTCGGGTAGCGCGACGCGACCTGGAGCAGGTCGGCGGCCCGCTGGCGCTGCTGCCACAGCGCGGTGCGCTGGCCGGGCCGGCGCTTGGGCAGCAACAGGGCCCGCCCGGCCGCCTCGCGGAACACCGTGGTGAACAGCGCCGTGCCGGCGAGTTGCTCGACCACCAGTGCCTCGACCTCGTCGGGATCGAGCACCAACTCCTCGAGGGGAATCTCCTCCTCGGCCTCCTGCAGGCGCACCACGATGCCGTCGTCGGCCCACAGCATCTCGGGATCGAGGCCCACCGCGCGCAGCCGCCGTTCGATCGCCATCGCCCACGGCGCGTGGACCTGCGCCCCGAACGGCGAGAGCAGGCACACCCGCCAGTCACCGAGTTCGTCGCGGAACCGTTCGACCACGATGGTGCGGTCGTCGGGCAGCGAGCCGGTGACCTCGGCCTGCTCCTCGAGGTAGGCCACGAGGTTGTCGGCGGCCCAGGGGTCGAGGTCGGACTCGGTCTGCAGCCGTGCGACCTCGGCGTCGCGGTCGGACTGCGCCGCGGCCAGCACCTCGCGGTGGAACACGCCCATCGCGCGGCCGAGTTCGACCGGGCGGCCGGGCCCGTCGCCGTGCCAGAACGGCAGCTTGCCGGGCTCACCCGGCGCCGGCGTGACCACGACGCGCTCGTGCGTGATGTCCTCGATCCGCCAGGTCGACGCGCCCAGCACGAAGGTCTCGCCGGGCCGCGACTCGTGGACCATCTCCTCGTCGAGTTCGCCGACGCGCGTGCCGTCCGGCAGGAACACGCCGAACAGGCCGCGGTCGGGGATCGTGCCGGGGTTGGTCACCGCCAACCGCTGCGCGCCTGCCCGGCCGCGGACGGTGCCGGCGACACGGTCCCACACGATCCGGGGACGCAGTTCGCTGAACTCGTCGGACGGGTAGCGGCCGGCGAGCAGGTCCAGCACCGCGTGCAGCACGTCCTCGGACAACTCGGCGAACGGTGCGGCCCGGCGCACCAGCGCCGCGATGTCGGCGACCGCCCACTCGTCCATCGCGACCATGGCGACGATCTGCTGGGCGAGCACGTCGAGCGGGTTGCGCGGATACCGGGTCGACTCGATCTCGCCGGCGTGCATGCGCTGCACCACGACGGCGGTCTCGACCAGGTCGCCGCGGAACTTCGGAAACAGCACCCCGCGCGAGGGTTCACCGACCTGGTGGCCGGCCCGGCCGATGCGCTGCAGGCCGCGGCTGACGGCGCCGGGGGAGGCGACCTGCACGACGAGGTCGACCGCGCCCATGTCGATGCCGAGTTCCAGCGACGAGGTCGCGACCAGGCCCCGCAGTCGCCCGGACTTGAGTTCGTCCTCGATCGCCAGACGCCGCTCGCGCGACAACGAGCCGTGGTGGGCCTTGACCAGTTCCGGTGGCGGGGCGTCGCGCGAGCGGCCGTAGTCGTCGAGCGCGGCCTCGAGGTCGGCGCCCTCGAGGCCCTGTGCCCGCATGGCCGCTTCGTGCTCGCGCAGGGCGTGCAGTTCGTTGAGCTTGGCGGCGAGCCGTTCGGCGAGGCGACGCGCGTTGACGAAGATCAGCGTGGAGTGGTGCTCGAGCACGAAGTCGAGCAACCGTGGGTGCACCGCCGGCCAGATCGAGCGGCGTGACGGGCCGGCCGCCGCCGGGCCGCCCGACAGTGGCAGGGCGCCCTCGGCCGGCAGTTCCGATCCGAGGTCGGCCATGTCCTGCACCGGGACGACGACCTGCAACTCGAGCGGCTTGCGCACCCCGGCGTCGACGATCGTGACCGGCCGTGGCGTGCCGTCCTCCTGGCCGCCGAGGAACCGCGCGATCTCGTCGAGTGGCCGCTGGGTGGCCGACAGTGCCACCCGCTGCGGCGCAGCGCGCTCGGGCTCGCCGTCGGCCAACCCACCGCGTCTCACCTCGTGTTCGAGGCGTTCCAGCGTCAGCGCGAGGTGGCTGCCGCGCTTGGTCGGCGCCATCGCGTGGATCTCGTCGACGATGATCGTCTCGACGCTGCGCAACGACTCGCGGGCCCGCGAGGTCAGCATCAGGTACAGCGACTCGGGTGTGGTGATCAGCACGTCGGGCGGCGTGCGCCGCATGCGTTCGCGCTCGTTGGCGGGCGTGTCGCCGGTGCGCACGCCCACCGTGGGACGGTGGACGGTCTCACCGGTTCTCTCCGCGGCCAGGCGGATGCCCTCGATGGGGGCCCGCAGGTTGCGGTCGACGTCGACGGCCAGCGCCCGCAGCGGCGAGACGTACACGACGCGGAGTCGCTGGTCCTTCTCGGGCACCGGCGCCGTCATCAGCCGGTCGATCGCCCACAGGAACGCCGTGAGCGTCTTGCCCGACCCCGTCGGGGCGAGGATGAGCGTGTGTTCGCCCGACGAGATGGCCGGCCAGCCCTGCGCCTGCGCGCCGGTCGGTGCCGCGAACGTGGTCGAGAACCACGTCCGCACCGGGGCGCTGAACGGCGTCAGCGGGTCGTCCGCCGGGGTGTCGGTCACGCTGGTCTCGCTCATCCGTGGCACGGTAGCCCCGCCCCGTGACCGCTCCGGTCCGGGTCATCGAACCGTCCGGTCACGAACGCCGCGACGAACCCGGCGACGAAGTGCCGGACCGACCCAAGGGATCGCGTGTCGACCACCGTGGTGTTGCTCACACGCGACCTGCGCGTGGACGACCATCCCGCCCTGGCCGCGGCCCTCGCCGAGGCGGACACGGTCGTGCCGCTGTTCGTCCTCGACCGCTCGATGCTCGCCTCGCGCTACGCCGCCCCGAACCGCGTGGGCCACCTCCTCGAGGCGCTCGCCGACCTGCGCGCGTCGCTGCGTGCGCGCGACGGCGACCTCGTCGTCCGGCATGGTGACGTGGCCGCCGAGGTCGCCGCGGTGTGCACCGCCACCGGCGCCGACCGGGTCCGACTGTCCGCCGACCACAGCGCCTACGCCAACCGGCGTGTCCGTCACCTACGCGAGACGCTGCGGGGGAGCGGCGTCGAGGTGGTCGAACACCCCGGGGTCACCGTCGTCGACCCTGGCGCGGTCCGGCCCGCCGGTGGTGGGGACCACTTCCGGGTCTTCACCCCGTACTGGCGCCGCTGGGAGGCGGCGGCGCGGCGGACGCCCGTCCCCGCCCCGGACCGGGTCCCGGTCCCGGCCGACCTCGTCCCCGGCGATCTGCCCGACTGGCACGACCTGGTCGCCGGCGCCCGCTCGCCTCACGTCCAGACCGGCGGCGAGCGCGCCGCCCAGCGACGGCTCCGCACCTGGTTCGAGGACGACGGGATCGGCGACTACGACGACACGCGTGACCGACTCGATGCGCAGACGTCACGCCTGTCGGCCGACCTGCACTTCGGCTGCCTGTCCCCGACGGTCGTCGAGGCACGGCTCGACCGGCGCCGACGCGGCCACGACGCGTTCGTCCGTCAACTGTGCTGGCGCGAGTTCAACACCCAGGTGCTGGCCGCCAACCCGTCGCTGCCGCGGCGCGACCTGCGACCCCAGGGCGACACGTGGGACCTCGACGAGGACGCCTTCGCCGCCTGGCAGCAGGGCCGCACCGGCATCCCGGTGATCGATGCCGGCATGCGGCAACTGCGCACCGAGGGCTGGATGCACAACCGGGTGCGGCTGCTGACCGCCTCGTTCCTCGCCAAACACCTCTACGTCGACTGGCGCCTCGGTGCGTGGCACTTCATGGACTGGCTGGTCGACGGCGACCTCGCGAACAACTTCGCGCAGTGGCAGTGGGCCGCCGGCACCGGCACCGACTCGCGACCCAACCGGGTGTTCAACCCGGTCGCCCAGGCACGTCGCTACGACCCCGATGGCGCCTACGTGCGGCGTCACGTCCCGGAACTCGCCCACCTCGCGGTGTCCGCGGTCCATGCCCCGTGGGAACACGCCGGCCTGGTGGGCCCCGGGAGGGAGGACCACGGCCTGGTGGGCCCCGGGAGGGAGGACCACGGCCTGGTGGGCCCCGGGAGGGAG
>JBBDSX010000059.1:0-1679 GCA_040904725.1 Egicoccus sp.
AGTACGAGGGTGAGCACTACGGCATCCCGACCAACGTCAACTTCAAGTCGCTGGTTTGGTACAACATCCCGGTCTTCGAGGCCGAGGGCTACGAGATTCCCGAGACCTGGGAAGAGCTCATGACGCTCTCCCAACAGATGGTCGACGACGGCTACACGCCGTGGGCCATCGGGACCGGGTCCGACGACGCCACCGGTTGGCCGGCGACGGACTGGATGGAGGACATCGTCCTACGCCAGGCCGGTGCCGACACCTACGACGCGTGGGTCAACCACGAGATCCCGTTCGACGACCCGGCGATCGTCGAGGCCGCGAACACCTTCAACAACGTCCTCGAAGGCGAGGGTTGGGTCGTCGGTGACAAGGCACAGATCCCCGACATCGACTTCCGTGACATCCCCGCCGCGATCATCGGTGACGAGCCGGACGCACTGCTGCACCGTCAGGCCTCGTTCATCACCAACTTCTTCCCCGAGGGGTCGGAGTTCGGCACCGACTACGGCGTGTTCCCGTTCCCGTCGATCAACGGCACCGAGGGTGCCCTGATCGCCGGCGAGCTGGCCGTGGTGTTCCGCGACGCCCCCGAGGTGCGCGAGTTCATCAACGTCTTCACGGGCGAAGAGGCCCAGTGCGCCCAGGGCAGCTACGAAGGCGTCGCGCGCATCTCGCCGAACGTCAACACCGACGCGAGCTGCTACGAGAACGAGGTCGTGGCGACCTCGGCCGACTCGACCCTCAACGCGCTGCGTGAGGGCACGGCCCGGTTCGACGCGTCGGACCTCATGCCGCCGCAGGTCGGTTCGGGCTCGTTCTGGACCGCCATGAACGAGTGGATGCGTGGCGGCGAGATCGAGCCGCTGTTCGCCGAGGTCGAGGCCAGCTGGCCGGCCGAGTGACCCACTGCTGAACACGGGTGGGGGCGCCGCTTCGGTGGCGCCCCCACCCTTTGTACTGCCGCCGCCGGCGGGTCCCGGGAAACCCGGGACGGCCGCGTCGGAACGACTAGCGTGCACCGCGACGTGACAAGGGAGAGCTGCCGTGTCGACGACACCGCCACCCCCGACGACGCAGGCCGAGGGGGGGGACGAGACCGCCAGTCAGGCGCCTCCGAGGCCGGCGCGAGCCAACCCCGCCCGCCTCGCGGTTGCGGCCGGGTTGCTGGTCCTGCTCGCCGTCGCCGCGCTGTTCGCCTTCGAGTGGATGCGCACGACCGAGGCGAACCGGGCCATCGTGGTCGTGGTCGCGCTGGCCATCGGCACGGTCGGGGTGTTCGCGCTGTACCTGCTGCTCGACCGGTTCGCGGACGCGCTGCCGTCGGACTGGCAGGAGACGGTTCGACCGTGGATGTACGTCGGCCCGGCGCTGATCCTGCTGGCCATCTTCCTGCTCTACCCGGCGATCCGAACCATCATCCTCAGCTTCCAGGGCCCGCGGGGCGACACCTGGGTCGGCGCGGACAACTTCGCGCGCATCTGGACCGACGAGTCGCTGCGCCGATCGGTCCGCAACACGCTCGCCTGGATGGTGGTGGTCCCGGGCCTGGCGGTCGGCATCGGCCTGGTCTTCGCCACCCTCGCTGACCGGCTCGAGCGCGGCGAGTCCCTGGCCAAGTCGCTGATCTTCCTGCCGATGGCGATCTCGTTCGTCGGCGCCAGCGTCGTCTGGGCGTTCATCTACGA
>JBBDSX010000060.1:0-6782 GCA_040904725.1 Egicoccus sp.
AGGTCGACCAGGTCCGCTACGAGGACGGCATCGCCTACGCCGACATGACCCTCGACCCGGAGCCTCGCCTGCCCGGCCCCGAGCACCTCGAGTTGGTCGTGACCGCCAAGACGCTGCTGGGCGAGAAGCAGATCGAGCTGTCGTTCCCCGACGAGGCCTACGAGGCCGAGCCGCACCTGGCCGGCGGGGACGAACTCGTCGCCTCGCGCGAACCGACCGAGCTGTCCGAGGTGCTGGCCGTCATGGACCCCTTCCTCGACGCGATCGACGAGCGCGAACTGGCCACCATCGTCGACGTGCTGGGTGACCAGCGCGGCGAGGGCGAGGTGTTCGCCAAGAACCTCGAGCTCGGCCAGCAGTTGGCCGCCTTCGGTCAGCGCACCGCGCCCGAGGCCCTCGAGCGCATGCGTGACCTCACCGTGGTCGCCGACACCTTCACCGCAGCGACCCCGGACCTGACCCGCATGAACCGCGCCATGCCCGAGGCCACCGGCGTGCTGACCGAGCGTCACGCCGACCTGCGCGCCAACCTCGAGGCCGTCTCACGGTTCTCGCGCACGCTGAACGAGTTCCTGGTCGCCGAGGAGGCCGTGCTCAGCGACTTCCTGACCACCCAGCAGCCGGTCGGCGAGGTCATCGAACGCAACCAGGACCAGATCGGCAGCCTCGTCGAGGGCATCGGGCTGTACGCCCGGGCCATGGGCAGCGGCGGCACGCTGCTCGACGACGGCACCGAGTGGGCCGGCTTCCGCATCTTCATCGACCCCGAGTCCTCGTTCGACCCGGTGAAGCTGTTGTGCCTCGAGTTCGAAGAGGTCTTCGGCGAGGACACCCCCGAGCAGTGCGAGGTGGAACGGTGAACGCATCGCATCCGCTGCTCAAGTTCACCGTCTTCAGCCTGATGTGCCTGGCGTTCACCGCCTGGCTGGTCGTGATGATCGGCAACATCTCCTTCGAGTCGCGGCTCGGCTACGCCGCCGACTTCGACAACGTGCAGGGCCTGCTGGTCAACGACGACGTCAAGATCTCGGGCGTCACCGTCGGCAAGGTCACCGGCATCGAGCACCTGCCCGGCGGCCGTGCCCGCGTCGAGTTCAGCGTCCGCGACGGCGTGGCACTGCCCGAGGACTCCAACGTCACCATCCGCTGGCGCAATGTCATGGGCCTGCGCTTCCTCTACGTCGAGCCCGGCGGGCAGGGCGAGGTGGTCGCCGCCGGTCACGTGTTCCCGGTCGCGCAGACCCGCTCCCCCGCCGACCTCGGCTCGCTGCTGCAGCGCCTCGGCCCGTTCATGCAGTCGCTCGCCCCCGAACTGCAGAACGAGTTGCTGCAGGGGCTGTCCGAAGGCCTGGTCGGCAACGAGGAGGAGGTCCGTTCGCTGATCGAGCAGGGCGCCGACCTGACCACCACGATCGCCAGCCGCGACGCCGAGATCGACTCGCTGCTGCGCAACTCGGCCACGGTGCTCGACGCCTACGCGGCCCGCGAGCAGGACCTGCGCGAACTGCTCGACAGCTTCGCCGAGGTGTCGGGCACCCTGTCCGAGCGCAACGACGAACTCGAACGCGCCATCGTGGCCATCGCGGACGGCCAGGAGGAACTCGAGTACCTCGTCGAGACCAACCGGGCGAACGTCGAGGGCACGATCGACGCCGTCGAGGAGCTCACCACCGTGCTCGCGTCCGACCGCGAGGGCTTCGAGACCGTCCTCGAGACCTCGCCGCGCGGGGTGCTCGGCTACCACCTGATCTCGCGCACGGGTCAGTGGTTCAACATCCGGGCCGTCGGGGCGTCGGTCGCCGACCAGGTCGTTTCGACCGAACGCGGGGCCGCCTACCCGCGCGAAGGCGGCCGCTCGTCGCGTTCGTCACCGTCGGCACTCAACGAACTGCTGGGCGGAGGTGACGGCTGATGTTGCTCGAGAAGAACCACACCCTCATCGGCCTGGCGGTCGTGGCCGTGCTCGCGGTCGGGACCCTGTTCGCGATGGGTGCCACCGCCGGCATGTTCGTCAAGGGCGACACCTACGAGGCCGAGTTCGCCGACGCGGCGGGCCTGAAGTCCGGCGACTTCGTGTACGTGGCCGGCCACCGCGCCGGCGAGGTCCTGTCGGTTGACATCGACGGTGACATCGCCCGCGTGAGCTTCTCGTCGACCGCACCGGCGTTGCCCGCCGACTCGCTGGCCGAGGTGATCCTGTCGAACACGTTGGGCAAGCGCGGCCTCGCGCTGACCCCGGGGACGTCGTCGGACCTGCTCGAGGACGGTGACGTGATCCCGCTCGCACGCACGGTCACCCCGGTGGACCTGCCCGAGATCGGCGACCGGGCCACCGAACTGCTGACCGGCGTCGACGTCGAGGCGATGCGCGAGCTGACCACCTCGCTGGCCGACGTCACCGAGGGCAACCGCGAGGACGTCGAACGCCTGCTGCGCGGCGTCGAGGACGTCACCCGCATCGTGTCCGAGCGGCGCGAGGACCTGAAGACCGTGCTCGCCCGCGCCAACACGTTGGTGGACGCGGCGGCCGACAAGGACCGCGAGATCGTGGCCATCATCGACGACTTCGGCAGCGTCCTCGACCGCCTCGTCCAGCGCCGCGCCGACATCTCCCGGCTGCTCGAGACCACGGCCTCGCAGTCGCAGGCGACGGCGTCACTGATCGGCGACAACCGCGAGCAACTCGATCGGGTCCTCGCCTCGTTCCACCAGGACCTCGAGCTGATCGACGCCCACCAGGTCGACCTCGCCCACTCGCTGGCCTACCTCGGCGTGTCGTTCTACGGCTTCTCCTCGATCGGGGTCTCCGGTGGCGACGCCCGGATCGACAACCCGAGCTGGGGCAACGTGTTCGTCACCGGTCTCGGCAGCGTCGGTGTCGGCGCACTGCTCGAGTGCGACGGCGCGCTCGACGCCGCGCTCTCCGACCTGCTCGGCCCCGACCCGCGGTGCGAGGACATCGACAATCCCGGCAACAGCCCCGAGCCCGGCCCGCCGGCCGAGGACGGCGACGACCGGCCCGCCGGGCCCCTGGACCCGCCGACGCCGCCCGACCTCGACGAGTTGACCGACGACCTGACCAACCGCGACACGCTCGAACGGTTCCTGGGCGGCCTCGGAGGTGGTGACGCATGAGGAAGCACCGGATGCTCGCCCTGTTGCTCGCCCTCGCCCTGTTCGCCAGCGGCTGCAGCGCGCTGGGCGGCAGCGCGCCCTACGAGGTCACCGCGCAGCTGACCCGGTCCTACAACCTGTTCCCGGGCTCCCCGGTCCGGGTCCTCGGTATCGACGTCGGCCGGATCGCCGACATCCGCGTCGAGCCCGGCCAGCCGACCGTCGACGTCGTCATGCGCATCGACGGCGACATCGAACTGCCGGCGGACTCCGGCGCGATCGTGGTGCCCGAGTCCCTGCTCGGCGAGCGCTACGTCCAACTCGCCGCCTACACCACGGGCCCGACGATGGAGCCGGGCACGGTCATCCCCGTCGACCGCACGACCGTCCCATACGAGTTCGACGAGGTCCTCGAGGGTCTCGGCGAGTTCGTCGGCGGCCTCGACGGCACCGAGATGGGCCGCCTGGTCAACAACCTCTCCGAGGTGCTCGACGGCCAGGGCGAACAACTCGGACGCACGATCGATCAGGCCCACGAGGCGATCGGCGTGCTCAAGGACAACGACGACGAACTGATCACGCTGGCCGCCCGGCTGTCCGACCTCAACGAGACCCTCGCGACCCGCGACCAGCAGTTGGCACGCATCATCAACGACTTCGACGCCCTCGCCACGACCGTGGTCGACGACGCCGACAACCTCGACGGCGCCCTCCGCGGCCTGGTCGACCTCACCGGCGAACTCGATGGCCTGCTCGAGACCAACGCCGACGTGCTCGAACAGGACATCGCCACGCTCACCCGGGTCGGCCGGACCGCTCAGCGCAACCTCGACAACGTCTCGATGCTGGTGCTCGGCAGTGCCGAGTTGTTCCGCCACGCCGAGCGCATCATCGACCGCGACCGCAACATGCTGCCGCTGCAGGACCAGCTGTTCGCGCTCGCGCCGGCGCTCACCGAGGGCATCGTGTTCCGCCTGCAGGGCATCTGCCTGGCCGCCGGCCTGCCCGACGAGGCCTGTGCCTTCGAGCTGGTCGAGGACCTGCTCGGCGGGCTCGTCTGCGCGCCCCCGATGATCCCGTGCCCGGAGTCCGGCGAGGCGACACCGATCGAGGAGGCGTTGGCCGGCTTCGTGGAAAGCGACACGCCGGCCGGCGACGCGGTGCTCGAGGAGTTGCTCGCGAACGCCGAGGAGTCGGGCGCTGACGGCGATCCCGAGGATCCCGGCGCCGAAGCGCCGCAGGACGAACCCGACCCGCAGCCGTCCGAGGACGACGATGGGTTGGTCGACGGGCTGCTCGGCGGCGGGGAGGGCGACCGATGATGCGCCTCCGACGACTCCCCCTGCTCGCCCTGCTCGGCGTCCTCGCGCTGGTCGCCGCGGGCTGCAACCCGGGCGGCTCGGACACGATCGAACTCACGGCGGCCTTCGACGACGTGGGCGACCTCGTCACCGACGCCCACGTGCGCGCCGGCGACGTCCCGATCGGGCTCGTGACCGGGATCGAACTGGCCGACGACCAACGCGCGATGGTGACCATGCAGGTCAAGCGTGAGACCGGCCTGCCCGCCCGGACCGAGGCCGCACTCGACCGCACCTCGCTGCTCGGCGAGCGCTACGTCGACCTGCGTCCGCTCGAGGACGGTGGCGAGCTGACCGACGGCACCCACCTGACCGACACCCGGGTCGTGACCGACTTCGAGGACGTGGTCAGCTCCGGCGACCGGGTGCTGTCCATGCTCGCCACCGACCAGCTCTACGCCGCGATCGAGACCGGTGCGGTCGCCTTCGGCGGCCGGGGTGGCCTGCTCGGCCAGTTCATCAGCGACGTCGAGGGATTCGTCGGCGCCTACGGCGAGAACAGCGACGACCTCGTCGAGCTCATCGACGCGCTCGACCGTTTCACCACCACGATGGAGCCCGACGCCGAACTCAACGCCGAGGCGCTGGCGACCCTGCGTGACGCGTCCGAGGTCCTCGAGGCCGAGGACGACCGCCTGCTCGACGCGCTCGTCGACCTGACCGAGTTGTCGGTCAACGGTGAGCGCATCATGGCCGAACACCGCACCGAGACCGAGGACGCGATCCGCCGGCTGCGCATCCTGGTCGCCCAGATCACGGCCGTCGACGGCGCGCTCGAAGGCCTGCTGACCTGGCTGCCCCGCCACAACATCCACGTGCCCAACGGCATCGTCCTCGAGCAGGGCACCGGGCGGCACATGGCACAGGTGTGGCTCGACTTCGTGGTCTGCGGCGTCAACGACACCCCCGGCGATCCCTCGCGTGCCTGCGATCCGCCCAACCCCGGCCAGCCCGGCGAGTACCCCTCGGACCGTCCCCGTAGCGAGGCCTGCTACGACGACATGGATGTCTGCCGCGAAGAGACCGACGCGGAGAACCGCCGATGAACCGCCGGATCGTCGCCAACCTGGTCTGGATCATGGCCTTCGCCGCTCTGGTCACGGTCGGGGCCTTCCTCACCTTCGTGACCGGGGTGCTGTTCGACGACAGCTATCCGATCCGGGTGCCGATGCCCGAGGCCGGCGGCGTGCTGCCCGACCAGGAGGTCACGGTGCTCGGCCGCGCGGTCGGCCAGGTCGAGGACGTCGAGGTGACCCAGGACGGCGTCCTGCTCACCCTCAAGATCGACGGCAGCCAGCAGGTGCCCGATCCCGCCGTCGCCAAGGTGCTGCGCCGCTCCCCCATCGGCGAGCAGGCCGTCGACCTGCAGCCGACCACCGACGACTGGGAGGCCGCGGAACCGGGGTCCACGATCGTGCCGACCGAGGCCATCGTGCCCGCCGAGGTGCCCTTCCTGCTCGAGGAGACCGTCGACCTGCTCGGCCACCTCGAACCGGAGCAGGTCAGCACGATCGTGCACGAGATGTCGGTCGCGCTCGAGGGGCGCAGCGAACGCCTCCGGATGCTCAACCGCGACAGCCACGAGTTGCAGACCACCCTGGTCGCCGGCCTGCCCGAGTTCGAGCGGCTGATCGACTCCTCCGACGCCGTGCTCACCGTGCTGCGCGAGCAGCGCGACTCACTGCGTTCGGTGTTCGACAGCGGCGCCGACCTGACCGAACTGTTCGCCGCACAACGCCCCAACGTCGAGGCCCTGCTCGATTCCGCGACCCCGGCGATGGAGCGCACGGGCGACTTCGTGGTGGCGAACCGGTCCAACCTCGAGTGCCTGATGCGCGACGTGACCGACCTCAACGAGATGCTGCTCGGTCCGACGACCTACGAGGGCGCCGCCCCCTCCCCCTACGAATCGAAGCTCGACGAACTCGAGCAGTCGTTGACCCTGCACCGCTACTTCTTCCAGGACGGCTTCAGCATCATCGGCCAGTACGCACCCGACACCGGCCTCGGCTGGATCCGGGTCCACCTGGTGGCCGACGAGATGCAGAAGGCCACCTTCTACGAGGACTTCGCGGCGACCCCGGCGACCAAGCCCGGCGCGGCCTGCGTCTCCGACGCGTTCGGACTCGGCGTCAACGCGGTCCGGCAGGACGAGGTTCAGGCGCCGCACGACACGGCCCCGCCGATCGACTGGGCGCCCCAGGCCGAGCGGGTCGACACGGGGGACGACGAACAGACCCGCCCCGAGGGCGCCGGCGACAACGAGCAGGAAGACCGCGCGGCCGGTGACGGCTCCGACGACGGCGA
>JBBDSX010000060.1:6882-10128 GCA_040904725.1 Egicoccus sp.
AGACACCGGTCGCGCTCGAGAGCACGGACCCGTCGACCGACAGCGATGATCGACTTGCGGCCACTGTTGCAGGCATCATCGGCCTGCTCGCATTGCCCGCACTCGGGGGCATGGCGATCTGGTTGCGCAGAAGGGACAGCAGTGCGGACTGAGTCATCCCTGGACGCCGACACGGGCGAGGGTCCGGTCGACGACGCGACCGGCGGTTCCCGGCCGCGCCGCGGGCCGACGGCGCGCGCCGTGCTGCCGTGGGTGCTGGTCGTGCTGGCCCTGGCCGTGGCCGTCGTCGCGACCTGGCGGTGGCAGGAACTGGCGGGTGAGCAGCGGCAACGGACCGCCGTGCAGACCGCGGCCGAGGACTTCGCCATCGCCCTGACCAACTGGGACGCGGCCGACGGCATGACCGACACCCGCGACCAGTTGCGCGACAGTGGCACGGACGCGTTCGCACAGGACGTCGAGGCGTTGTTCGGCGGCACCGAGGACATGGCCGCGATCAGCGACCTGGGCGCGAGCAGCGAGGGCCACGTCGACGGCGTCTACGTGCAGTGGCTCGGCGCCGACCCCGAGCTGTCGGACGAGGAGACCGCGGACCTCGCGTCCCGCGCCGAGGTGCTGGCGGTCGTCACCCAGCGGATCACGACCGACGCCGGGCAGGAGACCACCGACCGGTACGCGCGGATCCTGCTCGAGGACGCCGACGGCGACTGGCTGATCCACGAGGTCGAACTGCTCGTCGACGCCTCGCAGTCGGCCACCGCGACCCCGGGCGGGGGCGAAGGATGAGCCAGCGCACCTACTCCCACGTCCTGGTCGGCACCGACGGTTCGAAGACCGCCGGTCGTGCCGTCGCCGCGGCCAGCCGCGTCGCCGCGGCCCTCGGGGCACCGCTGGTGATCATCACCGCGTGGCAGCGTGATCTCGACGACCCGCCCCCGCTGTCCGAGGAGTCGCGCTACCCCGGCGGCAACGCCGCCTCGCAGGAGTCGCACTGGGCCATGGAGGCCACCTCCGACGCCGCCGCGGTCGCCCGCTCGGCCGGGGTCGAGGACGTACGCCAACTACAGCCGATCGGCGCGCCCGCCGACGCTCTGCTCGAGGTGGCGGACCGCTACCCCGATGGGCTGCTCGTGGTCGGCACCGCCGGCCTCAACGACGCCGGCGAGCGTCTGGTCGGCAACGTGCCGCACCAGTTGACCCATCACAGCCCCCTCGACCTGCTGCTGGTCGGCGCCGGCTCCGACCCCGAATCGGGCTGGGCCACCGTCGGCCTCGCCACCGACGGTTCGAAGACCGCCGGTGTCGCCGTCGGGCGGGGTGTGGCGCTGGCCGCCGCCGTGGACGCCTCCCCGGTCCTGTTCACGGTTGCCCGCGACGAGGACAAGGGACGCGGCATCCTCGAGCGCGCGGCCGCGAGCGCCGGCCTCGACGGCGAGGTCGGGCGCCAGGTCGCGGTCGGGGGCGACGTCGCCCGCGGTCTGCAGTCGGCGGCCCGCGACTTCGATCTGCTGGTGATCGGCAACAAGGGCATGTCGGGGCCGTCCCGGCTGCTCGGCTCGGTCTCCAACCGCATCACCCACGAGGTCCCCACCGACCTGCTGCTCGTCAACACCACCCGATAGCCACACGGGGCCGTAGCCCACCGAGAGAACCGGAGGCAGTCGCATGCCGGACGTCGTCAACTACGTCGAGAACTTCGAGCCCGTCGGCGCGGGCATCGGCTTCGGCGGCGGCGCCCTGCACACGCCGCCGGCCGACTACGACAAGCACGCCGACCCGGTGTTCCCGGGCAACACCGTCGTCGACGACCCGGTCATCAGCGTCCGGGGCCTGACCAAGTCGTTCGGCAAGAACACCGTGCTCGAGGACATCTCGATCGACTTCCCGCGCGGCAAGATCACCACCGTGCTCGGCCCTTCCGGAACCGGTAAGTCGGTGTTCCTGCGCAACCTGATCGGCCTGCTCACCCCCGACCGCGGCGAGATCTGGGTCGGCGACAACAACATCCCCACCCTACGTCGCCGGGAACTGCTCGAGGTGCGCAAGACGTTCGGGGTGCTGTTCCAGGACGGGGCGTTGTTCGGCTCGATGACCATCTACGACAACGTCGCCTTCCCACTGCGCGAGCACACCAGCAAGTCGGAGAAGGAGATCAAGCAGATCGTCTTCGAGAAGCTCGAACTCGTCGGTCTCGAGGGAGCCGCGGACCTGATGCCCGACGAGATCTCCGGCGGGATGCGCAAGCGCGCCGGTCTGGCCCGGGCGCTGGTCATGGAGCCCGAGATCCTGCTGTTCGACGAACCCGACTCGGGGCTCGATCCGGTCCGCACCGCCTACCTCAACGATCTGGCCCGTGACATCGTCCGGGAACTCGGCTCGACCATCGTCATCGTGACCCACCACATCCCGTCGGCCCAGCAGGTCGCCGACTACGTCGGCATGCTGTTCCGCCGCAACCTCGTCGCCTTCGGCAAGGTCGACGACATGTTCAACTCGTGGTACGCGCCCTGCCAGCAGTTCCTGCACGGCATCACCGAGGGTCCGATCGGCATGTCCGAGGAACGTGACCGGCCCGAACTGCTGTAGGCCCTGCGGTCGGACGGCTCAAGGTGGCGGTCGTCGGCGGGCCCGTCGCTACCATCGGCGACCCGCCGTATCCCGGCACCGCCGCCCCTGATCGAAGGTTGCATCGTGCCCGATGACGCACCGGAACTACCCGCCGACCTCGAGGCGCTGCTCGGCGGCCCACGCCGCGTCTACGACAAGCTCTTCGAGCAGCGCAAGCTGTTCCTCAAGGGCCCGCTCGAGGACAAGAACGGCGACCAACTCGTCGCGCAACTGCTCGCGTTGGACTCGGACAGCCACGAGGACATCACGCTCTACATCAACTCGCCGGGCGGCATCATCACCGGCATGTTCGCGCTGTACGACTCGATCAACCTGCTGCAGAGCAAGGTCAACACCCGCTGCGTCGGCCTGGCCGCCTCCGCGGCCGCGTTCCTGCTGTGCACGGGCACCGGCACGCGCTCGGCGACCGAGAACTCGCGCATCATGATCCACCAGCCCCTCGGCGGGGCCCGCGGTACCGCCAAGGACATCGAGATCCAGGCCAAGAACATCGTCTGGATGCGTGAGCGCATCAACGAGATCATGGCGGGCCGGACCGGCAAGCCGGTCGAGCAGATCCGCGTGGACACCGACCGCGACTTCTGGATGACCGGCGCCGAGGCGGTCGAGTACGGCCTC
>JBBDSX010000061.1:0-1668 GCA_040904725.1 Egicoccus sp.
TCGACGGTGCACCGGGTCAAGGGCATGGAGTGGGACCACGTCGTGGTGTTCGCCGCCTCGGCCGGGCTGTTCCCCCACCGCCTGTCCGAGGACGTCGAGGAGGAGCGTCGCGTCTTCCACGTCGCGATCACCCGCGGCCGTCGGCGGGTCGACGTCGTCGCCGACCGCGAGCGCACCTCGCCGTTCGTGTCCGACCTCGCCAAGCCGGGCGATGCGGTGCCGACCGACCGGTCCGCTGCGGCCGTGCCTGCCGGGGTGGCACCGACCCGGCGACCCGATGGTGGGGTGGTGGCCGAGCCCGGCCTGGCCTGCACGCTGTCGGGCGGACTCGTGGCACGGGTCGTCGGCGTCGATGCGTCCGACGTGACCTTCGAGATCGACGACGGCGGCTCGCCGGTCGCCGTACGCCTGCCCTTCGGCGTCGAGGTCGAGGTCGAGGGGCAGCGCGCCGCGCTCGGACCGGCGCCCCGGACCACCCGGGTCGCGGCCGGCCGTGCGACCGGTGGGCTGGGTGACGCCGGCGTGGTGGGCCCCGGGGGGGCATTCGGCGGACGCCTGGTCGAGACCGACGAACCGCCGATGGACGACCGGCTCTACGAGGCACTCCGGCAGTGGCGCACCCGCATCGCCGCCGAGCAGGGCGTCCCGGCCTACCTGGTGTTCCACGACCGGCACCTGCAGGTCATCGCGGGCCGTAAGCCGACCTCGCTGCGCCAACTCGCCGGTTGTCCGGGCGTCGGCCCGACCAAGCTCGAGCGCTACGGCGACGACCTCCTCGACGTCATCACCTCCACGACCGGCGACGGGGAGCCGGCGACGTGACACCGGTTGGTGGCGGATAGCCTCCTTCGGGGCGCAGCCCGTGCAGCCGTGCGGGGCGATCCGAGGAGGCGGCGTGGTCAGGATGCGGACGAAGTGGGCCGGCGCCGTCGTCGGCCTGGCCGGCATCGCCAGTGCGGCCGCGACCTGGGAGGTCACCCGCCGTCGCAACCTCGCCGAACTCGAACGTGATCCCGAACGCGACATCCTCCACGCCGCGCTGCCGGGCATCGGCCGGACCGTGGTCTCGGGCGACGGCACACGACTGGCCGTCTGGGAGGCCGGACCGGTCGACGGGCCGATCGTGGTGTTCGCCCACGGCTGGGGCATGGGTGTGCGGTTCTGGATCCACCAGATGCGCGACCTCGCCGCCGACCACCGCGTGATCGCCTACGACCAGCGCGGCCACGTCGCCAGTGCCAAGCCAGCCAACGGCGACTACTCGTCCGAGGCGCTCGGCGCCGACCTCGAGGCCGTCCTGGGCGCCTGCGTCCCTGCCGGGCGGCAGGCCCTGCTGGTGGGCCACTCCATGGGCGGGATGAGCATCATCGCCTGGGCGGACGAACACGACGGACCGGTCGAGGACCGCGTGCACGGGGCGGTGCTGGCCGACACCGGCGTCGACGAACTCACCTCGACGTTCTTCACCGAGCTCGGCGTCGCCAAGCTCGTCGCGGACACGATCGGGCTGCGGGCGTTCACGTCACGCCTGCCGCTGCCGCACGGCCCATCGCCGGTCAGCCACCGTGCCATCAGCCACATCGCGCTCGGACCCGACGCCCCGCCATCGGCCGTCGCGCTGACCGAGCAGCTCTTCCTCGACTCCCCCGCCGACGTCCGCTCGGCGAT
>JBBDSX010000062.1:0-9985 GCA_040904725.1 Egicoccus sp.
CCGCAGCAGGCGGCCCAGAAGGTCGCCCTGCGGGCCGGCAAGGCCACCGAGCAGACCGGCATGAAGGTGGCCGGCGTCATCGAGAACATGGCCAGCTTCACCTGCCCGGACTGTGGCTCGAGCCACGACCTGTTCGGTTCGGGTGGCGGGCAGGAACTCGCCGAGGCGCTCGACACCGAACTGCTGGGCCGGATCCCGATCGATCCCCGGCTGGTCGAGGGCGGCGACGCCGGCCTGCCCCTCGTGCTCGCCCATCCCGACGTCCCCGCCTCGATCGCGATGACCGAGGTCGCGAAGCAGATCGCGGCGAAGAAGGCCTCGATCGTCGGCCGGTCGCTGCCGCTCAGCGTCTCGTAGCGGACCGCCACAACTGCAGCGACCCGCGGCGCAGCCCGCGGGTCGCCGCTTCTGCCAGGGTGCCGACGCCCCAGCCGGCGATGACGTCGGTCAGGTGGTGCACGCCGACGTAGCAGCGCGAGACGGCCACGGCGGCGCTGCCCAGGTGCAGCCAGCGACGCCGGCCACGGCCGACGTGCGGGACGAGCGCGCTGGCCATGGCGGACGCGACGGCGACATGACCGCTGGGCCACGAGGAACCGGCGGGGACGGCGACCATGCGGTGGGCGTCACCGGCCACGTAGGGCCGCTCGCGTCCGATGAGTGGCTTGGTCCCCTGGGCGGCGCCCCACGCGGCCAGGCCGGCGAGCGCGAGGTCGACGGCGGCGCGCCGGCGGCCGGCGATCGCGAGGGTGCCGGCGACGCCGGCCAGGCCGTAGACCGATCCGAGGTCGGTGCCCGCGCCGACCACGCGGTCGACGTGCCGGCCGAGCGGGTAGGCCAGCGCCTTGGCGGCCCGTCGGTCGAGGTCGGCCGAGTGTCCCGACCGCACGGCCATGTAGGACGCGACGACGGCGAGCAGCGCCGCCACCTGCGTCCGGCGTCCGACCTGCGGGGTCGGCAGTGGTGCACGGGCCTGCATCAGGTCGCCTCGGGGTCGAAGGGGGGCGGGTCGTCCGCGGCGCGTGGCGCCGGACCGGACACCGCGGCGCCGGCACGCGAGCCGCGGCCGGCGGCACCACCGAGCGGGCGCGTGATCGCCCGCTTGGTGTCGTCGAGTTCCTGCTTGATGCCGCGCAGTTCCCGGTCGAGGTCCTGCATGTCCGCGGCGCGCTTGAACTCGTCGAGACCGCGCTGGGTCTCGGTGCGGAACCGCGCCAGCAGCCGCGCGCCGTTGCGGGCGAGGTCGGGCAGGCGGTCGGGGCCGAACACGAGCAGCGCGACGACCGCGATGACGATGAGTTCCTGGACGCCCGGCATCAGCGCGGGCGTTCGCCGAGGGTGACCGCGACGGTGAGCTCCTCACCGTCGCGGATGACCCCGAGTTCGAGGGTGTCGCCCGGCTGGCGACGGCGCACCTCGGCGACCAACTCCGACATCGACGCCATGGGGTTGCCGTTGATCGAGATGATGATGTCCCCCGGGCGCATACCGGCCTCGTCCGCCCCGGTGCCCTCCTGCACCGAGTCGACCAGGGCCCCGCGGGGCGCCTCGAGGCCGAATTCCTCGGCGACCTCGGGGGTGACGTCGAGACCGGAGACGCCGAGCAGCGGGTGCTCGACGAACCCCTGCTCGATGAGTTGGTCGGCCGACGAGATGGCCTGCTCGACGGGGACCGCGAACCCGACGCCCTGGCTGGCTCCCGTGCGGGTCAGGATCGCCGTGTTGATGCCGAGCAGTCGCCCGCGTGCGTCGACGAGCGCACCGCCGGAGTTGCCCGGGTTGATCGCCGCGTCCGTCTGGATCACCGACGGGATGACCAGCCCGGCCTCGTCCCCCTCGACCCGGAGTTGGCGGTCGAGCGCGGAGATGATCCCGGAGGTGACCGAGGCCTGCAGGCCGAAGGGCGAGCCGATCGCGACGACCTGCTCACCGACGATCAGTGGCTCGGCACTGGTGTCGCGCACGTTGACGGCCGGCAGGTCGTCACGGTCGACGCGCACGACCGCGAGGTCGTTGAGTTCGTCGCTACCGATCACCTCGCCCTCGAGGATGTCGCCGCTCGACAGGCGGACCCGCAACGAGTCGGCGTTCTGCACGACGTGGTGGTTGGTCAGGATGTAGCCGTCGGAGCGGTAGATCACGCCGGAACCGAGGCCGTCGTCGGCCCCGACGGGGACGTCGCCCCCGCCGAGGATGTCGATGGTCACCACGGACGGGGTGACGGCCTGGGCGACGGCGGGGACGACCTGGTTGGGCTCGCCGTTGATCTCGATGCTCGGGGCGGACACCGACCCCGGTTCGGCATCGGCCTGAGCGTCGGCGTCGAGTCGGGGCAGCAGCAGTGCGAGCGTGGCGACGGTGCCGATGACGGCGCCGAGCAGGCCGGCGAGCAGCGCGAGCAGGCCGCCACGACCGCGACCGCGACGGGCCGGTGCCTCGACGGTGCCGGTCGTGTCGGGCGGGCGCACCGAGCCGGCCGGCGACCCCGGACCGGCCGACGACTCGCCCCAGGCGGCCGGTGGCGGCTGCGGGTAGCGGGCGATCGGTTCGGTCGTCGACGAGATCCGCTGGGTCGACTCGACGGCGGACGGCGGGGGCGTGAACGGCTCGGCCGCGGACGCTGACGGATCAGCCGCGGATGACGATGGCTCGGCCGCGAACGGCGACACGGCGGGCGCCGGCGTGTCGTCGCCGCGCCAGGGGCGACGCCATTCCTCGCGGTCGTAGCTCACGTCCACTCCTGTCGAGACCAGCTCGGCCCTGATGTTCGAGACCGGCGGTCTCGCCTTCGCGTCACTCGCTGCCGTCCAACGGCCACAACCAGCGTCCGACGCGGCTGATCCCGCGGGTCAGGCGGCCCAGCATGCTTGGCGCCGGGTCATTGGGCAAACCGGTCACGACGGTCAGCAGTTCATCGACCGGGGCATCGGTGATGGCCGTGAAGGTGCGTTCGTCGCCGCGCCAGATCACCCGGCGGGGTTCGGAGCCGGGCAGCCGCCAGACGGCTCCCCCACCGGGGGCGGTCAACTCGGTCGCACCTTCGAGGGCGGCGGTGGACATCCGTCCCTGCTGTTCGAAGACCGACAGCGTGTACAGCCCGTCGCTGTAGACCAGGTGCATGGTGGGCACGCTGGCCTCGGGACGTTCGAATCCGCTCTGCAGGACGTAGCCGCCCGGCAGCGTGGCGGGGGCGACGAATCCGCGCGACTCGATCTCGGCGATGTCGGCCGACGACAGCGAGAAGGCCTCGACCTCGAGCCCCTCGGGATCGGGGGCGACGACACGGGCGTCGACCACCTCGAGGTCGCTGTAGGCGACCACACGCATCGGTTCGCCCTCGGTGTCGTAGGTCTCGCGGCGCACGATCAGGTCGGTCTCGAGGTCGAGGTAGAGCACCTCACGGGCCCGGTCGCCGTCGTGCTCGCGCAACTCGAGCACCCGGGTCATCCCGGTGTCGAGCTCGGTGCGCTGCGGCTGGACCTCGATCAGGTACTTGCCGACGAGTCGTTCCAGGTCGATCGCGGCGCGCTGCTCCAGCCCACCGAGCCGCAGCAGCGTCCCCGAGGAACGCAGGAACGCCTCCTGGCCGACGCGACCGACCTCCCAGCCGCCCTCCTTGGCCACGGTCAGCCCACCGTCGACGCCGCGGGTGACCTGTACCTCGGTGAGTTGGGGACCCTCACGGCTGAACGACGCGACCACGAGCCGGCCCGTGTGCGGGACCTCGCGGGCAGCGGCGAGGGCACGGTCGAGCCAGAACACCCCGGCGCCCGACACCGCCGGCGGGGGCGCGTCCTGCTGATCGACGGCCTGATCGACGGCGGCCACCGCCGCCGTCTGGGGGCCCAGCAACGCGACGACGAGCGCCGTGGCGGCGAGCGGGAACCTCACCGGCCGTCGTAGCCGTAGGGGGCGGGCAGCGGGCCGTCGCCCGTGCGAGCCAGATGGTCGATGAGGAACAGGTCGGCCGGTGGGACGACGTCGCCGCGGTCCTCGCCGAGCACGTAGGCCAGGCCGACGAGTGCCACGGTCGCCACGATGCCGGCCGAGGCGAGGCGTAGGCCACGCGAGACCTTGTGCACCAGGCCGGGCCGCTCGATCCCGCCGAGTGGGACCACGGGCGCCGGCATCGCCGCCCAGCGGCGCAACGCCTCGCGTGTGCGACGCAGGTCCTCGAGTTCGGCGAAGCACGTGTCGCAGTCCGCGAGGTGGTGGGTGACCGCCATCGCGCGCGGCTCGTCGAGTTCGTCGTCGAGGAACGCCGAGATCAGGTCGCCGCTGACGTGTCGCTCAACCACGGCCCACCTCCGCCTCGAGCGCCTTGCGCAGCGCCTTGCGGCCGCGGTGGATGCGGGAGCGCACGGTGCCGATCGGCCAGCCCAACGCCTCGGCGATCTCCTCGTAGCTGAGCCCCTGTACGTCGCAGAGCACGACGGCGGTGCGGAAACCGGGGGAAAGCTCGTCCAGTGCGGTCTCGAGGTCGCCGCGCAGGACGCCGGCCTCGATGGTCTCGAGCGGACCGGGGTCGGACTCGCTGGGCTGCCGCCACTCCTCGTCGGGGAGCGGCTCGAGCCGGACGCGTGTCCGCCGCCGGACCCGGTCGAGGAACAGGTTCTTGGTGATGCGGTACAGCCACCCCTCGAAGGTGCCGGGCTGGTAGCGGTCGAGGTTGCGGTAGACGCGGACGAACACGTCCTGGGCGAGGTCACGGGCCTCGTCGCGGTCACCGGTCAGGCGGTAGGCCATGGTGTAGACCATGTCGCCGTACTGCTCGGCGATCTCGTCCCAGGTCGGCGCCGGCTGACCGGGCGCGACGGGCACAGGGCCGTGCCGGCGGGGCGGCGCCGGGGTCGCCGGAGGCGTGTCACGACGAACGAGGTCGTCGTGTACACGGGCCGCCTCTGGCATGGGGCGCACAGAGACGGCGTCGGCGAACGAGCGTTGAGGCACGGTGCTCCTCGAGGAAAAAGGTGTCCGGACGGACCGGCCGAGGATAACCACCGGAGGCGACGAAGTGGGCACCTGCAACCCGTCGACCGCGGCGGCCGGCCCCCCAGGCCGGGTGCGCCCGACGCACACCGCGGTAGCGTGCGCCGTAGTCCCCGGCCAGGAGTGTGATCGTGCCCGCATCCCCGTCGTCCGCAGCGTTGCGAGACCTGTGGCGGGTGCTGGCGGCGACGCTCGCCGCGCGCGCGGCGGTCGAGATCGGCTCGGACGGCGGACACAGCGCGGTGGCGGTGCTGGCCGGGATGGCCGAGGGCGGGTCGCTGACCAGCATCGAGAGCGACCGGGACCAGCACGAGCGCGCCGCGGCCGCCATCGCCGAGGCCGGCCTGACGGGCCGCGTCCGCGCGATCGTGGGCGACCCGGCGGTCGTGCTGCCCCGGCTCGCCGACGGCGGCTACGACCTCGTGCTGGCGCAGGCGGGTGCGGCGGCGACGGCCGCCGCGATCGACCACGCCCCCCGTCTGCTGCGCCCGGGCGGGATGCTCGTGGTCACCGGCGCCGCGGCCGGCGCACCGAGCCTGCAGCGACTGGCCGACGACCTCGCCGAGGACGAGCGGTTCACCACCGCCCTGCTCCCCCTCGACGACGGTGCCCTCCTCGCCACGCTTGCTCAGTAAAACCTCACCTTGGCGGCGAACTCGGCGGCGGGGGCGAGGATGACCGCGAGGTAGAACATGCCGGTCGAGGCCTGGATGCTGCGGCCGCCCTCGCGGGCCAACTTGACGTTGAAGCCGGCGATCAGCGCGATCAGGGCGAGGACCCCGAGGCCGAGGATCAACGTCATGGACCCGATGCGCAGGATCGGCGAGAAGGTGCGGGCGCAGGTCTCGAACGCGCTGCCGGCGAGGTCCTCGCACGGGGCCGGGTTGCGGCCCGAGAGCAGCACCGACGCGACCCCGGCGACCACGGCGGCGACGTTGGCCCAGGCCATCACGACCATGTAGCGGTTGGTGAGGCGCCGTTCCACGAGATACCAGTGACCGAGCACCATGCCGGCCCAGATCCCACCGAGCAGCAGCGCGCCCAGGACCAGTTCGGCGACGCCCTGCGGCAGGCCGCCGGCACCGTCGCGGGCGGCGCGGATGGCGGCCAACGGCACGAACGAGGCCAGGCCGGCCAGCGTCCCGGCGCCGCCGACCAGACGCGCGAGCAGCGGCGGGACCGGCAGGACCAGCACCAGCGCGGCAACGACGCTGCAGACGGCCATGACCAGCAGCAGGGTCAGGGCGAGGTCACCGTCGCCGGCCTGGGCGCTGCCTTCGAGGGTGCGGACCGGGGCACGCAGGGAACCCCAGGCACCCCAGGCGAGCAGGGCGACCAGCACGGTGCTGAGAATCTCGTAACCGTGCCGGACGGCCCCCCAGGTGGGGAAGAACCAGACCAGGCCGGCACCGCCGACGGCGGTCATGGCCAGCACGAGCGCGAGGACGGCGGCAGGGGCCTCCACGGGCGACGACTCCTCGGTGCGACGAGCGCCCGATGGGTGTGGCCGGGAGCGGCCGGGCGCGGCAGAGGCGGCCGCGGGGGCCGCCGTGAGCGCGCAGCCTGCCAGCACGGACCCGGTCCGGTCCAACCGGACCGGGCGCCCGTGCGCCGTGACGGGCCGAAGCGGGCCGCGTGCTAGCCCTCGCCACCGTCGCCGGCGTCGACGTTGACGTCGACCTCGTCGGGAATGTCCACGTCGACGGAATCACCATCGCCGGTGAACACGCCGGTGAACAGCATCCACAGCAGCACGACCGCGACGATCACGCCGAGGATCACGGCGATGGCGGTGCCGGCGCCGCCACCGCGACGTCCGCCGTCGGTGACGATGATCTCGCGCTCGCGTTCGGGCGGGCGGTTCGGGTCGCTCGGTGGGTGGGTCATGGCGCTCTCCTGTGCCGTCGCCGCCGGTCGTCGGCCGCGCTGGCAGGGATCGTGCGCCGACGGCGACCTGTGCACAGGCACCGTGCCCCGTCCCAAAGCGCCGAGGTTGCGACCGACGGGCCGTTCGACCACCCCACTGCTGACCCGCTGGCCGGTGACCGTTCGGTACCCGACCAGGGCCGGGAGGCGCCACGTCGGCGTGCGTCCACCCGCTCGCTACCCTCCGTGGGTCCGCCGGTTGGCGGCGAACAAGCGATCGAACGAGGGACGACATGGGGCGCTGTGACCCCGGGCTCAAGACCGACCACCGCCTGACGGTGACCGACGAGCACACCGCCGAACACGCCGGTTCGGGTGATGTGCCCGTGTTGGGGACGTCTGCCCTGTTGGCGCTGGCCGAGGGTGCCTGTGTGGACGCCATCTGCGAGGACCTGCCCGACGGTCAGACCTCGGTCGGCTCGTGGGCCGAGATCGAGCACCTGCAGCCGACCCCCGTCGGCCACACCGTGTGCGCCCACGCCACGCTGATCGGCCACCACGGCCGCCGTCTCGAGTTCAACGTCATGGTCGAGGACGACGGCACGACCGTCGCCAAGATCCGTCACCGGCGCGTCCTCGTCGACCGCGAGCGCTTCATCGAGAAGTTGGCGCCGGTCTCGGCCTGACGGTCGGTCAGCCCACGAACCGCCAGGCGCCGGCGTCGATCTGCCAGCCGTTGGCAGCGTCGCCCGGCTCGCCGAGTTCGCCGTCGACGTCGTCGCGCAGCCCGTCGCCCTCGACGGTGACCTGGCGGCCGCGAGCGAGCACGACGTCGTCACGGTCGAGGTGCGTGCCGCGCTGCAGTGCGACGCCGAACGCCGCCCTCGCGACGGGCCCGATGGCCTGGACCACGACGACGTCGAGCAACCCGTCCGACGGGTCGGCATCGGGTGCGATCCTCGCGCCGCCACCGAAGCCGGTGCCGTTGCATACCGCGACCAGCAGGGCCGCGCCGTCGGCGACGACATCGCCGTCGACCTCGACCCGCACCGGTGTCCCACCGGCGGTCAGGCCGGCCAGGATCGCTCCGAGCGGGTAGGCGAGATCGTCGAGGGTGTCCTTCATCGCGTCCGCGCGGGCCGCCGCGGTCGCCCCGAGTCCGAGGTGCAGCGCGTTCACGCAGGCTCGGCCGTCGGTGCCGACCAGTAGGTCCATGGGCCGTGCCACGTTGGCGAGCAGGTGCTCGACCGCCGCCTCGGGGTCCTCCAACGGCACCCCGACCGCGCGGGCGAAGTCGTTGCCCGTCCCCAGCGGCACCAGGCCGACCGGGACATCCAGCCGGTCGGCGGCACGCAGCTTGCCGACGGCGACGTGGAGCGAGCCGTCACCGCCACAGACGACCAGGGTGCGCTCGCCCACCGACGCCACGACGTCGTCGACGTCGTCGGGGCTTCCGCAGGCGCTGACCTCGACCTCGTGACCCGCGGTGCGCAGCATCAGCGCGACCTGGTCGACGACGGCGTCCTCGGAACTGCCCGCCGCCCGGTTGACCAGCAGGACGAACCCGCTCATGCGGTCTGCAACCACCGCAGCAGGGTGCGCACGGGGACACCCGTGGCGCCCTTGGCGTGGTAGCCGTCGGCTTCCGCGGTCCAGGCCACCCCGGCGATGTCGAGGTGGGCCCACGGGATCCCGTCACCGACGAACTTGTGCAGGAACAGCCCGGCGAAGATGGTCCCGGCCGACCGGCTGCCGGCATTGCGCAGGTCGGAGATCGATCCCTCGAGCCGGTCGCCGTACTGCTCGCTGGCCAGCGGCAGTCGCCAGAGCACCTCGCCGGTCCGCGACGACGCGTCGAGGATCGCGCCGGCCAGGTCGTCGTCGGACGCCATGAGCACACCGATCTTCTCACCGAGTGCGACGACGGCCGCGCCGGTGAGGGTGGCGATGTCCACGATCGCGTCCGGCTGTGCCTCGGAGGCGTGCACCAGCGCGTCCCCGAGTACCAGGCGGCCCTCGGCGTCGGTGTTGATCACCTCGACGGTCTGGCCGCCCTTCATCGTGAGGACGTCGCTGACCCGCGTCGCCGTGCCCGACGGCATGTTCTCGGCCAGGGCGAGCAGACCGGTGATGCGCACCGGCAGTTGCATCTCGGCGGCCGCGCGGACGACGGCGGCGACCGTCGCGGCGCCGGCCATGTCCAGTTTCATGGTCTCCATCGACTCGGACGGCTTGAGCGAGATGCCGCCGGTGTCGAACGTGATGCCCTTGCCGACGAGTGCCACGTGGCGCGTCGCGCCCTCGGGCGCGTAGGTCAGCTCGACCAGGCGCGGGGGCTCGGACGATCCCTGCCCGACGCCGAGGATCCCGCCGTAGCCGCCCTCCTCGAGGGCCTGCTCGTCGAGCACGCGGACCTGCACGTCGGTCCCGGCGAAGGTCTCGACCATGCGCTCGGCGAGCGCGGGTGGACGCTTGTCCTGCGGTGGCGTGTTGACCAGGTCGCGGGCGAAGACGGCTGCGTCGGCCGCGACGACGGCGCGGTCGGCAGCGGCCCGCAAGTCGTCGGCGTCCGCGACGTGCAGGGTGGCCGTCTCGAGGTGGTGCCCGGGCGCCTCCGTGCGATAGCGGCCGAACCGGTAGCTGCCGAGCGCGAGCCCCTCGACCACGGCACCGACCGTGTCCTCGGTCGCGCCGTCGGGCAGCGCCGACGGCAGGTCGGTCGCGATGGTCGCCACCCGCTCGGCGGCCCCGGCCACCGCGGCGGCGGCACGGCGCAGCCGGTCGGTGGTGACGTCGTCCGCCTTACCGAGTCCGACGACCAGGACCGTCGCGGCCGGGATCGAGCCGCGGGTCGGGATGCGCACCACCTCACCGGGGCCGGCCTGGAAGCCGACGGTGGCCAACTCGGCGGCCAGGTCGATGCCGACGGCCTCGCCGAGCGCGGCGGCGCCGCCTGCGGGGACCGGCGCGGCGTCGTCGCCGTCACCGGCGTACGCGGCGACGGCGAGCATGGCGGCCGGGCTGGCTGCGAGCGGTTCGGAGCTGAGCTCGACGCGGGGCACGAAGACTCCTTCGGCAAGGTGGGCTCCGGGGGAACCGGAGACGGACGGGGCCTGACCCACGAGCCTAG
>JBBDSX010000063.1:0-1645 GCA_040904725.1 Egicoccus sp.
CTAGCTGACGGAACCGTCGGCCGATGCGACGTGGTCGAGTCCGGCCGCCTTGGCGCGCTCCTTGGCCCGGTCCGCGGCGCGCAGCACCGCGACCTCGTCGAGACCGTCCTCGGGGAAGCGTGCCAGCCCGTAGGCGGCATGGACCTCGAACCACTCGCCGTCGGGGAGCACGACCTGTTCGTCGTGCAGGCGTTCGATCACGCGCTGGACGACCTCGCGGGTGCGCTCGCGGTCGGCGCCGGCCATCACCATGGCGACCTCGTCGCTGCCGAGACGGCAGGCCGTGAACTCGTCGCCGGCGGCGCGCCGCAGCACGTGGGCGAGGACGCGCACCGCCTCGGTGCCGGTCGGGTGGCCGTACCGCTCGTTGAGGGCACGCATGCCGCGAATGTCGGCGAGCAGGATCGTGAACGGACTCTCGGCCTCGCGTAGGCGGCCGAGTTCCTCGTAGAAGACCCGGACGTTGAGCAGCCCGGTGACCGCGTCCTCGCTGACCGATCGGCGCACGGCCTGGTCGCGGGCTCGGGTCAGGTCCGCGCCGGCCTCGCCGACCAGCGCGAGCAGCGGCAGCGCCGCGGTGCGGGCCAGCAGCCCGATCACGTCGGTGCCGGCCAGACCGAACGCGATGTCGAGGACGGCGTGACCCAGCGCGGCGGCGCCCGCGTACAGCAGCGCTTGGCGGGTGCCGCCGGCGAGGCCGGCGACGACCATCAGCGGCACCAGCAACCAGGCGACCGACCCGCTGCGCAGAGCGACGTGGAGCCCGAGCGTGACGGCGATCGAGCCCACCAGCACCGCACCGCGCACCGGCGTCGGGCGCAGCGCGGCCGTTGCATCGGCCAGGACCTCGCGGGTCCGGCTCGGCAGCGTGGGTCGTCCCACCTCGTCCTCGTGGTGTCAGTCGCGCGCGCCAGCGACATCCCGTGCAGCAAAGGCCCGCAGGAACGTGGCGACCGCGTCGGGGTCGCGCAGGCGGCGTCGCGCCACGGTAGCGCGCGGCGCGTCGGCCACGAGGATGCCGAGCCCATCGCGCCGGTCCGCTTCGCGGAACGCATCCTCGTCCGTCACGTCGTCGCCGAGCACCAGGGGCCGGGCCCCGTCGATGCGATCGGCGATCCAGGCCAGCGCGCGGCCCTTGTCGACGCCCGAGGGGCGCAATTCGACGACGGCCTTGCCCGCCAGGACCTCGAAGCCCGGACCGGCGTCACGCCTCGCCTCGAGTGCCTCGTGGACGCGTGGCAGCAGTTCGTCGCGCCGTGCGGGCGCCGCCCGCCGGTGGTGGACGGCCAGGGACGCCGCCTTGCGTTCGATCTGCCAGCCCTCCTCGTCGCCGAGCAGGCGCGTGAGCTCGTCGGCGAGCTCGTCGAGGACGTCGGCGACGCTGTCGGGGTCGACGAACGCGGAGCGTTCGCCCTCGGCGGTGCGCAGCTCGGCGCCGTGGCCGCCGGCGTACACCACGGGCAGGACGCCGAGCCGCTCGTCGAGTTGGGCGATCGGTCGGCCCGACACCAGCGCCACCGGGGTCCGTGCCGCGAGCGCGCCGATGGCGTCGACGATGCCCGGCGCCGGCGCGGCGTCCTCGGGCCGCTCGACGATCGGGGCGAGGACGCCGTCGAAGTCGAGTACGACCAGCCAGTCCTCCGGA
>JBBDSX010000064.1:0-7976 GCA_040904725.1 Egicoccus sp.
GGCAGCGGGGCGACCGGGCGCTTCACCCGAGCGGCCTGGTGCGTCGTCGGAGCGGCCGGGCGTCTCGTCGGGGCGGGCGGGCCTGTGGCCGGAGCGGTCCGGCGCCTCGGAGAGCCGTCCGTCGGTGTCGTCCGGGCGCTCGTCGGTGTCGCCGGGAGCGGCCGGGTTCGGCGGTGGGGACCCCTCGCCAGGCGCCGACGGCGTCGGGACGGGGGGCACCGGGGTCGATGGTGCCTCGCCGCCGTCGGGGATCTCCTCGACGGTGCTGCCCGAGGGGGTCGGCTCGCCGACGACGTCCCCGGACGGCTCCGGTCGGGGCAGGTCGAGCCCGACGAGGCTGGCGAGATCCGCGACGACCTCCTGGGCGGGTCCGGGCAGGAGCCCTCCGACCGCGAGCGCGAACGCGGCAACGGCGGCAGCCACGCCGGCGACGGCGGTGCGCTGGACCACCTGGCGTATGCCGACCGGGCGGGCTGCGGCCATCGCCCGGCGGTGGCGCCGCGCGGTCAGGTCGTCGGGGGCCTCGAGCAGCCGGTCCCCGATCGCGCGCAGCGCCGCATCGACCCGCGGGTCGTCCTGCGGGCCGAACAGCTCGTCAAGGGGGTCGTGGTTGCTCATGGCTCTCGTGTCGACGTCATGGTCATCGTCCACCGGACGCACGTGGGGGCGCAGGACCCTCGTCACCGGACGGTTCGTCCGCGGAGCGCCCGGGCGTGGAGACGACCTCGCGCAGGCGCGCCAGGGCGCGCTTGGCCAGGCCCTTGACCGCTTCGGGGTGCCGCCCGGTCACCTCGGCGATCTCGGCGGTCCGCAGTCCGGCGACCAGGCGGAGCACCATCACGTCGCGCTGGTCCTCGGACAGGTGCGACAGCAGTTTTCGCACATGGTCGAGGGACAGCCGGTCCGGCAGATCGTCCTCGTAGGCGCCGGCGCGCTCGGCCAACTCGGCCGGGGCGGTCAGGTCGGCCGGACGTCGCCCGCTCCTGCGGCGCGCGTCGATCAGACGTCGCCGCGCGATCGTGAAGACCCAGCCACGGAAGCGCTCTTCCTCGTCGCCCTCGAACCGCGGCAGCGAGCGCACGACCTCGAGGAAGACCTCGCCGACGAGGTCCTCGGGATCGGGCACGTTCTGCGAGCGGGCGTAGCCGAGCAGGGGCGGGGCGAGGTCGCGGTAGATCGCGTCCCACGCCGACTGCCGCCCGCGGCGGGCCGCGCGCAGTGTGGTGGCGAAGGTCGGACCGAGCGAGATCGACCACCCCTTGTCGCGTCCGTCGTTTCAGATTGTCGGCACCCGCGGGCGACAGCCGAAGTGGTCGTCACCCGGGGTCAGGAGACGGCCGCCTGCTGGCAGCCGGCACACCTCCCGTTGACGACCAGTTCGATCTGTTCGGCCGCGAACCCGTGGTCGCCCTCGACGTGTTCGCGGATCTGCGCCACAAGCGTGCCGACGTGGTGGTCGACGTCGCCACACTCCTGGCAGACGAGGTGGAAGTGCTCGTCGGGATGGGCGAGTTCCCACCGTCCGGCATCCCGGTCGCCAAGGCGTGAGACGCGCGCCAGTCCGAGTTCCTCGAACAGCGCCAACGTCCGGTACAGCGAGGCCGTGTCGACCTCCTCGCCGAGCGCGGCGACCGAGTCCGCGATCTCCTCGACGGTGCGGTGGCCGACGCCGGCCTGCAACGCACGCCAGACCGCGCGTCGCGGCTGCGTCACACGGTGTCCGTGCGCCCGTAGGGTGCGGTCGAGTTCGACGTCCATGTCCTCAGCGTACGCCGCCGGGGTGGCCCCGGCGGCGCGAGCGCCTAGTGGTCGTGCTCGTCCGCGTCCGCCTCGTCCTTGGTCGCGTGGACCGTGCCGTCGGGGTGTTCCGGCGGGGTGTAGACCGTCCACAGCCGCAGGGAATCGCCGCCGCTGTTGCGGATGTCGTGGCGCACACCAGCCGGCACGTAGACGAGTTGGCCGGGGCCCATCGCCAGCGTCTCGCCGTCGAGGACCGCCTCGCCCTGCCCGGAGACGACGTGGAGCAGTTGGTCGGCGTCGTCGTGGTGCTCCTCACCGATCGCCTCACCGGGTCGCAGGTGCATCGTGACGAGTTGGCTGTGCGGCCCGGTCTGCACCACCCGCCGGTAGTCGTCGGTCTGGCGCGTGAGTTGTTCGATCTCGTGGACGCGGCCGTTGCCCATCTGCTCGCCTGTCATCGGAAACCTTGGCGATCCCAGCCTGCCACGCCCGTCGTCGTCGGGTGGCGTTGCGGCCCCGTCCCTCAGCGGGGGACGACCAGCAGCCCACTGCGCAGCTTCGGCAGGACGTAGGTCGTCTTCGGGGGCATCACGCGACCGGCCTCGGCGACCCGCAGCACGTCCTCGATGTCGGGGGCCGCCAGGGCGACACCGACCGCATCGGGCCCCTCGAGCGCGGCCAGGCCGAGCGGTGCGGCGACGGCCCCGACGCGCGGTCGCGTCCCGGTCCCCTTGCCCGCCGCCAGGATCGGCTCGATGAGCTCGCGTTCGGCCAGGCGCACGTCGAGGGCCTCGACGGAATCCTCGGCCCGCACCCGCTCGCGCAGGTCCAACCGCCACCAGCGGCCGTCCACCACGAGGTGGACCACGCCGGCCTCGGTGGGAGCGGTCGCGTCGGGCAGCGGTTCGGGAACGAGCCCGCGTTCGCGCAGGGCCGCCAGGACGTCGACCGACGACGACACCCCGTCGATGCGGCGGTGGAACGGCAGCACCCGTAGGCGGTCGGCGGGCAGCAGCGCGGACAGCACGCGACCGGCCCCGGGGTCGTGCGCGGCGACGGCCGCGGCCCGGTGGTGCCCGTCCGCGATGAACAGCCGTCCGGCGGCCCCGATGGCGTCGGCGATGGCGTCGTGTTGTTCGGGGTCGGTGACCAGCCAGAGTGCGACGTCGACCCCATCGTCGCCCCAGACGTGCGGCGCAGAGGAGCGGTCCTGGAACGCCACGGCGGGTGGGCCGACCATCACGGTCGCGGTCGCCTGTTCGACGGCCGGATGCCGACGGTGGGTCAGCGCGACCGGACTCGAGGCGATGCCGACCACCTCGAGGTAGCGCACGAGGTGGTGGACGCGGTCGGCATCGACGTGCTCGTGCGGCAGGACGCCACCACCCTCCCCGACCGGGGCGAACGCGGCGGCGGGAAGGTCGCCGATGACGCCGGTCACACGGTCGGCGCCGGAACCGAACGCGACCACCGCCAACGCCGGCCGGTCGATGGCGCGGAAGTGGCCGTCGGCGAGGAGGCGGTCGAGGCTGCGCCGGCAGGCCCGCAGGGTGTGCTCGAGGTCCATCTCGGCCTCGGGCCCGGGGGGCAGCACGTTGAGGAAGCTGCGAGGGTCCGCGGTCGCCATCGCCGTGCGCGCCTCGGGCGAGAGTGCGTCGTAGGGCGGGGCGACCACCGCATGCGCCCCGGCGGCGGCCACGACGTGACCGGTGAAGGGCGACAGGCGCGGCACGGTCATGCCCGGTCGACCCACTTGTCGGCGGCACGCAGCCGCCGCTGGAGGTCCCGGACCGTGGCCTCGGCGATCGAGCGGATACCGGCCTCGCGGTTGAGTTGGCCGTTGATCACCTCGGGGGTCAGTCCCGTGAGGTGGGTGAGCATCCGGACCCGGTCGGTGTTGGCCTGGCGCAGCTCACGCTTCTGCTGGGTCCGGCTGACCGTGAGGGTCGTCCCCGACTCGCTGCCACCACCGGCCCGCGGCGGCGGGGGACTGAGCTCGATCTCGAGGGTGAAGTCCTCGACGGCCGGGTCGTGGACGAGGTCCTCGGGGTGGTGGTCGTCGAAGATCGACGACGGGTCGTGGTCGACGACGGCGGTGGCCGAGATGGCCGCGAACAGCGACAGTTGGTCCTCGCCCTCGGGTGGCAGCTGGTCGAGCAGGTCGACCGGGTCCTGCTGGCCCTCGTCCTCGCGACGCTTGAGGCTGTGGGTGCGCTGCTCGGCGATCTGCGACGCGAACGTTCGCAGCCGCCAGTCGTCGGGGATGAACATGAAGGCCTTCTGGCGACGCAGCGCCCCGGACCAGCGCACGAGGCGGCCGACGGCCTGGCGGAAGAACAACTCCGTCACGGTGTTGGTCGCGTAGACGCCGACGCGCAGGCGCGGCACGTCGACCCCTTCGGAGACCATGCGCACCGCCACGATCCACGGGTCCCGCGAGCTGGCGAAGTCGCCGATCTTCTCGCTGGCCAACGGGTCGTCGGAGGTCGCGACCACGGCCTCGACGCCCTGGTGGGCCTTGAGCAACTTCTGGATCGAGCGGGCGTGCTCGACGTCCATGGCGATGACCAGGCCGCCGGCGTCGGGGTGGGTCTCGCGCAGCCGCGTCAGTTGCGTGTGGGCCTGCTCGAGCACGCTGGGCAGCCACTCGCCGTCGGGGGACAGCGCCGTGCGCAGCCGCTGCGAGGACAACGTGCGGTCGAGGTGGTCGTCGAACGTCGCCGAGACGATGTCGCCCTCCGGCGTCGACCACTCCATGTGACCGTTGATGCGCGGGAAGAACACCGGGCGCACGACGCCGCCGTCCGCGAGCGCCTCGCCGTAGCCGTAGGTGTAGTCGGCGACCGCCTCCTCGAAGTCGTAGGCCACGAACGGGATCGGGTTCTGGTCGCTGCGGAACGGCGTGCCCGACAACGACAGGCGGTGCGCCGCAAGTTCGAAGGCCTCGAAGACGCCGTCGCCCCACGCGCGCTCCGTGCCGGCGTGGTGGACCTCGTCGAGGACCACGAACGCGTCGTCGGACGGTCCACGCAACGGCCGTGGCTGCGCGGCGACCTGCTGGTAGGTGACGACCACCCCGTGCATGTCGTGGGGGAACGGGTCGGCGGAGCCCCACTCGGGTTCGAGGTGGACCCCGAAGTTCGAGGCGGCGTCGGCCCACTGGTGCTTGAGGTGCTGGGTGGGCGCGACGACCACGAGTCGCCGGTGCGGATGTCGCGCGAGGTCCCGTACGGCGGCGGTCAGCGCGAAGGTGGTCTTTCCGGCCCCCGGCGTCGCGACCGCGAGGAAGTCGCGTCGCGCCGTCGCCTCGAAGCGGTCCAGCGCTTCCTTCTGCCAGCGACGGAGGCGCAGGGATCGACGCACGGGCGGACCTTCGTGGACGCGGGGGGCGGGCGTGGAGGCAAGGCCGGCGATGATGCCATGCCCACCCGGGAGCGACGAACGACCCGCGCCGGATGCACGCCGGCTTGACGGACGGCGCGGTGTGCGGGTCGTCAGGCGCCCGGGGCGTCCTCGGCGCGTTCGTCGAGGATCTTGGCGTGCTCGCGCAGCGACTGGCCGATCGCGTCCTGCAACGCCCGTGCGACGAAGGGGCGGACGACCTCGATGGCGATCGGGCGCAGGCGCTGCAACGACACCAGGACCTCGTGGGCGTCGCGGGCGTCGTCGCGCCCCTCGACCAGGGGGAGCAGCAGTTCGCGGTCGATCAGTTCCAGGAACCGACCGGCGATCGTCGCCGCGTCGTCGCGCAGGTGCTCGACCAGATCGAGCACGACCGGCAGGGGAATCCCGCTGCTGGTCAATTCGGCGCCGGCCTGCAACAGCAGCGGGGACGGCACGGTCGCGCCCTGGCCGTCGGCGTCGAACTCGACCAGTCCGAGTTCGGCGGACCGGGCCAGCAGCGTCGGGTCCTGCGCCGCCTCGGGGAAGCGGGTGCGCAACTGCTCGAGGCTGACCCGCTCGGGTTGTTCGTCGATCAGTGGGGCGGTGAGCAGGTGCTCGAAGCCGAGCAGGTCGCCGAGGTCGCCGCCGGTCGCCCAGGTGTCGAGGGTCTGGCGGATGGCGGCGAGGCTGAAGCCGCGCTGCTGCAGGTCGTCGATCAGCCGCAGGCGGTGCAGGTGCTCCTCGGCGTAGTAGCCGGTGCGTCCCCTGAGTTCGGGCGGCGGCAACAGCCCCCGCGCCTGATAGGCGCGGATCGTGCGGGAGGTCGTGCCCGCCCGGGCGGCCAACTCGTCGATGCGGAACATGTCGTGAACCTAGCGCGTCGGTCACTGATCGATCGGCGGGTTGCGAGACATCGGAGAATGTGACACCGTTTGATGTCGGATAAGCGGAGCTTGGATTCATCAAGCTCCGGAGGGCCCGTAGAACGGGCCCCGCAGCGACCCGCCGGTTCGGTGGGCACCGGGAGGGAAACCTGATGGAACCGACGTCGTCGAGCGCGGCCCTGGAACAACTGTGGCAGGGGTTCGCCCAGTTCGGCACCGACTGGTGGTACGTGGGCGTCGTCCTCGCCGCTGCCGCCATCGGCTTCGCGTGGCTCACCGTGGTCGGCGTCCGCACCGCCGCACCCGACCGTGACTGCGCGGGTGGTCGCGCCGGCCGCGTCCTCGACCGCTTCGGCGACGGTGCCGGCCATGTCACCGGCCTCCCTGCATGGTCGGCCGCGGGCCTGTTCGTCCTCCTCGGCGCCCTGCTGATCGCCTATGCCGGGTTCATCTGGGACGTGTCGTGGCACATCGATCTCGGACGCGACGAGTTCCTGCTCAGCCCGCCGCACCTCTACCTGCTGATCGGCCTGACCGGCATCGGCGCCGCCGGTGTCGTCGCGACGGCCCTGGCCACCCGCAGCGATGCCCCGGTCGGCTGGCGCATCCGCCGGTGGACGGTGCCGCTCGGCGCTGCCGGCCTGCTGTGCGCCGGTGCGCTGGCGGTCGCCGGCTTCTGGATCGACGAGTTCTGGCACTCCGTCTACGGCCTCGACGTCACCATGTGGAGCCCGCCGCACCTGACCATGATCTCCTCGGCCGTGTTCAGCCCACTCGCCGGCTGGTTGCTGCTGACCGAGGCGGGGCCGGAGGTTGGCGATGCGTGGGTGCGGCGGCATGGCCGTGCGGTGCTCGCCGGAGCAACGCTGGTGTCGCTGTCGGCCTGGCAGTTGGAGTTCGATCTCGGCGTGCCGTTCTGGCAGCAGGGCTACCAACCGGTCCTGCTCGCCCTGGCCGCCGGGTTCGCCCTGACCGCGGCGCGGGTCGTGTTGGGTCGAGGTGGCGCGTTGATCGCCGCCGGCCACTTCATCGTCCTGCGACTGCTCGGCGCGGCCATGGCCGCCAGCGCGTGGGAGCTGTCGGTGCCCCGCTTCCCGCTCTACCTCGGCGCGGCCGTCGCGATCGAGATCGCCTTCCACCTCGCCCGCGACCGTGGCCCGATCGCGACCACGCTGGGCGCCGGCACCGGTGTCGCCACGCTCGGGATGGCGGCGTTGTGGGTGTGGTCGCAGGTCGTGGCGCACCACCCGTGGCAGACGGGCCTGCTGCCCTTCGTGCTGCTCGCCGGTGTGGCGGGGATCGCCGCGGCGGTGCTCGGCGGCGCGTTCGGTCGGGTCGTCACGCACCGGGCCGCCGGCCTGTCCACGGCCGGTTTCGTCGCTGCGCTCGCCGTGGTCGCCGTCGCCGCTGCCCTGCCGTTCCCGCGGACCACGCCGGAGGCGGACGTGCGGGTGTTGACCACCCCGGTCGGTCAGGACCGCGTCGACGTCGTGGTCGAGGTGGACCCGGCCGAGGTGGCCGTCGGCGCCGATCGCTGGGAAGTGTTCGCCTGGCAGGGCGACGGCCGTCAACTGCTGCCGCTGCAACCCGCCGGCCCCGGCCGCTACGTGACCGAGGAACCGGTCAACGTCGGCGGTGAGTGGAAGGCCATGGTGCGACTCGCCGACGGCCCGCGACTCGGCGCCGTCCCGATCGCCATGCCCGCCGACCCGGAGTACGGCCTCCCCGCGATCGAACTGCTCGACGTCCGCGAACAGCCGTTCGTCTTCCAGGACGAACTGATGCTGCGCGAACAGCAGGACGGTCCGACCTGGCCCGCCGTCGTCGGCAGCATCCTGATCACCGGCATGATCGTCGGCCTGCTCGGCACCGTCATCGGCGGCGTCGTCGCCGCCGAACGTCGGAGGCGCGCAGCGATGCCGGTCCACGAGGTGATCGTCGTTCCCGAGCCTGCCGCGACCGACCTGG
>JBBDSX010000064.1:8076-9852 GCA_040904725.1 Egicoccus sp.
CACGACGCCCTGATCATCGGGGCCGGGTTCTCCGGCCTCGGCGCGGCGATCCAGCTGATGCAGCACGGGTTCGAGGACCTCGTCGTGCTCGACCGCGGCGACGACGTCGGCGGCACCTGGCGGGACAACACCTATCCCGGGGCGGCCTGTGACGTGCCGAGCCACGTGTACTCGTTCTCGTTCGCGCCCAACCCGAACTGGTCGCGCTCGTTCTCGCCCCAGGCCGAGATCCACGCCTACCTGCGCAAGACGGCGCTCGAATGGGGCGTGCTGCCCAAGCTGCGGCTGCGTCGGACCGTCACCGACGCGACCTGGGACCCCGCCGCGCTGCGGTGGATCGTGACGACCGGCAACGGCGAGACCTACCGGGCCCGGGTGCTCATCGCGGCGGCGGGCCCCCTGTCCGAGCCGACCATTCCCGACATCCCCGGCCTCGACACCTTTCCCGGCGCCATCTTCCACTCCGCGACCTGGGACCACGACCACGACCTCGCCGGACGGCGTGTCGCGGTCGTGGGCACCGGGGCCTCGGCCATCCAGTTCACCCCCCACGTGGCCCGCGAGGCGGCGTACACCACCGTGTTCCAACGCACGCCGGCGTGGATCGTCCCGCGCGCCGACCGCGACCTGACCACCGCCGAGAAGTGGCTGTTCCGCAACATCCCGGCCACGCAGAAGCTGGCCCGGACCGGCGACTACTGGCTGCGCGAGTCGTACGTGCTCGGCCTCGCCCTCGACACCCGGGTCCTCAAGGTCGCCGAGCAGGCAGCGCTGCGACACCTGCGGGTGCAGGTGTCCGACCCCGATCTTCGTGCGGCCCTCACGCCGGACTACCGGCTCGGCTGCAAGCGGGTACTGATCTCCAACGACTTCTATCCCGCCCTGATGCGCGACGACGTCGACCTCGTCGCCTCCGGTGTGGGTGAGGTCCGCGGCAACACCGTCATCGGGGCCGACGGCAGCAACTCCGCCCCCGGCGCCCACCATCCCGGGACCGAGGTGGACACGATCATCTTCGGCACCGGCTTCGAGGTGACCCGTCCACCGATCGCCGAACGGATCCACGACGGCGAGGGGCGCTCGCTCGCCACGGCATGGGAGGACGGGATGCGCGCCTACCTCGGCGCCCAGGCCGTCGGCTTCCCGAACCTGTTCTTCCTGGTCGGGCCGAACACCGGTCTCGGCCACAACTCGATCATCTTCATGGCCGAGGCCCAGATCCGCTACATCGTGTCGGCGATGCAGGAGATGTCGGCCGCCGGGGTCGAGGCCGTCGACGTGCGCCCCGAGGTCGAGGCCGCGTGGGACGAGCGCGTCCAACAGCAACTCGAGGGCACGGTGTGGACCAGCGGCGGCTGCGCGAGCTGGTACCTCGACCCGTCGGGACGCAACTCGACGCTGTGGCCTCGGTTCACCTGGCAGTTCCGCCGTCGGACGGCCCGCTTCGACCTCGACGAGCAACAGGTGGTCGCACCTACCGCCCGTCCGGTCCCTGCGCCGCCCGCTGCCGCACGAGCTTCGTGAAGTCGTGGTGGCGCTCGAGCGGCGCCTGGTGACCGGCGCCCTCGAACTCGACCAGCTCGCCGTCGGGGAGCGCTTCGACCAGGCGCTGCGAGTGGACCGCGGGCGTGAGCTTGTCCTCGGTGCCGACGACCACGGTGGTCGGCACGGTCAGCTTGGCGACACCGTGGGCGAGGTCGAGCCGGCTGATGGTCAGCCCGATCGCCGAGCGGACGTCGGCGGGGGAGTCGAGGAAGAGCTGCTCGGTCAGCGCGA
>JBBDSX010000065.1:0-9805 GCA_040904725.1 Egicoccus sp.
CGGTCGAGTACGGCGGCATGTTGTAGTGGTGCATGAACAGCTTCTCGGCCTCGGGGTCGAGGGTGTCGAGCCGCTGGCCCTCGCGGGTGGTGCCGAGCGCGAGCACGGACAGCACCTGCGTCTCACCACGCTGGAACAGTGCCGAACCGTGGGTCTTGGGCAGCACGCCGACGGCGGCAGTGAGCTCGCGCAGGTCGGTGACGCCACGACCGTCGACGCGGATGCCCTCGTCGACGATCAGGCGGCGGACGACCTTCTTCTCGGTCGAACGGAACGCCTCGGAAGCCTGCTTGGAGCGCTCGGACTCGTCGAGGTCGGCCGGGCCGTTCTCGGTCACGTGCGCGACGACGTCCTTGCGGATCTCGCCGAGCTTGGCGTCCTTGTCGGCCTTGCCGAGATCAGCCTCGCGGTAGACCGACTCGACCTTGTCCGCGGCGAAGGCGAAGACCTGCTCGAACACCTCGTCGCTGTGGTCGAGGAAGAGCGGGAACTCGCCAGCGTCGTGGACACCGACCTGGTCGACGAACGTCTGCTGCGCCTCGCACAGCTGCTTGATGATCGGCTTGACGTCCTCGATGGCCTGGCCGACGACCTGCTCGGTCGGAGCCGGCGCGCCCATCTCGATCTTGATCCAGGAGTCGGGGGTCGCCTCGGCCTCGATCATCAGGATCGCGACCTCGCCGTCGTCCTCGACGCGCCCGCAGATGACCATGTTGAACACGGCCTCCTCCTCGAGCTCCTCGAAGGAGGGGAAGGCGATCCACGAGCCGTCACGCAGCATCGCGTAACGGACCGCGGCGACCGGACCGGCGAACGGCAGGCCCGACAGCATCGTCGACAGCGACGAGCCGTTCATGGCGACGACGTCGTAGGGGTCGAACTGGATCGTCTGCATGATCGTGTTGACGACCTGGACCTCGTTGCGCAGACCCTCGGCGAAGGTCGGGCGCAGCGGGCGGTCGGTCAGCCGGCACACCAGGATGGCGTTCTCGGACGGCCGGCCCTCGCGCTTGAAGAAGCTGCCCGGGATGCGCCCGTTGGCGTACATCCGCTCCTCGACCTCGATGGTGAGGGGGAAGAACGGCAGGAAGTCCTTGGGCTGCTTCGATGCCGTGGTGGTGGTCAGGACCTTCGTGTCGCCGATGGTGGTCATGACCGCGCCACCGGCCTGCTGGGCCAGCGTTCCGGCTTCGAAGGTGATGGTCTTGCCGTCGATCTCGACGGAGTGTTCGTGTGTTCCGAGCGTGCCCACGTGGGCCTCCTCGTCGTGTACGGGTGCACGAGGACGGCCGGGCGTCGGGTGCCGGTGCATCAGTGAGGGCGGCTCGGGCAGCGTTCCCGAGGCGTCTCCACTGACGACCGACCAACCTCGACCGGGTCCGTGCCGTCGTCGTGCGATGTGGTTGTCATGGTGCCCGGCGCGGCTCGCAGGCCGATGACCGGTGGTACGACACGAGCCGGGGTCAGGATCGACCCCGGCTCGCGGGAAGACTCAGCGGCGCAGTTCGAGCTCCGCGATGAGCGCGCGGTAGCGCTCGATTTCCTTGTCGCGCAGGTAGTTGAGCAGGCGACGGCGCTGACCGACCAGCATCAGCAGCCCGCGGCGCGAGTGGTGGTCGTGCTTGTGCACCTTGAGGTGCTCGGTGAGGTGGCTGATGCGCTTGGTCAGCAACGCGACCTGCACCTCGGGGGATCCGGTGTCGCCTTCGCTCTGGGCGAACTTGGCGATGATTTCGGACTTGTCGTCGGAAAGGACGGCAGCCAAGGCGTACTCCTGTCGTGGTCGGGCCCTGCGTCGCCGGGTGGCGAATGTCGCCGCGGGGGATCTGCGAGGCGGGCGCGCCACGAAGCGCGAACACGTCGATCAGGGAACCCCGACACCCGAGCGGGCACGGTGAACGTGACCCTCCTGGGTCACGTCAGCCGAGTGTAGCCCGATCGGCCTCGACCCGCACCAACCCGCTTCCGCCCCGACCCGCACCAGCCCGCTCAGACGGCTCCGCAGGCCTGTTCGAGTTCCGCCAGGGTGTCCTCGAGGTGGTCGAGCAGGCGCTGCAACGACGGCACCCGGCGCCGACAGCCGGTCAGCCCGAAGTCGAGTTGGCCGTCGTGGCTGGTGACGGTGACGTTGAGGCCCTGACCGTCGTAGGGCACCGAGGCGGGGTACAGGCCGTCGAGGCGCGCACCGTTGAAGTAGCGCGGCTCGCGCGGCCCGGGAACGTTCGACACGATCAGGTTGAACGCGGGCCGGCGCAACGCGCGGAAACGGAACAGCGGCCCGAGGGCGACCGGGCCGAAGCTCAGCACGCTGAGCAACAGGATGGCCGCCGGGTGCAGGCCCGACAGCCGCGCCTTCGAGTCGCGCATCGAGCGGTGGATGACCTCGAGTCGTTCCATCGGATCACCGAGGTGGGTGCCGAGGTTGCACAGCACGACCCCGACCGCGTTGCCGTGACTCGACTCGTCCGACCCGTCGCGCAGCGACACCGGGACGGCGGCGATCAGCGGACGGTCGGGCAGGGCCTCGTGGTCGAGCAGGTAGCGACGCAGGGCACCGGAGGTCATGGCCAGCACCACGTCGTTGACGGTGCCCCCGGTCGCGCCACTGACCTGCTTGATCCGATCCATGTCCCACGACTGCGCCGCGAACCGGCGTGCCGCGGTGATCGGTTGGTTGAGCATCGAGCGGGGCGCCTGGTAGGGCAGCGTCGCCGTGTGGTCGTCGAGCGCCTTGACGATCGACTGCGCCGCTGCGCCGCCCGCCTGGGTCAGCGCCCGCCCGGCCACCATCACCTCGTCGAGGACACCGCCGGTGAACGACGTCAACAGGCCGGACGGCTGTTCGAGTGCCGCGGCCGCGTCGTGGCGCGCTCCCCCGGTGCGGCCCGGGTTCGCCCAACTGGGCGGCATGCCACGCTCGTCGGGGTCCGTGCTGAGGCTGCGCACCAGCCACCGCATCGCCGCAGTCCCGTCGAGCAGCGCGTGGTGGACCTTGTTGTAGACGGCCAGGCGTCCGTCGGCGAGGCCCTCGATGACGTGGGTCTCCCACAACGGCCGGTTGCGGTCGAGGATCGTGCCGTGCAGACGCGAGACGACCGTCAGCAACTCGCGGATCTCGCCGGGACGCGGGAGCGCGGAGTGGCGTACGTGGTACTCGATGTCGAGGTCGTCGTCCTCGGTCCACGCCCAGGGTCCCAGGCCCCCGAGCGTGCGGGTGGGGCGTTGACGGAACAGCGGCGCCGGCTCGTACTCGAGGGCGGCGCGGTACGCCTCGCGCACGGAGTCGGGACCGGATCCTTCGGGGGCCTTGAACAACTGCAGACCGCCGACGTGCAGCGGACGGCCGCGCCCTTCCCCGAGCAGGAAGATCGCATCGGTCACCGGTACCGGTCGCACAAGCTCTCCCAGTCGCCCTCGTCCCGGCGAGGACAACGCACGACCCTACCCGCGGTGACGCCGCCCGTGACGTGTCCGCGGGTCCGTCAGGAGCCGAAGAGGTCCTCGCCGCGTTGCCTCGCTTCAGTGGCGATCTCGGCGCGGTAGTCGTGGAGCTTGGCCGCGAGGTCCGGGTCGGCGGTGGCGAGGATGCGCAGGGCGAGCAGGCCGGCGTTGGTGGCGTTGCCGATCGCGACCGTGGCGACCGGGATGCCGCGGGGCATCTGCACCATCGACAGCAGCGAGTCCATGCCGTCGAGGTGTTTGAGTGGGACGGGCACGCCGATCACGGGAAGGTCGGTGACGCTGGCGAGCATCCCGGGCAGGTGGGCCGCACCGCCGGCGCCGGCGATGATGACCTCGAACCCGCGGTCGGCTGCGGCATGGCCGAATGCGAGCATCTCGTCGGGCATCCGGTGGGCCGAGACGACCTGCTCGTGGCAGTCGACGCCGAAGCGCCGCACGATCTCGGACGCGTCAGCCATGACCGGATGGTCCGACGCCGACCCCATGACGACGGCCACGCTCATGTCAACTCCTCCGAGACCGGCTGCCTCGCCCTTCGGTTCACTCGACCGCCGCCGCTCATGTCAGCTCCTCCGGGACCGGCTGCGAGGTGAGGATGTCGGCGGCCCGCAACGCGTCGCTGCGGGCACGGCCGAGGTCATCGCCCGTTGCGGTGACGTGTCCGAGCTTGCGGCCACGACGATAGTCCTTGCCGTACAGGTGCACGGCGACCGCCGGCTCGGCGGCAAGGGCCGCGCCGAGCTGCTCGTAGGGGTCGATCCCGCCGCCGACGACGTTGACCATCGCCGCGGGGCCACGGGCACGCGTGGCGCCCAGGGGTAGGTCGGCGACGGCGCGCAGGTGGTTCTCGAACTGCGAGGTCGCCGCCCCCTCGATGGTGAGGTGGCCGGCGTTGTGCGGGCGGGCGGCGAGTTCGTTGAGCAGCACCTCGTCGCCGCTGACGAACAACTCGACCGAGAGCATGCCGACCGAATCGATGGCTTCGGCGACGCGACTCCCGAGGTCACGTGCCAGGTCGGCAGCGACGGCACTGACGCGCGGCGGCTGCAGGACCTCGCGGCACATCGCGTCGACCTGCACGGTCTCGACCGGGTCGTAGACGACCATCTCCCCACCGTGGCGCCGTGCGACCAACACCGCCAACTCACCGGTGAGCGCCACCTGCGGCTCGACCAGCAGGGCCGCACCATCGACCTCGTCGATCACGGCTCGGGCGGCAGCGGCGTCGTCGACCATCCAGACGCCGCGGCCGTCGTAGCCGCCGCGAGGACGCTTGAGCACCAGCGGCCAGCCGTGTTCGGCACCGAAGGTTTCGATCGCGTCGAGGTCGTCCGCCAGCGTCCACGGCGCCAGGGGCACGCCCGCCGCCCCGAGCACCTCGCGCTGGCGGACCTTGTCGACGGCCACGTCCAGCGTGTCCGCCGACGGACGGACGGCGACCCCCTCGCCGGCGATTGCACGGAGGGCGTCGAGGTCGACGAGTTCGTGTTCGACGGTAATGACATCGACCTGCTCCGCGAGCCGTCGCAGGCCGTCGGCGTCGGGCTCGCCGGTGACCACGTCCGGCCACACCGCGGCCACCGCGTCACCCGACCGTGCGAGGAAGACCAGCCGCAGACCGAGTCGAGCGGCCGCCGGGAGCATCATCCGTGCCAATTGGCCACCGCCGACGACCCCGATGGTTGGCGTCACGCGGAGCCTCCCAGAGTGCTCGGACGAAAGCGACGCGACACCTCGCGCCGCGCGGGCCGGAGCCTACAAGCGGGGTGCGAGATGCCGCGTCGGTGGTGGTGACCCTGGCCTACCGCGCCGTCGCCGTGGTGCGGTCGCGGGCGGGCCAGAGGGCGATGGCGAGGCCAGCCAGCGCGCTGACGATGTGCAGCACGTTGTCAGCCCCGTTCAGCGCCAGGAAGTTGGCCTGGTCGTCGGCGTCGACGAAGAGGCCGTAGAGGAACACGGCACCGTAGGCGACGGCGAGCAGCCAGCCGTAGGTCCGGGCCTTGTCGAGGCGGTTCCACAACGCCAGCCCCGCTACGCCGATCAGCAGGTGCACGATGTTGTGCAGTGGGTTCACCTCGAACCCGAGCAGCAGGTCACCCTCGGGCGAAGCGAAGTCGTCGAACCCGGTGACCAGGAATCCGGCCAGACCGATCAGGGTGTAGATCACGCCGATCGTCAGTGCGAGGTACTGCGCCGGGTGCTTGTCGGAACCGGTGGCGGCCCGACCGGATGGTGAATGACTCATGGTTGGCCCCTGTTCGGTGTGCGGAACTACGCTCAGGCTCCGCCCGGCGCTGGTTCAGGGTGCAGCGAAGTCCCCTGCACACTGGCCACCACCCCGGCTGGCAGGGCCGTTCGATACGCACCCCCAGCCCGGCCGGGTGACCGTGGTACGGACACCACCCTCGCTGCGCCAGACTGGACGCAGTCGGCGTCCGCGGCGTCAGGCGAAGAGGGCGCGAGCGGCGTCGATGTCGGCGTGGATCTGGGCCACCAGCGCATCGATGCCGTCGAAACGTTGCTCGTCACGCAGTCGGTGCTCGAACGTGACGGCGAGTTCGCGCCCATACAGGTCGGTCGCCGGGTCCGCGTCCAGCAGGTGCACCTCGACGGTGCGGACCTTGCCGTCGAACGTCGGTCGCAGCCCGACGTTGGTGACCGCACGCCAGGTCTCGCCCTCGGTCGAGGCCGTGCCCGCGTACACGCCGTTGCCCGGCACCACCCGCGTCTCGCCGACGGCGACGTTGGCCGTCGGGATGCCGATGGTGCGCCCGCGGCCGTCGCCGGGGACCACCTCGCCGTGCAGGCGATAGGGCCGCCCCAGGGCGGCCGTCGCCCACTCGAGCCGACCCTCGGCCAGCGCGGCGCGCACGGCCGTCGACGACAGGGGCTGTCCCTCGAGTTCGAACAGCGCGACCGCCTCGACCTCGAACCCGTGGGTCTCGCCCTCCTCGACGAGCGTCACCACGTCACCGGCCGCCTTGTGACCGAAGCGGAAGTTGGTCCCGACGATCAGGCGGCGGGTGCCCAGCGGCCGGACCAGGACCTGTTCGACGAACTCGGCCGGGGTCAGCTGCGACAGTTCGTGGCTGAACTCGAGGACGAGCACGAGGTCGACGTCCAGCGCAAGCAGGGCGGCGACACGCTCGTCGAGCGGCTGCAGACGGGGCGGTTCGCTGCCGGGACGCAGCACGGCGGCCGGGTGCGGGTCGAAGGTGATGGCGACCGAGCGCGCATTGCGGTCACGTGCCGCGTCGACCGCGCGGCGCAGCAGAACCTGGTGACCGCGGTGGACCCCGTCGAAGTTGCCGATCGTGACCACCGAGTCGACGGGGGTCAACTCGTCGAGGTCGTTCACGGCACCGCGGAACACCTCGTTCACGGGCAGGTCCCTTCGGCGTCGGACGAGTCTGCGGGTGCGGATAGTGCCAGTTCCTCGGGCCGCGTCCACACCAGCTCCGAGCGGGCCCGATCCCCGCGGTCGCGGTAGATGCCCAACAGCCGCTCGCCGAAGGTCACCGCGTAGGTGTCGTCGCGCCCCTGGGCGGACAGCGCCGGCTTGCCCTGCGCCATCGCGAGGGCGAGGTCACCGTCGTCGACCTCGACGGTCGGCAGCGCCCTCGCCACGGCGGCCTCCGGGGTGAGCAGCAGCCCCGACAGGTCACCGGCCTCGCCGGCAGCACGGACCGCGTCGAGATCGTGGGCGTCATCCACCCCGAACGGCCCGTTGGCGACCCGACGCAGCGACGTCAGGCTCGCGCCCACACCGAGCATCTCGCCGAGGTCGTGGGCGAGCGTGCGGACGTAGGTGCCGGCCGAGCAGGTCACCAGGAACGACACGCGCGGATGCTCCGGGTCGGTGTCGGCGTCGTAGGCGTCGAGGACCAGGTCGTGGATGGTGACCCGGCGGGCTTTGCGCTCGACCTCCTCGCCACGGCGGGCCAACTCGTGCAGCCGTTCGCCGCCGACCTTCACGGCCGACACCATCGGCGGCACCTGCTCGATCTCACCCTGGAAGCGGGTGAGCGCCTCGCAGACCCGCTGCTCGTCCAAGCCGGCGGCCGACGTCCGCGCCAGCACCTCGCCGTCGGCGTCCTGAGACGAGGTGACCACGCCCAACACCAACTGCGCGGCGTACGTCTTCTGCCCGGCCTGCAGGTGCTGCACCAGCTTCGTCGCGCGGCCGAGGCACACGACCAGCACGCCGGTCGCCGCCGGGTCGAGGGTGCCGGTGTGCCCGACGCGCTTCTGGCCGGCCGCACGACGGACCACCTGGACGACGTCGTGGGACGTGGGACCGCTCGGCTTGTCCACGACCAGGATGCCGTCGACGTCATCGGGGCTGCGTCGCTTGCGTCCCATCAGACCTCCGAATCTTCGCCCGGAGCCGACCGTGCCGGGTCCTCGCCCGGAGCCCACCGTGCCGGCAACGCGTCGATCACCGACGCGACGACGTCCTCGACCGGACCGGTCCCGGTGAACCCCGACGCGAAGGCATGACCGCCCCCACCGAGTCGTTCGGCGATGGCGCCGACGTCGACCCGGCCGTGCGAGCGCAACGACGCCCGCCACGTCCCATCCGGCGCGGGCTTGCAGAAGAGGGCGACCTCGGCGACGTCGACCGTTCGGACCACGTCGATGATCGACTCGGTCGCCTCGAGGCCGGCGCCGGCCTCGGTGAGTTCCTCGGCGGTGAGGTGGGTGTGCACCAGCGACACATCCGGGACGAGTGTGAGCCGGTCGAGCGCCCGGCCCAGCAACCGCAGCTCGCCCAGCGACGACGTGCCGTACAGGCGTCGGGTCAACTCGGCGTGTTCGACGCCGACCTCGAGCAGACGGCCGCCGAACTCCATCGCCGCCCGGTCGGTCGAGGCGTGTCCGAACCGGCCGGTGTCGGTCACCAGGCCGACATAGAGGCAGGTCGCGAGCTCGGCCGTGAGCGGCACCTCGAGGCGGTGGAGCAGTTCGTCGACGATCAGGACGGTCGCCGCCGCGTTGGGCGCGACCAGACGCAGGTCACCGAACGCCGTACTCGACGCGTGATGGTCGACCACGATGGTCGGCACGCCTTCGTCGAGCAGCTTGCTGACGCTGCCCAGTCGATCGGGGCTGGCGGCGTCGAGCGTGACGAGCAGATCCACGTCCGCGGCGGCGGGCAGCGCCGACGGGGTGACGAGGTCGCGGACGCCGGGCAGGTCGGCCAGCGACGCGGGCACCTTCAGCGGTTCCTCGCCGACGGTGGGCACGGTGCGGGCACCGAGCCCCGAGAGCGCGACGTGCAGCGCCAGGGCGGCGCCGAGGGCGTCACCGTCGGGACCGACGTGGGCGGCGAGCACGACGCGACCACCGTCGTGGGCACACGCGGCCATGCGACGGACGGCCTCGTCGAGCACGACCGGATCGAGATCGTCGAGCCAGGCCGGGACCGGGTGTCCGCTCACCGTGCGTCGCCCGCGTCGTCGGGCACCTCACCCGCATCGCCGGTCGCGTCGTCCCCGGCGGGTTCGTCGTCGCCCAGCCGGCGAAGCAGTTGTTCGACCCGGTTCGCCTGCTCGACCACGGGGTCCGGTTTGAACCGCAGCTCGGGCGACGTGCGAAGCTTGGCGCGGCGTCCGACCGGGCCCCGCAGGCGGGGGCCCGCTGCGGCGAATCCGGCTTCGACCTCGTGGGGCTCGGGCAGGCGGTCACCACCGGTCCGACGCGGGTCACCCGCCACCAGCGACGGGTCGAGGGTCGAGTAGTAGATCGTCGCGACCTCGTGGTCCTGCGTGACCTCGGCCTCGGTGATGGTGATCAACTGCAGGCGCGGGTCGGCGATCTCGGTCTCGAGCAGGTCGGCGACGGCCTGGCGCACGGCCCGGTCGACCCGGGGGTTGCGTTTCTTGGCCATCACGGCCTCCTTGGTCGCCGCCGTCGGCGGCACGGACACCCTCGCGGGCGCGTTGCGCGTTGTCAGGACAGGTGGGGCAGGCCGGGGCCGTCGCTGTCGAGCGTGTCGGCGACGGCCCCGGAGCCGAGCACGACGATACGGGGGTCGCGCTCGAGTACCGCGGTCACACGGTCGAGGACCCGGTCGACGCCGGTGTGGGTGGAGGCGGCCACCGCCACGCCGAGGACGGCGCGTTGCCAGCGGTCCTGCTCACCCACCTCGGCCACCGAGACGCCGAGTTCCCTGGTCAGCGCGGCCTTGGCGCGGTTGAGCAGCGCTCGCTTCCCCTTGAGGTTGTCGACGCCGGGCAGGTGGATCTCGACGCGAGCGACCCCGTAGTGGACGCGACCGTCCCCGGAGCTCACGCGCGCCTCCTCATGTCGGACCGTCGCCGCCCGGCCCGCACGCAAGCGT
>JBBDSX010000066.1:0-4170 GCA_040904725.1 Egicoccus sp.
CGTGCACGCGGATCGTGGGTGGGATCCCAGCCGTCAGGTGCAGGTCGGAACCGCCCGCCTCCACCAGTGCGATCAGCAGTTCGTCGAGGTCGATCGCGCTTCCGGTCTCCGAGGGCACCAGCCCATCCGAGCCCAACATCGGGCTCGGGGCCGGGCCGACACCGTTGCCGGTCCCGGTCCCGGTCACCATGCCGTTGCCGTTGGCGGCACCCGACGGGGGCGGTGCGGTCGGCGCAGCGGCGCCGGCACCGGCCGGGGCGCCGGCCGGCACCTGCGCATCGATTGCCTCGGCCAGCGCGCGGCGGGGCGCCAGCGCCAGCCGGACGGGCATGGCCAGTTCCTGCGTCAGCCGGTCGCGCAACGCCGGGTCGTGGGGGTCGGCGATGGCGACCACCACCTCGTCGCCGTCACCGAAACCGACCGGCAGGGCGTGCAGTTCGCGGGCGACCTCGGCCGCCAGCAGCGCCGCAGCGTGGGGGTCGACGTGGGCCGCATCCACCTCGGCATAGGGCATGCCGAGCGTCGTGGCGAGCGCGCGGACCAGGTCCGGTTCACCCGCCAGGCGGTGGTCGAGCAGCACCTTGGGCAGGCTGCCCTCGCCGGCCGACGAGCGGTCCTCGGCCCAGCGCAGCTGCTCGGGGCTGAGCACCCCGCCGTTGATCAGCGCGTCTCCGAGAGCGCTCACGTCGTCCTCCTCGTCGTTGGTCGCATCAGATGACGACCCGTGCGATTTCCTCGAGCGTGGTCCGCCCGAGCAACACCTTCGCCAGCCCGTCCTCGCGCAGGGTCTGCATGCCCTGCTCGACCGCGGTCCGCCCGATCTCCTCGGACGAGGCGCGGGCGACGGCGAGCCGCTCGATCTCCTCGGTCACCGTCATGACCTCGTGGATGGCCATGCGCCCGCGGTAGCCGGTGTTGCTGCACGCCTGGCAGCCGACCGCGTGCGGCAACTCCGGCCGCTCGGCCGCGACGTCCTCGGGGAACCCCGCGGCGATGAGCAGTTCGGGGTCCGGACGGACCACGTCGACACACCGGGCGCAGACCTTGCGGGCGAGCCGCTGAGCCAGCACGCAGTCGACCGCCGAGCCGACCAGGAACGGCTCGATGCCCATCTCGGTCAGCCGGACCACCGCCGACGGCGCGTCGTTGGTGTGCAGCGTGGACAGCACGAGGTGGCCGGTCAGGGCGGCCTCGATGCCGATCTGGGCCGTCTCGCGGTCGCGCATCTCGCCGACCAGGACGATGTCGGGGTCCTGGCGCAGGATCGAGCGCAGCGCCGTCGCGAAGGTCAGGCCGACCTTCGGATTCACCTGGACCTGACTGATCCCGGCCAGGCGGTACTCGACCGGGTCCTCGGTCGTGATGATGTTGACGCCGTCCTTGTTGAGCACGTTGAGCGTGGCGTACAGCGTCGTCGACTTGCCCGACCCGGTCGGACCGGTCACCAGGATCGTCCCGTACGGCTTGAGGTAGGACTCCGCGAAGCGTTTCTGGTTGTGCTCGAGGAAGCCGAGGTCCTCCAGTTCGAGCAGCACCGACGACTTGTCGAGGATGCGCATGACGACCTTCTCGCCGTACACCGTCGGCAGGGTCGAGAAGCGCAGGTCGATGGCCTTGTTGTTCGACGTGACGCTGATGCGGCCGTCCTGTGGGATGCGCCGCTCGGCGATGTCGACATCGGCCATGATCTTGAGCCGGCTGATCACACCGGACTGGATCGTCTTGGGCGAGCGCATCACCTCGTGCAGGACGCCGTCGATGCGGTAGCGGACACGCAGGTCGCGCTCCCCCGGCTCGATGTGGATGTCCGATGCGCCGTCCGCGACCGCCTGCGAGATCAGCAGGTTGACGAACTTGACGATCGGAGCTTCCTCGACGACCGCACGGATCGAGCTGAGGTCGTCCTCGGGGTCCCCGCCGTCGGCGAGGTCGCCGGCCATCGCCTCGATGTCGTCGGTGAGGTGGGCGAAGCGATCGATCGCGGCGTGGATGTCGTCGCGGGTCGCGACGACGGGCTGGACGTCCTGCTTCGTGATCGTGCGGACGTCGTCGATCGCGACCACGTTCGACGGGTCGCTCATCGCGACGAGCAGCTTGCCGTCGCGCACGGCATAGGGCAGCACGCTGTGCTTGCGCAGCGTGTTCGCCGCCACCAGCGTCGCGAGGCGGGGGTCGACATCGGTGTCGGCGAGATCGACGAAGTCCAGCCCGATCTGGGCGGCCAGCGCGGCGACGAGGTCCTTCTCGCTCAGCAGGCCACGATCGACGAGCACACGGCCGAGCGAGCGGCTGGTCTGCTGCTGCTCACTCTCCGCCTGGCGGAGTTGGTCGGCGTCGACGAGACCACGGTCGAGCAGGATCTGCGCCAGGGCTCTCATCGCGCCACCGCCGATGATGCGATCGCCCCGTCGTCGACGGCAGCCAGTCGCTCCTGCACCTCGTGAAGCAGCGCGAGGAGGACCTGCTTGACGTCCTCGCGCCGGCGTACATCCACCGCAAGCACGTGCACGTCGGCCGGGACGTCCAACCCCTCGCGTACCGCTGCCACCGCCGCCGACTCGTCGGCGCCGGTGGGCAGCTTGTTGGCCGCGACGACCACGGGCACGTCGGCGGCAGCGCGGAAGTGCAGGTACTGCTGGCAGGCGTCCTGGAACGTCTCGGTCCGGCCGGCGTCGACGACCAGGACGACCCCGAGCATGCCCTCGGCCAGGATGTCCCACATGAACTCGAAGCGGCCCTGTCCAGGGGTGCCGAACAGGTGTAGGGCGGGACCGGTGTCCAGCGAGACCCGTCCGTAGTCCATGGCGACCGTCGTACGCCCGGAGTGACCGGCTCCGTCATCCTGCGCCCCGGCGCTGACGTCGCGCTCCGTCGCGAGGACCTCGATCTCCGAGATCGTCGTGATCAGGGTCGTCTTGCCGGCGTCGAAGGGCCCGGTCACGACGATCTTGAGCCCTGCGGCTGCGGCCTTGCCGAGCGGTGCGTCGCGTTCGGCCCGTCGGTTCGCGGGAGCCGTCACAGCCGTTCCACGCCGTGGATGAGCCGTTCGATGAGTGCGAGGTCGACCTCGGCAACCTCGCCACGCAACCGTTCGGGGCGCACGCGGGTCCGCAGGCCGCGCTGGTCCATCGGCGGCGTCGACGGCGCGGCGATCAGTCCTGCGTCGAGCAGATCGACCAGGGCCTGGTGCGTGCGCAGCGCGGATGTGCCGGCGGCGGCCGCGACGTCGGCAACGGTGCGGCGACCATCCAGCAGGGTGACCAGTCGCCAGCGCTCGGCGCTGAGCGAGACCGGGGCTTCCTCCGGAGGGCAGGTCAGGTGGAGCACGGCGTGCTCGCCGCCGAGACGGCCGAGCAGACGCGGCCATGCGCGCACGCGCGCACGCGCCTCCTCGAACACCGGATCGGCGTGCGGGGACTCCGGAGCGGACGGCTGCACGCTCGGACCCTCGAAGCGGAACCGGCCCTCGTGCCAGGTCAGCAGGTCCGTGAGGCGATCGACGAGGGGTTCGTCGGACGCCGTGGCCGCCGTCGGACGGGCGCCCGCGGGCACGACGACATCGAGCACCTGGCCCTCGCGAACGTCGACGTGCGCAACACCGTCGCGTCGGGCGACGCTGAGCCGCCCGGTCTTCGCGGTCGCAGTCAGCAGGTGCAGGATGTCGAGAAGACTGATGTCTCCGAGGCGGCCCTCGAGCACGGCACTCACCTACCCCCGGCCGTTGTCGGACGTCTCCGGCCGGGCCCACGAGGGCACCGCGGAGGCGTCACTACCGGTGGCACGGCGTACTTCGAACAGCGCTTCGGTCAGCAGGTCGTGGTCGTCGGCCTGGCCGAGGGGTTCGGTCGCCAGGACCGCAAGCAGTTCGGCCTCGGCCTCGTCCGCCGCGGTCACGTCGCCGGGCGTGTACGCCGATGCCGACGAGGCGGGGGGCGGTGTGGCAGGCGCAGGTGTCGCCGGGGCCGGCGTGGCCGGTGCCTCGGCGGACACGGCGCGCAGTTCCCCGAGCGCCGCGAACGGCGTCTCCTGGGGACCGGCCCACGTCGGCTCGGACTCCTCGTCCGGTGCGGATGCCTGGGCCCAGGCGGGGGCGTCGATGGGAGCAGCCGGCGCGTCCCAGGGTGCCGGCGCGTCCCAGGCGGCCGGCTCGTCCCAGGCGGCCGGCTCGTC
>JBBDSX010000066.1:4270-9706 GCA_040904725.1 Egicoccus sp.
GCCGGCTCGTCGACCGCGGAGGGCTCGTCGGCGGCCGGGTTCGCGGGCGCGTAGGGCTCCTCGAACGCCGGTGACTCGTCGTATCCGGCGGCCGGTTCGGCGTAGGCGTCGACAACCTGCTGGACGGGGTCGTCGTCGCGGACGCCGTACGTCGACGGGTGGGTCCACGAGGGCGAGGTGGGCGCCGCGGCCAGGCGCGGGACGCTGACGTGCGCCTCCTCGAGGGCCGGCGCGGTGTCCACCGCGAGGACCTCCCCGACGGTCTCGGCCGCGCGACGCATCTCGTAGAGCATGAAACCGATCTTGGCCGACCGTGCGGCGACGGCGGCCAGGACGGCCTGGTCACGACAGCTCATCAGGAACACGAAGCCGTGTTCGCCCTCGACGAACACCTGGTTGAGCCGGCCACGGCCGAGGCCGAGGGCCGCCTGCTCACCGAGCGAGAGCAACGCGGCGCTCATGGCGCCGACACGGTCCTCCTCGAGGTCGTCGGGCAGCGCGCTGGCCATCGGCAGGCCGTCGAAGGAGACGACGGCAGCCGCCTCGACATCGGGCGACGACGACAGGAAGTCGTCGAGGGCGGCGGCCAGCCGGCCGGCGCGGCTGTCGAGGTGGTCGGACACGTGGGCTCCGTTCGCGCGGTGCGTCGATCGTGGACCGGCCATGACAGGACGGCGGTCCGCACCTTCACCATCGGCCGGGAGTCCCACCCACTTGAGCCAGGGCGCACGAATCGCCCGATTTCGAGCGGCGACGGACCCGGCGCGGCGGGCCTACGCCTCGCGGTTGGCGATCGCGGCCAGCGCCGCCGCCGACATCACCCCGACCGGCGCGGGATGCCCGGTCCATCGGTGGTAGGAGGCCGCCGCCTGGCTCACCAGCATGCCCAGGCCGTGGAAGCCGTCGGCGCCGCGGTCGGCGGCGGCGCGCAGGAACGGGGTCTGGATGCCGGCCGCCCGTGGGTAGAGCAGGTCGTAGGCGACCTGACCCGGGTGGAGGGCGTGGAAGGCCGCCGGGAGTTCCTCGCCGTGCAGGCCCAACGGTGTCGCGTTCATCACGATGCGGCCGGCGGCGACCACGGCTTCGAGGGCCGCGTCGTCGGCCACGTCCACCGCCGCGGGCGACCGCGCGCCGGCACCTTCCCCGAGCGCCGCGAGTCCTGCGGCCGCGTCCGCGCGGCGTCCGACCACGGTCAGGCGGCACCCGAGGCGGCCCGCCGCGACGACGGCGGCGCGGGCGGCACCCCCGGTGCCGAGCACCACGAGATGGTCGCCGGGCGCGACCACGACGTCGGCCTCGAGGGCGTCGGCCAGGCCGGCCGCATCGGTGTTGTCGCCGAGCAGTCCGTCGGCGTCCCAACACAGCGTGTTGACCGCCCCGATCAGTTCGGCCTCGTCCGTGAGCCGGTCACACATCGCCGCGACGGTCTGTTTGTGGGGCACCGTCACGTTGGCCCCGACCGCTCCCGTGGCGCCGAGCCCTCGCACGACGGCAGCGAGTTCGTCCGGTGGACACGGCAGGGCGAGGTAGACCAGGTCGATCCCCTGCTCCCGGAACGCCGCGTTGTGGATCACCGGCGACAACGAGTGCCCGACCGGCCAACCGAGCAGCACGACCGGTCGCGTGGCCGCGGTGGGCCACGGTGCGCCGTCGGGCGGCCTCGTCATCCGGTCGCGTCCTCGCCCTGGCACCGTCCGGCCTCGCGGAACTCGGCCACGTTCGCATTGTGCTCGTCGAGCGTGTCGGCGAACGCGTGGCTGCCGTCGCACGCCGGGGCGAGCACGTAGTACAACGCACTGACGTCCCCCGGCTGGAAGGCGGCGAGGAGCGACGCGCCTCCGACGCCCGAGATCGGACTGGGCGGCAACCCATCGATCACGTAGGTGTTGTAGGGATGGTCGACCTCGGTGTCCTCGGTGCGGACGATGCCGCGCTCCTCGTCTATGGCGTAGAGCACCGTCGCGTCGATCTGCAGGCGCATGCCCTCCCCGAGACGGTTCATGATCACGCCGGCGACCTGGGGGCGCTCGTCGTCGACCCGTGTCTCCCGTTCGACGAGACTGGCCAACGTCAACGCCTGGTAGCGATCGAGGCCGCGCTCGGCCGTCGCATCCACGGCCTCCTGTGGCACCTCGGCCATCACCGATTCGAGTTGATCGACCATGCGCTGCACGATCTGGAGCGGCGTCGCGTCCCCGGGGACCTCGTAGGTCTCGGGGAACAGCAGGCCCTCGTAGGGCTGTTCGACCGCGGCAGGTGCGTCCGCCGGCTCCGGTACCCAGTCGGGCAGACGCAGCACGCCGTCGTCGTTGCCGCCCGCAGCCGTGCGTTCGTCGAGGACGGTCCGGAAGGCGTCGAGGTCGTACTCGTCGAACTGTTCCGCGAGGCGCTCGAGCGTGCGCTCGACCGACAGGCCCTCCTGGACGGTGAAGCGGATGCCGGCGGTGGGCCCGCCGCGCGTGGGGCCGGCGAGCAGGACCTCGATGACCGCCTCGGACTCCATCCCGGTCTCGAGGTCGTACTCCCCCGGCTGCAGGGTGTTGGCCAACTCGGCGTCCGACGCGGCGATGCGGAACGTCGTCGAGTTGCGCACCACCCCGTCCTCGGCGAGGCGGTCGGCCACGGAGCGCACCGACTCCCCCGACTCGACGGTCAGGGTCACGGGCTGCCCCGCCTCGATCGGGTCGACGTCGGGCAGCGCGTCCTGCAGCCACAGGATGCCCGCACCGGCCCCGCCCGCTACCACCAGCAGAAACCCCAGAAACCACTTCGAGCCCCGGCTCAACGCCACCTCATCGCTCCTCGTCCGATCGGCCCCGGGCCGGTGTGCTCGTCGTTCGCGGCGTGCGCCGCACGTGTCCCCGTTGTCCTACCCGGCGCGCCGCCGGCGTTGTGCCTCCAGCACCGACTGCAGGAACAGGCTGGCCGCCACCCCGTCGATGCTCTCGCGCCGTTCATCGCGTGAGGCGTCGCCGGAGATCATGACCCGTTCCGCTTCGGTCGTGGTGAAGCGTTCGTCCCACAGGGCCACGGGCAGCTCCGTGCGCTCGCGGAGCCGTTCGGCGAACCAGCGGGCCCGCTGGGCCGGCTCGCCTTCGCTGCCGTCGAGTTGGCGGGGCTCGCCGACGACCAGGCCGACGACCTCGTGGCGGGTGACGGCGTTGACCAGCCCGTCGAGCGCCGGTCCGTCCTGGTTGCGCGGCACCGTCAGGGTCTCGGACGGCGATGCGATCGTCTGGGTCGGGTCGGAGACCGCGAGGCCGATCCGGACCTCGCCGAGGTCGATCGCCAGCAGCCGACCCGCCGCAGGCAGGTCGTCCGAACGGCGCTTGCCGAGTTGATAGCTCATCGGCCGACCGCCGCGGTCCGGGCCTCGCGGGCCGCGACCTGCAGGGCTTCGTCGAGCTTGTCGCCCTCCTTGCCACCGGCCTGGGCGAGATCGCCCTTGCCGCCCGCTCCCCCGCCGACGACCTGCGCCGCGGGGTGCAGGATCGGGCGCGCCTCGACGCCGGCCGCGGCCAGGTCGGCGGACACGGCACAGATCAGCTGCGCCTTGCCGTCCTCGGTGGCCGAGCCGACCACGACAACGGCGCGCTCGCCGAGGTTGCCCCGGATCTCGGTCGCCAGCCGGCGCAGGTCGTCGTGGGCGAGACCGTCGGCACGCGTGACCACGACCGCGAGCCCATCCTCGCGGGTCGCGGCGTCGGCGATCTGCTTGGCCTCCTGCGACAGGTTGGCCCCGCGCAGCTTGGCCAGTTCCTTGTCCGCCGCCTTCAGGCGGTCGAGCAGACCCTGCACGCGCTCGACGGCCTGGTCGCTCGGGACGTCGACCAGGCGCGAGATCTCCTCGGCGACCATCCGCTCCTTCGACAGGTAGCTGAAGGCGTCGACCCCGGTGAGCGCCTCGACGCGGCGGGTGTTGGACCCGATGGACTCTTCGCGCACGATCGTGATCGTGCCGATCTTGGCGCCCGAGGGCACGTGCGTCCCCCCGCACAACTCCTTGGAGAACTCGCCGATCGTGACCACCCGGACGACCTGTCCGTACTTGTCGCCGAAGTTGGCGACCGCGCCGGCCCGCTTCGCGTCGTCGAGGCTCATCACGTCGGTGTGGACGTGCGGGTCGCGAAGCACGCGCTCGTTGATCGAGCTCTCGATCTCGGCGAGCCGGTCGCGTGAGACGGACTCGAAGTGCGGGAAGTCGAAGCGCAGTCGACCGGGCTGCACCAACGAACCGGCCTGCTGGGCGTGTTCGCCGAGGAACTCCTTGATGGTGGCGTGCAGCACGTGCGTCGCCGAGTGGCTGCGGGCCGTCGCGACGCGTCGTGAGTCGTCGACGTGCGCCTCGATCGGTTGCCCCTGGCGGACCTCGCCGGCCACGACGCGGGCGCGGTGGACGGTGAGCCCCTCGATCGCCTCCTGGGTGTCGAGCACCTGCAGGCGACCGGTCGGGGTCTCGAGCAGGCCGACGTCGCCGACCTGCCCACCACCTTCGGCGTAGAACGGCGTGCGCGGCAGGACGACCTCGACCTCGTCGCCCTCGGTGGCGCTGTGCTGCATGCCACCGGGGGTGACGATCGCGCCGAGTTCGGCCTCGGCGGTCAGCGACTCGTAGCCGAGGAAGTCGGTCGTACCGACCAGCGCGGCCGCCTCGCGGTAGGTCTCGACCGGGACGCCGCCGCCGCCCTTCTTGGCGCCGGCGCGGGCACGCTCGCGCTGCTGCTCCATCAGGGCGTCGAACTGGGGCCGATCCAGCGTCAAGCCGGCGTCCTGCGCGATCTCGGCGGTCAGGTCGATCGGGAACCCGAAGGTGTCGTGCAGTTCGAAGGCGACGTCGCCTGGGAACGAGGCGCCGTCGGCTCCGCGGACCGTGGTGATCGCCTGGTCGACGCGCTCGAGGCCCTGGCGCAGACGCGAGCCGAAGTCGTTCTCCTCGGCACTCGCGACCCGGGTGATGAGCTCGCGCTGCTTGTCGAGGTCCGGGTAGCTCGCGCGCATCTGTTCGATGACCTGCTCGACCATCGGCAGCAGCAACTTCTGGCCGCCGCTCACGTCCATGCCGAGCAGTTGGCCGTGCCGGATCGCGCGGCGCATCAGGCGGCGCAGGACGTAGCCGCGGCCCTCCTTCGAGGGCAGCACGCCGTCGGCGATCAGGAAGGCGGCGGTGCGGGCGTGTTCGGCGATGACGCGCAGCGACACGTCGCGTTGATCGTCGGTGCCGTAGGTGGCGCCGGTCAGTTCACCGGCACGGGCGAGCAACGGCGCGAACAGGTCGGTCTCGAACACGTTGTCGACGCCCTGCAACAGCACGGCCATACGTTCGAGTCCGAGGCCGGTGTCGACGTTCTTGGCCGGCAGGTCGCCCAGGATGTTGCCGTCGTCGTCGAGCGCGTGCTGCATGAACACCAGGTTGTAGTACTCGAGGTAGCGCTCGTC
>JBBDSX010000067.1:0-1606 GCA_040904725.1 Egicoccus sp.
ACGGGGTCTGGCGCGCCATGGACGCTCCGCACGGGACCGCCGACAATACCGATCCGGGGCATGACGTGACCCGGGCGGCTGCGGCTCGTTGAGACCCGCAGGAGAGAGACCCCGAAGTGGCGACACGTCGTGCCGCCCGTCTGCCGGAGCCGCCCATGCGCACCGTCCTGCGATCCCTGACCGTCACCGCGATGCTCGCCGCCGCCGTCGCGGTCGCCACCATTGCCCCGCCAGGGGACACACGCGCCGACCTCGCCGCCGTCCAATCACCGCTCGAGGCGCCCGACGTCACGCTCGGCGGCGAGGGCGAAGCTGGCGACGACGGAAGCGCCGCAGGCAGCCGCGCCGACGAGGAGCGCGGTGGACGCGATGACCGCGGTCCCCGTGAGGACCGGGGGCCACGTGAAGACCGGGGGCCGCGCGACGACCGTGGCCGGCCGGACCGCGGTGACGACGACCCCACCCCGGAACCCGCTGCGCCCGCGCCGCCGTTCGACTACGTCGCGCAGGCCGAGGCGCTGTCACAGCCGCAGTACGCCATCGAGAAGTTCGCCACCACGGTCCCCGCGTTCGACGGCGAAGAGCTCTACGTCGAGGTGACCCTGCCCGAGCGCGGCGACGACATCGAGCAGTGGCCGGTGATCCTCGAGGCGAGCCCCTACCACGGCACGCTCGCCGACCGCGAGGGCATTCGCATCTTCCCCGACGCCAAGGACGCCGACGGCAACCACGTCGGGCTCACGGGCTACTTCGCCCCGCGCGGGTACGCCGTGGTCATGATGGACCTGCGTGGCACGGGGAAGTCCTCGGGCTGCCTCGACCACCTCGGACCCAACGACGCGAAGGACCTGAAGACGGTCGTCGAGTGGGCGGCGTCGCAACCGTGGTCGACCGGCGAGGTCGGTATGACCGGCCACAGCTACGTCGGCTCGACCCCGGCCGTCGCGGCCGCGCAGAACCCCGAGGGTCTTGTCACGATCGCGCCGTCCGCGGGGCTCGGCTCGATGTACGACCACCAGTTCCACAACGGTGTGCCGTGGCTGCTGCAGTACGCCGGTCCCATCTTCGCCTACGAGCAGTTGGCCCTCGAGCGCGACCTGCCGGACGGCGAGCACTTCGGTGAGCGCCCCGAGCAGACCGGCTGCGGTCTGCAGAACTCGGCGGCGACCGCCGGCCATGGCCAGGTCACGGGCGAGTGGCAGGCCTGGCACACCGTCCGCGACCACCGCGCCGGCGCGGCCGCCTGGGACGGCCCGGTCTTCATGATCCACGGGGTCAACGACAACGCCGCCCGCATCCCTGCCGCCGACTGGTTCTTCGCCGACCGCGACCCGAACCCCGCTGACAAGACCTGGATCGGCCAGTGGGACCACGGTTCCGCAGGCGCGACCACCTGCGGAGAGGCGGAGTCCGTCGGACACGTGAACTGCCGCTTCGACCAGTGGAAGTACGCCCTGCACGCCTGGTTCGACCAGCACCTGCAGCACCGCGACGTGCAGACCGGTCCCGCCGTCGAGGCGTTCCTCAACGGCGAGGCGGTCACGACCGCCGACGCCTGGGACGCGACGCCCGGCACCCTGAACCTCTACCCGGACGCCACCGATGG
>JBBDSX010000068.1:0-9584 GCA_040904725.1 Egicoccus sp.
GACGGCGTGGCGATCAACCTCGTCTACCGCCACGGCGTGCTCGCCACGGCGGCCACCCGCGGCGGCGGCGTCATCGGCGAGGACGTCACGGCCCAGATCGCCACGATCGACGCGGTCCCGTACCGCCTCGACGTCGACGACCCGCCGGCCGTGCTCGAGGTCCGCGGCGAGGTCTACTACCCGCTGGCCGACTTCGAGGCCATGAACGCCGCCCGCATCGAACAGGGCGAGGAAGCGTTCATGAACCCGCGCAACGCCGCGTCCGGCGCCCTGCGACAGAAGGATCCCGAGGTCACCCGCCAGCGTCCGCTGTCGGTGTGGTGCCACGGCTTCGGCGTGGTCGAGGGTGTCGAATTCGAGCGCTACTCGCAGGCGCTGGACTGGCTGCGCGCCGCCGGGCTGCCGATCGCGACCGAGACGACCGTGGTCGACGACATCGAGGACGTGTGGGCGTTCGTCGAGCGGTGGACCGAGGCTCGCCACGAGGTGCCCTACGAGATCGACGGGGTCGTGGTGAAGGTCGACGATCTCACGCAGCGCGAGCGGCTCGGGTTCACCTCGCGGGCACCGCGCTGGGCGATCGCCTACAAGATGCCGCCGGTCGAGCAGGAGACCACGCTCGAGCGCATCGACATCAACGTCGGTCGTACCGGCAAGGTCACCCCGTTCGCGGTGCTCGACCCGGTGGTCGTCGCCGGCACCCGCATCACGTTCGCGACGCTGCACAACGAGATCCAGATCCACGCCAAGGACGTCCGGGTCGGTGACCACGTCATGGTCCGTCGCGCCGGTGACGTGATCCCGGAGGTGGTCGGACCGGTGCTGTCCAAGCGCAAGCCGGATGCGCAGGAGTGGCACATGCCGTCGACCTGCCCGTTCTGCGGGCAGCCGCTGGTGCGGCCCGAGGGCGAGGCCCATCACATCGACGAGAACGTCGACTGCCCGAACCGCCTGCTCGAATCGCTCGCCCACCTCGCCGGCCGCGGGGCGCTGGACATCGAGGGCCTGGGTGGGCAGACGGTCGAACTGCTGGTGAGCGAGGGCCTCGTCGCCAACCTCGCCGACGTGTTCCGGCTGCCCGATCATCGCGACCGCCTGCTCGAACTCGAGAAGTGGGGCGAGAAACGCGTCGAGAACCTGATCGCCGGGATCGACGCGGCCAAGAACCAGCCGTTGGAGCGGCTGCTGGTGGCGCTCAACATCCGCCACCTCGGTCCGACCTACGCGAAGCTGCTGGCCCGCAACCTCGGCTCGCTCGATGCGATTCGCGCCGCGACCGCCGAGGAGCTCGAGGCGATCGACGGCATCGGTCCGACCATCGCGGCGGCCGTGGTCGCCTGGTTCGCGACGCCGCGCAACGCCGAACTGGTCGACGAGCTGATCGCGCTGGGCGTCGATCCGCGCACCGAGGTCGTCACCGCTGCCGACGGAGACGGCGCCGCCCCGCTCGAGGGCTGGACCCTGGTCGTCACCGGCACGCTGGAGGGGTTCACCCGCGACGAGGCCAAGGAGGCGCTCGAGTCGCGCGGCGCGAAGGTCACCGGCAGCGTGTCGAAGAAGACCAGCGCGGTCGTGGTCGGCGAGAGCCCGGGATCGAAGCTGGCCAAGGCCGAGGACCTCGGCGTCCCCGTGCTCGACGAGGCCGGCTTCCGCCACCTGCTCGACACCGGCGAACTCCCGAACTGATCAGGGGCGCAGCATCGCGGGGTGCAGGCGGGTGGCGGTGCCGCGGCGGTAGCGCTTCGCGGGCCGTCCGCCGACCGGGCCGGGTGCGGAGGTGCCCTCGACCTCGACCACGAAGTCGCGGGCCGAGACCACCTTGCGGCGGAAGTTCGCGGCGTCGAGTTCGACACCCCACACCGTCTCGTACACCCGGCGTAGCTCGCCCAGGGTGAACGCTTCGCCGACGAAGGCGGTGGCGAGTGAGGTGTACTCGAGCTTCGAGCGCGCCCGTTCGAGCGCGTCGGGCACGATGCGGTCGTGGTCGTAGGCCATCTGGGGCCCCTGGTCGGAGCCGAGTTCGGTCACGTCGAAGAAGCGCGCCCGACCGTCCGCCAGAGGACCGGCGTCGAGTTCGGACTCGAACGTCGGTGTCAGTGCGAGGTAGGCGACGGACACGACGCGACCCCGCGGGTCGCGGGACGGGTCGCCGTAGGTTCGCAGCTGCTCGAGGTGGGCATCGGGTGCGGTCACGCCGGCCAGTTCGCGAAGTGCGCGGTGGGCGGTGGCGTCGAGCCCCTCGTCGTCGCGGACGCGCCGGCCGGGCAGCGCCCACTGGGTCGTGAACGGCCCCGCGTCGGGCTGCACGAGCAGCAGCTGGAGCCGGCCCTCGCGCACGGTGAGCAGTGCGACGTCGACGGCGACGGCGCAACTCGACACCGACGGTGCGGACGTCCTGGCCGCCGGCGCGGACCCGCCGCTCACGCGGGCACGACCTCGACGGCCGCCTCACGCAGTTCGATGACGGTCCGCTCGCCGTCGCCCGCCTCGAGCCCGACGAACCTCGTGGTTGCCAGCGGCAGGGTGACCTCGTAGCCGAACTGCTTGGCGTCCAGTGCGGTCGCCTTGACGCACACGTCCCCGGCCAGACCCGTCACGATGACCCGTTGGACATCTGCCTCGTCGAGGAGGCGGCCGAGTTCGGTGGCCGATTCCTCGCCGCTGACGGGGTCGCGCACGCTGAAGCCGGAGTAGCCGTCGCCACCGTCGACGCCCTTGCGGACCACCGGTCCGTCGACGTCGAGCCTCGGGTGCAGTTCGGCGCCCCACGTGTCCTGGACGCAGTGCGTCGGCCAGACGCCGCCGTCCTTGGCGAAGTGGGGGGTGGAGGCCGGGTGCCAGTCCTGGGTGTAGACCACCAGCGCCCCGGCGTCGCGGGCCGCCTCGATCTCGGCGTTGATGACGGGCACCACCTGCTCGCCCTCGGCGACGTACAGCCCGCCGTCGGGGTCGGCGAAGTCGTTCTGCACGTCGACCACGACCAGGGCCGTGCGATCGTCGTAGTGCTGGCTCATGCGTCCTCCTTCGGACCGGGGCTGTCGGGATCCTCCTCGAACACCGTCTCGAGCGCCAGTGGGCCGTCACCGAGGTCCCGTCCGGCCGGACCCAGTTCTGCCAGGGAAGCACGTACCCGCTCGCGCGCGGCCTCGAGGTCGGACTCGGCGACGCGCTCGCCGTCCACGATCAGCGGCACCTGCAGGGCCCGGACGTCGCCGTCCGGTGGTGGCGAACCGTGGGGACGGACGACGTCGGCGACCGCCTCGCCGTCATGCCGTCGCCGCCAACTCACCTTCCGCCCGCCCCGGGTCGCCTTGGCGCCGCCGGCCTTGGCGACCGACGTGTACGGCCCGTCCGCGGCTTCCGCGCGCGCGACCAGCTTGTAGACGAAGCCTGCGGTCGGGGCGCCCGACCCGGTCACGACCGAGGTCCCGACCCCGTAGGCGTCGGCCGGTGCGTCGGCGAGATCGGCGATCCGGTACTCGTCGAGGTCGCCGGAGAGCACGATCTTCGTGCGCTCGGCACCGGTCTCGTCGAGCATGCGGCGGGCACGGACGGCCTCGGCGCCGAGGTCGCTCGAGTCGATACGGACGGCGCCGAGCTCCGTCCCGGCCACGCGCAGCGCGGTGCGCAGGCCCTCCTCGATGTCGTAGGTGTCGACCAGCAACGTCGTGCCCGGCCCGAGCGCGGCCACCTGCGCGGCGAAGGCGCTCGCCTCGGAGTCGTGGAGCAGGGTGAACGCGTGTGCCGACGTGCCGAACGTGGGGATGCCGTAGCGACGGCCGGCCTCGAGGTTGGAGGTGCCATCGAAGCCGGCGATGTAGGCGGCACGGGCCGCGGCGACGGCGGCGTCCTCGTTGGCGCGGCGGCTGCCGAACTCGAACAGCTGCCGGCCGTTGGCGGCGGTCACCATGCGCGCCGCCGCGCTGGCGACGGCGCTGTCGTAGTTGAGGACCGAGAGGGCCAACGTCTCGAGCACGACCGCGTCGGCGAACGATCCGCGGACGGTCAGCACGGGGGAGTGGGGCAGGTAGAGCTCGCCCTCGGCGTAGCCCTCGATGTCACCGCGGAACCGGTAGTCGCGCAGCCAGTCGATGGTCGCGGGCGACACCACGGAGGCGTCGTCGAGCCAGCCGAGCACGTCGTCGTCGAACCGGAACCCGGCCACCGCATCGAGCAGCCGGCCCGTCCCGGCCAGCAGGCCGTAGCGGCGGCCCGGAGGCAGTCGACGCGTGAAGACCTCGAAGACGCACGGGCGGTCGCCGCGACCGTCGTGCAGGGACGCGTCGAGCATGGTCAGCTCGTAGCGGTCGGTCAGCAGTGCGGTCGATCGGGCGGGTGGTGACACGGCGGGCCTGCCTCCGGTCGATGCCGGCGCGCGGATGGGCGCGCCTCACCGCTGGACCGTAAGCCCGTGCGGCCGACGATGCCACGGGGGCCTGCGGCCGATCGATCCGGCGACCACAGGTCCGGACGTGCTGAACTCCACCCGTCGACCAGGAGCGAGTTGTTGCGGCTGTTGCTCGTCGAGGACGACCTCGACCTGGCGGCGTTGTTGCAACTCGTGCTCGGCACGGCCGGTCGTCTGCCCGACGTCGACCACCTGCCCAAGCCCTATGACCTCGACCGGTTGGTCGCCATGGTCGTCGCCCACAGCCGGAGCGGGCCATGAGGACGATGGATCTGGTCCTCGCCGCGACGCACCTGCTGTTGGCGGTGGTGGTGCCGTTCTCGGCCGACATGTTGATCGGCACGTGGCGCCGCCGACGGCGTGGATTCGCCCGCCGCCGCGCCGAGCGCGAACTGATGGCCCGGGTCATCGACGCCTTGGCGTCGCGGGACGAGGTCGAGCATGCCGCAAAGGCCATGCGCACCGCTGACCACGCGGTCGCCGCGACGGTCTGCCTTGCGGCCGGTCGCATCGTGGCCGAGGAGCAGCGCGCCGTGCTCGCGCGGCTGGCCCGCGCGGCGCAGGCGCCGCTGACCACGATCGGCGCACTCGGCCTTCGGGTGGTGCTGCCGCTCGACGGCTTCCTGCACGACGGGGCATCGGAGGTCCGGGCCGCGGCCATCCGGGCCCGGGGGGACGATGACGCGGACCGGTTTCCGCGGCGACTGAACTCGGTCGACCGACCGTGCGGACGGTTCGGCATCGGTCGACCACACCTCTTCAGGTCATGCGTCCAACCTCTTCAGGTCATGCGTCCATGGCCGATATGGGGGATAGGTCAACCCCCCATTTCTCTCGGCGAGCAGGAGTCTGCCGTTGCGTGACCGCACGCAAGGGCCCCACTTCGCGCCGGTGCGCGAACGGACCCCGTTCGCGGCCTGGTGGTGGTCCGTCGTGCTGCTGGCCGCCGTGTGCTCCGCGACGATCCTGCACCGGCCGGACGGCGTCCAGTTGCCAAACGCCGGCGTCGCCTTCTGGTTGCTGGTCGTCTTCGTCGTGCTCGGCGAACTGCGGCCGGTCGTGGCATCCGGGCGGATCGATCCGGAGGGAGTGTCGCTGTCGACGGCGTTCCTGTTCGCCATCCTGCTGCGGTGGGGCCCGGAACTGGCCGTGTCCGTCGTCGTGTTCTCGAGCGTGGCGGGCGAACTCGTCCGGCGGAAGCGCGCCTTCGCGGCGGCCTTCAACATCGCCCAGTACGTCGTCAGCTACGCCCTCGCGTGGTGGGTGCTGCAATCGGTCTTCGGCTGGGAGGTGACGGCCAACGCGCCCGCGTCGCTGACCCCGGTCGACCTGTTCGCCGTCGTCGCCGCAGGTGCGACCTACCACGTCAGCAACCTGCTGATCGTCGGCATCGCCGTCGGTGCGATCGAACGCCGCCGGTTGCGTTCCACCGTCTTCGAGAACGTCCGCTACTACACCATGACCACGGGCGCCGTCCTGGCTCTCTCGCCCCTGGTCCTGATCGTGGCCGACTCGCACTGGGCCTTCCTGCCGTTGTTGCTGCTGCCGCTGTTCCTGCTGTGGAAGACCGCGGCGATGTCCCTCGAACGGGAGGAACACGCGCTGCACGACGGCCTGACCGGCCTCGCCAACCGCCTCTCGCTCGCGGAGCAGGTCGCGCGACACCTCGCCGCCGGGCGCCCCGGGGCGATCTGTCTGCTCGATCTCGACCGGTTCAAGGACGTCAACGACACGCTGGGCCACGCCGTCGGCGACGAGTTGCTCCAGATGGTCGGCGACCGGCTGCGCGCCGGCGTCCGTGACACCGACGTGGCCTCGCGCATCGGCGGCGACGAGTTCGTACTGCTGCTCGACGTCGCCGACGAGGCCGCGGCCCGCGACGTCGTCGACCGCCTCGCGGCCGATCTACTCGAGCCCTACGAACTCGGTGGCGTTCGTCTCGAGGTCGAGGTCAGCATCGGGGTCGCACTGTTCCCCGAGCACGGCAACGACCTCGAGGTCCTCCAGCGCCGGGCCGACGCCGCCATGTACGCCGCGAAGGCGGCTGGTGAACTGGTCGTGCTGTTCAGCGACAGCCTGCTCCACACCGCCCCGTCGCGACTGTCGCTGCTCGCGGAGTTGCGTCGTGCGATCGGTCGGGGAGAGCTCGAGGTCCACTACCAGCCCAAGGTGGCCGTGAACGGCCGCCACACCGTCGGTCTCGAGGCGCTCGTGCGCTGGCGGCACCCGGAACGCGGCCTGCTGCAACCGGGTGAGTTCCTGCCTGTCGCCGAGCGCACCGCCGTGATGCGGTCGGTCACGGCTTCCGTCCTCGACCTCGTGCTGCGCCAGCTGCGGGCCTGGGACGTGGCCGGGATCGCCGTGCCGGTCGCGATCAACACGTCGCTGCACGACCTGTCCGACCCGGGCTTCGCTGCGACGATCCGGTCCGGGCTGTCCGAGCACGGCCTCGACCCGTCGCTGCTGGTCATCGAGATCACCGAGGAGGCGCTGCGCGGCGACCCGACGCGTGCGCTGCAGACGCTCGACGAACTGCAGGCGGTCGGGATCGAGCTGTCGCTGGATGACTTCGGAACCGGCTACGCATCGCTCGGCCGGCTCAAACGCCTGCCGGTCAGCGAGGTCAAGATCGACCGGTCGTTCGTCATGCACCTCGACGCCGACCCCGACGGGCGCGATGCCGCGATCATCCGCTCCGTCGTCCAACTCGCCGACGGCCTCGGACTGCGCTGCGTGGCCGAGGGCGTCGAGACCGAGGCGGCGATGGCGATCCTCGCGGAACTGGACTGCGAGGTCGCGCAGGGCTACCTCGTCTCGCGGCCGATCCCGGCCGCCGAGGCGACTGCCTGGCTGCTCGAAGAGGCCGTGCCGGCGGTCGGGGCCCTGGTCGCCGACCGCTAGCCTGAGGGGTCTTGTCCACCCTTCAGGAGGCCCACGTGGCACTCTCCGCCGACGAGGTCCGGCACGTCGCCCGCCTGGCGCGGCTCGCGCTGACCGACTCCGAGGTCGAGGCGCTCGCGCCCCAGCTGTCCCAGATCCTGGCCTACGCCGAGCAGGTCGGCGAGGTCGCGGCCCAGGACGTCGAGCCGACCACGCACCCGTTCGCGCTGCGCGACGTCAGCCGTCCGGACGAACCGCGGCCCTCGCTGCCGCGGGAGGACGTCCTGGCGGCCGCGCCACATGCCGAACAGGACCGGTTCGGCGTGCCGCGCATCGTGTCGGAGGAGGGCTGAGATGGCGCTGACCAACCTGTCCGCCGTCGAACTCGCCGAGAAACTGCGGGCGATGGACGTGTCCGCCGTCGAGGTCGTCGACGCACACCTCGACCGCATCGCCGCCATCGACGGCGTCGCGGCAGACGGTGACGTCTGGCGCGCGAGCCCGGCCGACGAACTCACCTCGCGTGATGTCCATGCCTACCTGCACGTGACCGCGACCGCCGCCCGCGAGCACGCGGCCGACGTCGACCGCCGCCGCGCAGCCGGCGACGACCTCGGCCCGCTGGCCGGCGTTCCGCTGGCGCTCAAGGACGTACTGACCATGCGCGGCGCGCCGACCACGGTCGGGTCGCGCATGCTCGAGGGCTGGCTGCCGCCCTACGACGCGACCGTGACCGAGCGGCTGCGGGCCGCCGACATCGTCGTGCTCGGCAAGACCAACATGGACGAGTTCGCGATGGGCTCGTCGACCGAGAACTCGGCCTACGGGCCCACCCGCAACCCCTGGGACCTCGGCCGCGTCCCGGGTGGGTCCTCGGGTGGCTCGGCCGCCGCCGTCGCCGGACTGATGGCGCCGTTGTCGATCGGCACCGACACCGGCGGGTCGATCCGTCAGCCGGCCGCGTTGACCGGCATCGTGGGCGCGAAGCCGACCTACGGCACGGTCTCGCGCTACGGGTTGGTCGCGTTCGCGTCCTCGCTGGACCAGGCCGGTCCGTTCGCCCGAACGGTCGAGGACGCCGCCCACCTGCAGACGCTGATCCACGGCCACGATCCGCGCGACTCGACCTCGATCACCGACACACCCGCGGACCTGCTCGCGACACTGCGCGACGGGATCGACGGCCTGCGCATCGGCGTGGTCACCGAACTGCAGGGCGACGGCTACGAGCCCGGCGTCCGCCGGGTCTTCGACGAGGCGCTCGAGCGGTTCGAACGGCTCGGCGCCAAGATCGTCGAGGTGTCGCTGCCGCATGCGGACTACGGCCTGCCGGCGTACTACCTGATCGCGCCCTCCGAGGCGTCGTCCAACCTCGCCCGCTTCGACGGCGTGCGCTACGGCCTGCGCGTCGACGCGCCGACGGCCGAGGAGATGAACGCGGCCACCCGCGCGGCCGGGTTCGGCCCCGAGGTCAAGCGCCGCATCATGATCGGCACGCACGCGTTGTCGTCGGGCTACTACGACGCCTACTACCTGCAGGCGTCGAAGGTCCGCACGCTGATCGCCCAGGACTTCGTGTCCGCCTTCGAGCAGGCCGACGTGCTGGTCAGCCCGACGTCGCCGACCGTGGCGTTCGGGCTGGGCGACAAGACCGCCGACCCGCTGGCGATGTATCTCAACGACGTCGCGACCGTGCCCGCCTCGCTCGCCGGCATCCCGGCACTGTCGTTGCCGGCCGGCACCGCCGAGGCGCCCGACGCGCCGCAGGCGTCGCTGCCGGTCGGCCTGCAGATCATGGCGCCGCTGCTGCGCGACGACCTGATGTACCGCGTGGGCTGGGCGTTCGAGCAGGATCTCGGGTTCACGCCGATCCCCGCCGGCGACACCGCAGTGGAGGTGCAGTGATGACCGCGACGACGATGTCCGGTGAGCCGATCTCCGCGACCACCGCGGCCGAGCACGGCGTCGCCCTGCTGTCGGGTGAGACCGGCGAGTGGGAACTGGTCGTCGGCCTCGAGGTCCACGTCGAGCTGCAGACCCGCACCAAGATGTGGTGCGGCTGCTCGACCAGCTTCGGTGGCGACCCCAACACCAACGTGTGCCCGGTCTGCACCGGCCAGCCCGGCGCGCTGCCGGTGGTCAACGAGCAGGCCGTTCAGGACGCCACCCTGCTGGGCCTGGCACTCAACGGCGAGATCGCCCCGGTGTGCCGCTTCCACCGCAAGAACTACTTCTACCCCGACCTGGCCAAGAACTACCAGATCAGCCAGTACGACGTCCCGCTGGTCCACGACGG
>JBBDSX010000069.1:0-9441 GCA_040904725.1 Egicoccus sp.
AACCCACAACCCCACCAACCGGCAGGCGGCTCTCGGAACCAATGTCGCTTCGTGTCGCTCCTCCGACGGTGGCCGCTGGGGCCGGAGTGTCGGTGGTCCTCGAAGCTCCCGGGCGGTCGTGGCGAATGGCCACGGCGCGTCGGCGACGGCTCGAGGTGGAAGGAGCGATGGCCCTCGCGGGCCGGTTGACAACGGTACCGGGCTTGCACCCGGGTGTCCAACCACGCTCGTGTTGAGCGCGGGCGGCGTTTCCCGCTGACGGGTGGGACAGTACCCGCGCACCGGCACCACGCAACTCGACCGCCTGCCCTGCGCTCACATCGCGCGGGTGCCGCCGTCGACTTGCGTCGCCGACCCGATTCGTGCGTGGCGAATCACCCGACCCCGATCTCGGCCGGGCGGCACACCCGGCACGGGACCAGTCCGCGGGCGCGCGCCTCGGCACTGCTCATCGCCTGCAGTCCGGGCCTGGCCTCGACCAGGCGGCAGGCGGGGTCGTGGAAGACCGATTGCGCGGCCACCACGGCCGACCCGTCGGCCGGCACGCCGGTGGGCCCGGCGTCGAGCATGCGCTCCGCCGCGATCAGGTCGGTCAGCGCATCGAGCCGGGCAGCCGTTTCGGCGCTGGTACGACGCAGCTCCTGCACGAGCGCGAGCATCAGGCCGACCCCGATCAGGCCGAGCCCGCCGACGCCGCCCGAGATCAGGTAGGGCAGCTGTCCCTGGACGTAGTCGACACTGGCGGCACCGTTCCAGCCCATCACGATCAGCAGGAACCCTGCTGCGGCGAAGCCGACGGCCAGGTGCATCGTGTTGCGGGTGCGTTCCTGCATGGCGGGTGTCCTTTGCTCCGGGTCGATGCGGGGGCTGCTCACCCCATCAGGGCTTCGCTGACCGCCGTTCGGTCGCGCAGTTCGTCACCGACGAGCTCGCGCACGACCCGCCCGCGTTCCATCACGAGGCCGACGTCGGCGACCTCGAGCGCACCGACGTTCTGTTCGATCATCAGCACGGTCACGCCATCGGCGTTGATACGGCGAACGATGTCGAAGACGTCTTTGACGATCACCGGGGCGAGACCCATCGACGCCTCGTCGATGACCAGCAGTCGCGGTCGGGCCATCAGCCCACGGGCGATGGCCAGCATCTGCTGCTCGCCTCCCGAGAGGGTCCCCGCGAGCTGGCTCAGCCGCTCCCCCAGCCGGGGGAAGTACGCGATCACCTGCTCGAGGCGCTCGTCGACCCAGGCCCGGTCGCGCCGCTGCGTCCACGCCCCCACCTGCAGGTTGCGCGCGACGCTGAGGTCGGGGAACACCCGACGGCCCTCGGGGACCATGACGATGCCGGCGCCGACACATTTCTTCGTGTTCCAGCGCGTGATGTCCTGGCCGTCGAAGGCGATCGTCCCCGACCATGGCCGAAGCGAACCGCAGATGTTCTTCGCCGTGGTGGACTTGCCGGCCCCGTTGAGGCCGAGCAGCACGGCGGTCTGTCCGGCCGCGATGGCGAGGTCGACCCCATGCAGGGCCGGCAGGCTGCCGTAGCCGGAGTGCAGCCCGCTCACCTGCAGCAACGTGCCCGTCGTGCCCGGCGTGCCCGGCGTCACCCGCGGTGTCGCGAGCCGCTCGGTGGTGTCGGCGTCCTGAACGGTTCGCATCGTCGTCTCCCTCATGCCAGCGCCACCGCACCCTTGCCGAGGTAGGCCTCGGCCACGTCGGTGTTGCCCCGGATCTCCTCGGGGCGCCCTTCGGCCAGCAGCCGACCGAAATTGAGCACGTAGACGTAGTCGCAGATCCGCAGCATGAACGGCACGTGGTGCTCGATGACCACGATGGTCAGGCCGAGTTCGCGCCGCATGGCCAGCAGCCGGTCGGCGAACGCGTCGGCCTCCTCCGGTCCGAGCCCGGCGAGGGGCTCGTCGAGCATCAGCACGTCCGGATCGGTGGCGAGCACGGCAGCGACCTCGACCTGCTTGAGCATCCCGTAGGACAGTCCGTCGAGCGGCTCGTCAGCGAGGTGGAGCAGGCCGAGTTCGCCCAGCAGGGTGCGAGCGCGGCGACGCAGGACCCGCTCCTCGCGACGGGCGTGCGGCAGGCCGAGCAGGCCGCTGGCCACGCCGTAGCCGACGTTGCGGTGCTGGGCGACCAGCAGGTTCTCGAGGACGGTGAACGAGCGCACCAGCCCGACGTGCTGGAACGTCCGTCCAACGCCCCGCACAGTCCGCTCGTCCGGACGCAGGTCGGTCACGTGCTCGCCACGGACGAAGACATCGCCGGCGGTGGGAGCGTAGAAGCCGGTGAGGCAGTTGAAGAACGTGGTCTTGCCGGCCCCGTTCGGGCCGATCAGACCGACGATCTCCTGTTCGTTGACATCGAAGCTGACGTCGTCGAGGGCCTGCAGCCCACCGAAGCGGATCGAGATCCCGCGCGCGCTAAGGACGGACATCGTTGCCTCCTCCGGCCGTCGGCGTCGCGCCCGTCCTGCGGGCGCGCGCCGGCTTGAAGCTGCACCAGCGGATCAGTGGCGCGGACAGTTGTGCCAGGCCGCCGGGGAAGCGCACCAGCACGAGCAGCAGGAGCAGTGCGCCGACCACCTGCGACGCCGAGCCGTCGACGGGGAACCACCGGTAGCGGCCGTCGGCGGCGTCGAGCAGGTAGGGCAGCGCGGTGTAGAGCGCCGCGCCGAGGACGACGCCGATACGCGAGCCGATGCCGCCGACGACAACCATCATCAGAAACGACAGCGACAACATGAAGTTGAACGTGATCGGCGACACGATCTCGGTGATCGAGGCGAACAGGGCGCCGGCCAGGCCGGCGATCGCCCCGGAGGTCACGAACGCCAGCAGCTTGTAGCGCGTGACATCGATCCCCCAGGAGGCCGCGACCCGCTCCGAGTCGCGCAGGGCACGGATCGCCCGCCCGGCCTTCGACGCCGTCAGTCGCCAGTCGAGCAGCCAGGCCAGCGCAAGACCACCGAAGCAGACATAGGCATAGGCCAGGTCGGCGGACGCCCAGGTGGGACGCACCGCGGTCTGCCCGCCGCCGCCGCCCGTCAACGGTTCGATCCCGAACAGGACGCGCTCGGCGAAGACCGCCAGCGCCAGGGTGACCAGCGCGAGGTAGAGCCCGCGAACACGCAACGCCACGACACCCAGCAGGCCCGCGATGGCGATACCGAGCGCGACGGCCACGACGACGGCGGCGAACCACGGCAGCGCGAGCTGGGTCAGGACGAAGCCCGCACCGAAGGCACCGACACCCAGGAACGCCGAGTGCCCCAGGGACACCTGGCCGGTGTAGCCGACCAGGACGTTGAGGCTGATCGCGACCATGCCGTAGACCGCCGTGGTCGCGAGCACGTTGCGCGTCAGGGGCGCGACGATCAGCGGCAGGACGCCCAGGGCACCGAGCCCGAGGGCGAGCACGGCCACACGGGCCGCGATGCCGGTGGTGCTCGGGCGCCAGGCGATCTCGTCCCCGGCGACGGGCGCACCGACGCTGAGGTCCCGTGGTGCCGCGCTGGGCCGAACGGTCGTCGCGGACATGGTCAGGCCTCCTTGCCGAGCAGGCCCAGCGGTCGGAACGCCATCACCAGCAGCAGGACGACGAACGCGGCCAGCGTTGGCGCGTTTGGGACGCTGATGCCGAGGCCGACCGTGGCCGTGTTGGCGGCGGCCGAGACCTGGCCGAGCAGGAGACCGCCCACCACGGCGCCGGCCGGCGAGCTGATGCCACCGAGCACCGCAGCCGTGAAGGCGGGAATCAGGAACGTGCTCGTCATCAGCCCCGGTGTGATGCCCTCGAACACGCCGGCACCGAGGACGCCGCCGAGGGCCGCGAGGCCTCCGGCGATCCCCCAGGCCAACGACGACATCGCCCGCGCCGACACGCCGTGGAGTTCGGCCGCGAACGGGTCCTGGGCGCTGGCCAGCAACGCGACACCGAGTTGGGTGCGGAACAACCCGACCAGCAGGACCGAGGCCACGACGAGGACGGACGCAACCACCAGCGTGTGCGAGGGGAACCGCAGCCCCAGGAGGTGGACGCTGCCGCTGAAGAACTGCGGGAAGGTGCGTGACTGCAGGTCGAACGCGACGACCTGGACACCGATCAGCAGCAGCGCGACACCCGCCGTGGCGACCAGGCTGGTCACCGGCGAGCTGTCGGCAAGACGCTGGATGACGAACAGGTTGACCGCGACCGCCAGGACGGCGCCGATGACGACGGCCAGTCCGGCCAGCGCCAGCAGGCGGCCGAAGGAGACCTGGGCCGGGTCGACGAAGCCCTCGAGGTCGCCGCCGAGCAGGATCAGTACGACGATGAACGCCGGCATCGTGCCGAGTTCGCCCTGCGCGAAGTTGAGCACGCGGGTGGCGCGGTAGACCAGCGCGATGCCGAGTGCCACCATGGCGTAGATCGCGCCCGCGCCGAGACCATTGACCAGCATGGCCCCGACGTCCATGCCGGCGGCGATCATCGCCGCGGCCAGCACCACGATGGCCACGCTCCAGGCGATGCCGACCCGGTGCTCAGCGGCGCTGACGGACAGCCGCTCTGACAGGCCGGGCCGGTCGTCGGGCCCGTCGCCGGTCGCGGGAACAGCGACCTCGGCTTCGAGGGCAGCAGGACGGTCGGTGGTCGGGGCGCTCATCTTCAGAACCCTGTCTTGAAGGTGCCGGCGTCCTTGTACTTCTTCGAGCCACAGTCGGCCTTGAGCACGTGGACCCCGGTGCCGCCGAAGTGGTTGTCGGGTCGATAGTTCACGTCGGGGTAGACCCCGGTCGACACGCGGCCCGACGCCTCGACGATCGCGCGGAAGTCCTCGCGGGTCAGGTCGTTGCCGAAGGTCTTCTCGTAGGCCTTGAAGGCCGCGTGCTGGAGCTTGCTCGCGCCCCAGATCGCCCAGGCGATGTCATCGGCGGCGACACCGAACTTGCTGGCCGCCTTCTGGAAGTCCGGGTCGAGCTTTCCGGCGGTCTCGAGCGCCGGGAACGGGGAGAAGAAGGTGCCCTTCCCCACGTGGGGGCAGCCGGAGCGCAACACGTCGTTGAGGCCCTTGCTGACCCCGACGCCGACGTACTGGAAGTCCGCTTCGGCGGTCTGGGCGAACCGGATGTAGTCCAGCGGGCTGGTGAGGATGAAGACGACCTCGGCCCCCTTCTTCTCCAGGTCGGCCGACAGCGTCGAATACCACGTCGTGTCGCCCTTCGGGTGACGGTGGGTCGTGGTGTAGGGCAGGCCGTGCCGCTTCACCGCGGCCTCCCAGCCGGCGACCGCGTCGTTGAAGTTGGGGGTCTGCGTGACGATCGCGCCGACCTTCTTGCCCGGGAAGTTCTTCTTGACGTACTGGGCGAGCAGTTCGGTCTGTTGCTTGTAGGTCATCGAGGCGGCGAAATACCACGGGTTGCCCTCGAGACCGGTCTCGGTGACGCCGGCGGAGAAGTACGGCACCCGCTCCTGGCCCATCCGGCGGCCGCAGGCCTGGATCTGGTCGGTGCCGCCACCCCCCATCAGCAGAAACGCCTTGGCCGCGAGGTTGCGGCAGACCTGGATGGCCGAGTTCGGGTCGTAGCGGTCGTCGGCGAAGATCACCTCGACCTTCTCACGACCCAGCACCTTCTCGCCCTTGCCCTCGGTGACCCAACGCCAGTACAGGTCCCGGGACTTCTCGAAGGACGTCGACGGCAGCGGTGCCGCACCGGTGACCGGCGCGTGGATGGCCAGGGTGATCGAGGTGTCCGTGACCCCGGTCCGGTCGCTGCCCTGGGGCGTGCGGGCTCCGCCGCCTCCGGCGGACTGGCCCTCACTGGCCGGAGCGGCGGACGCACCGGGGCCGGCGCTCTGATCCGACGTGCCCGAATCCGCGTCGGTGCCGCCGCCCGCCCCGGTGTCGGCGACGGCAGCCGATTCGTCGGCGCCGGGCTCGCCCACCCCGAGTTCGCCCTCGGCGAGCACGGCGTCCTCCTCGGTGCCGGGCTCGAGCACGGTGCCATCCTCGGCGACCGAGCCGCGCTCGGCGCCGACGGTCGACCCGGCGGAAGCTCCCTGGGCCAGCGGACCACCCGTGACGTGAACGCCCGGCTTCTGGCCACAGGCCAGCAGCGTCAGCGCCAGGACGAGCGGCACCGCCAGTACGCGCATCGAATTCGTTGCTCTCATCGTGCTGTCCCTCTCCCTGGTCCGGTGGGTCACACCGGCGCGCCGTTGCCCCGACGGGCCATCAACCTGCTCAGTGCGCCTCCGCCGGCCGCGCCCGTACCCGCGCCTGCGGCGCCGGTCAGGGCCTGGCTTGTCGCGTAGGCGCCCCCGACGAAGATGGGCACCAGCAGCCAGACCCACCACGGCTGGGCCGGGCCCTCCTCGGCGGCCGGCACGACCGCAGCCTGCGGCGCCTCATCGGCGGCAGGGTCGGCCACCTCGGCGCCCGGCGCGACGCCACCGTCGTCGGTCAGGGGCGTCTCCTCGAAGTCCCCGACGTCCGCCAATCCTCCGCCGGTCTCCTCGAAGCCACCGTCGTCGAAGCCGCCGCTGTCGTCGAAGCCGCCGTCATCGAACCCGCCACCCCCGAGACCGGCGTCGGCCACCTCGGCCGGCGGGGCGCCTTCGGCGGGCAGCCCGTCGACCGGCGGCGCGGGCTCGGCCGTCTCCATCGCCGCGGTGACCGCAGCCAGGTCGAGGGCGACCTGCGCCGTCGTCGACGTGTCTGGATCACCGAACGCCAGGTTGGGTGCACCGATGGGACGCAGCAGCAGCCCGTGGTTCTCGAGTTCACCGCTCGCCCAGGCCGCAGCCGTGAACGTGAGGTCGAAGACCCAGTTCTCCCCCTCGGCGCGGACGGCGTTGGTCCCGAAGATGCAGTCGACGTCGACCACCTTCTGCTCGCCCTCCTCCCGCTGCGGCAACGCCGTGTCGGGCGACGCCTGCGGTGCACCACCGGGGGTGAACTCGCTCAGCAGGGGGCAGGCTTCGATCCCGATCAGGCCGGGGTCGACCTCGACGGGATCCTCTTCCAGGGCCGCTGCGAGACCGTCGGCCAGGATCGCCGGGTCCTGCGGCCCGATCGTCTCGAACACCGCGAGCACCGCGCGCCGGAAGGCCGGAGAACCGGCCTCGTAGCTCGGCTGCGACTGGGGCACGGTGATCGTGAACGACACGATCTCCTGTCCGGCCGGCACGTCCGGGACCACGAACCTGATCGCGGTCTGATAGCGGGTCTGCCCGCCCAGGAACGAGACGGCGGCGGTGTCGGGCGGCACCGGCTGGACCGGGCTCGGCTGCTCGTTGTCGTTGACGGCCTTCATGCCGTCGACCACGCCCTTGCGTAGCGGATCGGCGGATTCAGGGCACAGGTCGGGTTGCACCACGCACACCGCCGACGGCGGGAACTGGTTGCGCAGCGTCGGTGGGATCGCGTCGGTCGTCGGCGACACGTACAAGGTCGACGCCTCGACCTCGAGTGGCGCCCCGGCCGGGGCGGCTGCCTCCGCACCCGGGTCCGGCTCGTCCCCCGGGTCCGCCTCCTGGGCGAGTGCCGGCGCGAAGCCCAGCGTCGCGAGCACCAGGATGCTGCTCATGGTGATCACGCCAGCTGCGCGGCGGCCTCGCGGAACCCACGTCGTCATCGACGGCATGCTCATCGTTGCCTCCCAACGGACCCGTCTCCCGAAGGTCCTCTGCAGCCCACAACGAGCCACAGGCGCCGAGGTCACGCGCGACGTGCGAAATTCTCGGGTGAATCAGCCGGGCGGCGTTGAGGGGTGGCGGCGGTAGGGGCTGACCTCCGGTACGTCCGCCAGCGTGAAGCGCCACGGCACATCCGCGGCCAGACGAATCCCCGTTCGAGGGCCGGTCCTCACCTGGCCGGCCTGCGGGCGGAACCCGTCGCTCACCAACTGCAGTTCCGCGGCCGGGTCGAGCAGGTCGCGGCCGTCGTGGCGCGGAGCGTCGACATCGAGCGCCTGACACAGCCGGCCGGGGCCACGCAGCAACTCGCGGTCGGTCCTGGCCGCGGGTCGCCGCCGCCGCAAAAGCCCTTGCCCGTCCAGGGCGATGGCGGCGCGGATCAGCGCCGCGGCCCCGACACCTGGGTCCTCGGCCGCGACGTTGAGGCACCAGTGGATGCCGTAGGAGCGGTACACGTACGCGGTACCGGCCTGCTCGAACATCGGGGCGGTCCGGGCGGTGAGCCCCGCGGCGCTGTGGCTGGCCGGGTCGTCCTGCCGGTAGGCCTCCGTCTCCACGATGCGCACGTGGGTCCAGGTCCCGTCCGCCTCCCGTCTGCGCAGGACCGCACCGAGCAACGCGACCGCGGCGGCCGGTGCGGCGGCCTCGAGGTCAGCGCGCGGGAACGGCTGCAGGTCGTCACCGAGCCGACGCAGGCCGTCCGTCACGCGCCGCGGACCTGGTCGATCCAGGACTCGAAGCGCTCGAGCGGCCAGGTGTTGGCGACCTGGTCGCGGTCGAGACCGCCGCGTCGGGCGTTGGCGACGCCGTGGCGGAGGTTGTCGAGTTCGGGAACCGAGTGGGAGTCGGTCGAGATCACGAACGTCACGCCCCGGGCGGCGCCCTCGCGGACGACCTCGGCGGACGCGTCGAGACGCCGCAGGTTGCAGTTGATCTCGATCGCGGTGCCGGTCTCCGCGGCGGCGTCGAGCACCTGTTCGAGGTCGAGTTCGATGCCGGGCCGTTTCCCGAGCATGCGGCCGTGCAGGTGGCCGATGGCGGTCACCGAGGGGTGGCGTATCGCGGCGACGACACGGGCGGTCTGCTCGGCGACCGGCCGCGTGAAGTGCGAATGCACGCTCGCGACCAGCCAGTCGTAGCCGGCGAGGAACTCGGCGTCGTAGTCGAGGCTGCCGTCCACACCGATGTTGAGCTCGGCACCGTGGAGCAGGCGGATGTCGCCGCGTTGCTGCTCGAGCTCCCGCACGATCCGTCGCTGCTCGAGCATGCCCTCGCGCGAGATCCCGTTGATGGTGAGGTTCTCGGCGTGGTCGGTCAGACCGAGGTAGGCGTGCCCCCGCTCGACGGCGCCACCGACCATGTCCTCGAGCGACGCCCGCCCGTCGCCCGACCAGTCCGTGTGGTCGTGCAGGTCGCCACGGATGTCCTCGCGGGTGACCAGGGTCGGCGCCGTGCCGGCCTCGGCGGCCTCGATCTCGCCCCCGTCCTCGCGCTGTTCGGGCGCGATCCACGGCAGGTCGAGCGCGGTGTAGATGTCGGCCTCGGAACGCTGGGCCACGATCTCGAGGTCGGCGGTGTCGAGCTTCGGCGGCTCCTCGGCGTCCGGGTCCGTTTCCGTCTCCGCGTCCTCGGGCAGCCGCGCGAGCGCGTACTCGTTGAGCGTGAGGCCGCGTTTGAGCGCCCGCTGGCGCAGCCGGATGTTGTGCGCCTTGGAACCGGTGAAGTACAGCAGGGCCGCACCGAAGCTCTCCGGCGG
>JBBDSX010000070.1:0-1545 GCA_040904725.1 Egicoccus sp.
GCGGCACGTCGAAGGTGTTGAACAGCAGCGTGGCCATCTGGTCGCGCCGCAGCCGCGCGTCGGGGGCGAAGCTGGTCGGGCTCTGGCCGTTGACGACCCCGGCACGGTCGGCCCACACGATCGCGTACTCGTGGACGTTGCCGTCGTCATCGTCGAACGGGGCGTAGGAGAAGCGCGAGATCTGTGAGCTGGGGGGCCGCACCAGCGCGGCGGTGCGGCCGTCGGCGCGGGCGGTCAGGACCGTCGGCAGCGCGAGTCGGACGCGCGAGCCGGCGTTCTTGGGGTTCGTGCCCTCCGTACCGGCGTAGTCGAAGGTGACCCGCTCGCCCGCGGCGGTGCGGCCCGTGACCCGCAGCACCGCGGGGGTGCCGCCGTCGGAGCGGCTGAGCACGGCCAGACGCTCGACGGTGGCGACGGTGCCGGCCGGCGTCTCGGACACCAGGGCCGCGACGCCCGCGTTGCTGGCCGTCGCCCGCCACCAGCGGTAGGGGTTGCACGGGTTCGAGGACCCGGGACAGGGCGTGGGATCGAGCGACCACGGGTCGTCCACCGACCGCAGGTAGTCCAGGCGCGCGCTGAAGGCCCAGGAGTCCTCGCTGTTCTCGGTCCGGCCGCCGTGCGAGGACGAGTAGAAGGTCTGCGCGAGCTGACCGCCGTAGGTCAGGACCTGCCCCGTGATCGTGTCGGGGCGGAAGGTGGCGTCGACCGCGGCCTTCCACGCGCCGCCGGCCGCGACCTCGGGCGCCCGACCGTTGTAGGCCTGGTGCGAGGGGGTGGCGAAGATGTCGCAGCGGCAGTGCCCGCGGTCGGCGAACGTCCGCAGCCCGTAGGTCCGGGCCGTGACCGCCTGCGCCTCGAGCGCGGCGGTGCCGCCGTTCGGTCCCCACGACGCCGGCACCTCGGCGATGCCGTAGAGGTACTCCTGCACCGACCGCAGGTTCTGGACCCGCACCAGGCTGTTCGCCGGTCCGGTCGCCGTGCGGATGATGTCGTGGGTGCCGCGGAGGACGGTCATCTTCTGCCCGTCACGCGGCTGGTTGACGTCGTGGCCGGGGCCGGGCACCTCGATCTGGACGGTGGAGCCGGTCGAGGCGCTGCTGTGGTGGACCCGGATCACGGGCTGGGTCGTGGTGAAGTGGGTCACCGCTCCTGCCGTGCCGCAGCGGCGATCCTGCACCCGTTGCTGGCTCACGCCGGCGACCACCTCGGGGCAGACGTACCAGGTGGTCCCGCGGGTCTGAACCTGGCCACCCTCGCGGGTCCCCCGTTCGCAGACACCGTCGGCCGGAGCGGCGCCGGTGCCGTTCGGGCACGTGTCCCAGCGGACGTCGGCCGACACGGCCGTCACCCAGGTCGCGCTCACCGGCTGGCAGGTCGCCGACGGGGTCAGGCAGATGCCGACGCGGACGGGCCGGTCGGTGGTGCGCCACTCCTCGACGGTCCCGCCGTAGTAGTGGTCGAGGATGTCACCGACGTCGCGGCCGGCGCGCGCCATGGCGTACGCGCCGTACTGACTCATCCCGACGCCGTGGCCCCAACCCGCAC
>JBBDSX010000071.1:0-9281 GCA_040904725.1 Egicoccus sp.
ACGGGTTCACCGACATCTTCCTGACCAAGCTCGACGTGCTCAGCGAGTTCGAGACGCTGAGGGTCGCCACGGCCTACCGCCACGACGGCGAGGAGTTCCACAACTTCCCGCCGCACCAGTCGATCTTCCACCACGCCGAGCCGGTCTTCACCGAGATGCCCGGCTGGGGCCGCGACATCTCCGACGTCACCGAGTACGACGACCTGCCGCGGGAAGCACGCGACTACGTCGACCTGCTCGAGGAGCAGTCCGAGACCCCGATCACCTGGGTGTCGGTCGGCCCGAAGCGCTCGCAGACCCTGATCCGCCGCGACGTGCCTTTGGTTCCTGCAGCCGCTTCCTGATGGGCTCGGCTGCGCACCGCAGGCTCTGCGGTTGCGATCTGGTCAGCGGCTGCGGCCGCCTACGCTCCGGGCCGGTGTCGTCGTGAGGGCGTGGCGTGGGTAGGCGGGTGCTGGTGGTCGGTGGGGGTGGGCGCGAGCACGCGCTCGGGTGGCGGTTGGCGACCTCACCGTCGGTGGACGCGGTCGAGTCGGCCCCCGGCAACCCCGGACTCGCCGACCTCGGCCCCGTGCACGCGATCGACCCATCCAACCCGCAGGCGGTCGCGGCGCTTGCCGAGGAACGCGGTATCGACCTCGTCGTGGTCGGCCCCGAGGCACCGCTGGTCGCCGGGGTCGTCGACCACCTCGCCGAGCGCGGCATACCGGCCTTCGGCCCGGTGGCGGCGGGCGCACACATCGAGGGCTCGAAGCAGTTCGCCAAGGAGATCATGGTCGCCGCCGGCGCCCCGACGGCCGGGTACGTGGCCACGGCCGATCGCGACGAGGCCCAGGCCGCGCTGGAACGGTTCGCGCCGCCGTACGTGGTCAAGGCCGACGGCCTGGCGGCCGGCAAGGGGGTGCGGATCTGTGCCGAGATCGACGAGGCCCGCGAGGCCGTCGACGACGCGCTCGTGCGCCGCATCTTCGGTGAGGCCGGCGCCAACCTGGTCATCGAGGAGTTCCTCGACGGCCCCGAGCGCAGCCTGTTCGGGGTCTGCGACGGCACCGACGCCGTGCTGCTCGTTCCCGCCCAGGACTACAAGCGTGCCCTCGACGGTGACGGCGGCCTGAACACCGGCGGGATGGGGGCCTACACGCCCGTGCCGGGCTTCGGACTCGAGGACGTCGCACGGCTGCGCGAGTTGATCTTCCTGCCGGTGCTTCGCGAACTCGCCGACCGGGGCACCCCGTACCGCGGGCTGCTCTACGCCGGGCTGGTCGAGACCGCGACCGGCCCACGGCTGCTCGAGTTCAACGCCCGGTTCGGTGACCCCGAGACCCAGGTCGTGCTGCCCCATCTCGCCAGCGAGCTCGGCGACCTGCTGTGGGCGTCGGCCACCGGCTCGGTCCGCGACGTCGACCTCGCCTGGCACGGCGGTGCGGTCGTCACGGTCGTGCTCGCCAGCGGCGGCTACCCCGGCGATTACGCGACCGGCGTGCCGATCACGGGTGTCGGGGACGCCGACGCGCTCGACGCCGTGCAGGTCTTCCACGCCGGCACCGCGCGCGACGGCGACGGCGGCCTGGTCACGGCGGGTGGGCGCGTGCTCGACGTCACCGCACGCGGTTCGGACGTCGCCGACGCCCGCGCCCGCGCCTATGACGCCGTGCAGCGCATCCACTTCGAGGGCATGCAGCACCGCGCCGACATCGCCGCCGGGATCTGACCGGCGGCGATGAACCGGCGACGTCAGCTCGGCTCGCCGTAGACCAGCACGTCGGTGCCGATCGGCATGGCGTCGTTGGCCCAGATCCAGTCCATCGCGTCCAGGCTCACGCGCACGCAGCCGTGCGAGGCGGCATGGGCCGGCACGCTGGTGTAGCCGTGGAACGCGATGCCGTCGGTGTGGAAGTACCGGGGGCGGTACAGCTCGCCGAGGTGGGACTCGCGCCAGCCGTCGATCTCGCGGTAGATGTCCCAGCTGCCGTTGGGGGTCTCGGCCCAGTACTCGGTGCCCTCGTGGGTGTAGTAGCTCTCGTCGCCACCCGACGCGTGGAAGATCAGGCCGGGCACGCCGTCCTGGACCAGCATCACGATCTGGCGGCTCTCGTCGAACTCGACCACGTACCCGGAACTGCTCTGCGTCGTCGGGGTTTCGGGAAACGCCAGCTCGGCGCGCGTGGACGGGCCGTAGATCCCGTCGCGGACCAGACCGTGGACCTTCTGCGCCGCAAGCACGGCCTGCTCGGTCAACGTTCCGTAGACGCCGTCGACCGGGCCGACCCAGTAGTCGTGAGCGGTGAGGTACTCCTGCAGGGCGACGACGGTCGGGCCCTGGTCCCCCGGCTCGAGCAGGAGCGCGATCTCGGTGCGGGGGACCAGCTCGAGTGCACGGCCGATGAACGACGCCATCTGATCGCGGCGGACGTTCTCGGTCGGGCAGAAGCGCAGTCCCAGTTCGTCGCACCCACCGCTGACACCCGACGCGCCCAGCCGCTGGGTTGACCCGGCGTGCGTGCCGTCGACGTCGTGGAACCACGCGGCGTCGGTTGCCGGCAGGTCGAACGCACGGACCAGGAAGCTCGCCATCTGCTGGCGCGGCACGCCGTCGCGGGGGCAGTAGCGGCCGTCCTCACATCCCTCGGTGATCCCGGCCTCGCTGATGGCCGCGATCGCGCCGGCGTGCGGGTTGGCGGCGGGGACGTCGGCGAAGTCGGCCGTGCCCGAGGTGTCGAGGTCGAGGGCGCGGGCGAGGAAGGAGGCCATCTGGTCGCGACGGACCAGTTCGTCGGGGCAGTACTCGGTCTCGGTGCAGCCTTCGGTGATGCCCTGTTCGCTGATCGCCGCGACCGCCGTCGCGTGCGGACCCGACACGTCGTCGTACCCGCTCTCCTGCGCCGAAGCCGGCGGGACGGGCAGTGCGACCATGACCAGCGCGACCATGAGTCCGAACGGCAGGACGGGGAGCGGGCGGTGATGGCGTCGGTGCATTCGTGCTAGGTACTTGGTCGACGGACCATGAAGCTAGGGGTGGCCCGACGGCCGCAGCCCGTACGCACGAAAGGGGCGGCCTGCGCATCGCGTGGCCAAGTTGGCTAGTTCTCTGGCATAGTCATGCCAGGTAGTGGGCATCCCGGCGTGGAGCAGGCGTGGATCCGGCAGCGATCGGTCGACGGGTACGGCGGCTGCGCCGCGCCCTCGGCCTGAGCCAGGCCGAACTCGCCGAGCGCGCCGGCATCAGCCGTCAGGCCCTGGGCACGCTCGAATCGGGTCGGCACCTGCCACGGGTCGACGCGGCCGTCGCGCTCGCTTCCGTGTTGGGCACGACGGTCGAGGACCTGCTGGCCGTCGGCCCGCCGCAGGCGATGCACGTGCTCGGTGCGCCACTCGCCGACGGTCAGGCCGTGCGGGTCGTGCAGGTGGGTGAGCACCACGTCTGTGTCCCGACGCCCGGGCCCGACGACGGCGAGGCCTGGTCCGCGCCGGACGCGGTCATCGACGACGGGCGGGTCGCGCTGCTGCCCGGCGCGGACACCGAAGGTTTCCTGGTCGCCGGCTGCGATCCGGCGCTCGGCATCGTCGCTGCGCTCGGGCCCGGCCGGGGGAACGGCCGCATCGTGCCCGTGCTCGCCTCCTCGGCCGCCGCCCGGCTCGCGCTCGTCACGGGACGGGCGCACGCCGCGGTCGTGCACGACGTCGAACCGGCCGGACCGCAGCGCCCGACGAGCGTCCACCGGCTGCCCCTGGCGGTCTGGCGGACCGGGCTCGCCGTCCCCGAGGGCGCCGAGGGGGCGTTCGACGACGCCCTGGCCGGGACCGGACCGGTGATCCAGCGCGACGCGGGTGCGGCTGCACAACTCGCGTTCGAGCGGGCACTGCTCGCCGAGAGGCTGACGCCGCCGTCCGGGCCACTGGCCACGGGCCACCTCGACGCCGCCCGGCAGGCGTTGGCGACGGGCACACCGGCGGTCACGATCGAGCCGGTCGCCCGGGCACTCGGTCTGGCCTTCCGCACGCTCGAGACCCACCGTGTCGAGGTGTGGATCGACGTGCGCTCCAGCGACCACCCGGGCGCGTCGGCGCTGGGGGAACTGCTCGGCTCGGTCCGTCTGCGCCGTCGCCTCGCGGTGCTGCCCGGCTACGACCTCGAGGCGGCGTAGTGCGCCCGCGGCACGTGCTCGTCCTGCTCGCTGTCGCCACGGCAGCGTGTGACGGTGGGGCCTCGGCGGCCGACGAACCCGCCGTGTTGACGGTGTTCGCCGCCGCATCGCTCGCCGAGGCCTTCGAGGACGTGGCGGCCGAACTGGAACACCGCCATGACGGTCTCGAGGTCCGCCTCAACCTCGCGGGCTCGCACACGCTCGCCGGCCAGTTGCTCGAAGGGGCCGACGGCGACGTGTTCGCCTCGGCCGACGACGTCGAGATGGCCCGCGTCGTCGCCGCCGGCCGGGCCGCCGACCCGCAACCGTTCGCCAGCAACGATCTCGTGATCGCCGTCGAACCCGGGAACCCGAAGGCCGTGACGTCGCTGGCCGACCTCGCGCGCGACGACCTGGTCGTCGTGTTGCCGATCGGGGACGTCCCGGCCGGGCGCTACGCCGCAGCCGCACTCGAACGTGCCGGCGTCGAGGTGGCCCCGGCCAGCCTGGAGGTCGACGTCCGGGCCGCGCTCGGCAAGGTGGTACTCGGCGAGGCGGACGCGGCGATCGTGTACGCCAGCGATGTCGCCGCCGTCGGGGGGCGGGCACAGGCCGTGGCGCTGCCGCCCGACCCGGCCGCCGGGATCCGCTATCCGGTCGCCGTCGTCGACGCCGGTCGCCAGCCGGACCTGGCGGCCGAGTTCATCGAGTTGCTGTTCGACGACACCGGACGGGACCTGCTGCGTCGACACGGGTTCGGTGCGCCGTGACCGCCGCGACCGAACCCCGACGGCGGCGTGCGGGCGAGCGACCGGTCACGGCCCTGGTCGGCCTGGCCCTGACCGCAGGCATCGTCCTGCTCGTGCTTCCGCTGCTGGGCCTGCTCGCCCGCACGCCGTGGTCGCGGATCCTGGCCCTGCTCGGTGAGCCCGCCCTGCGCGAAACCCTGCGCCTGTCACTGCTGGTCAGCGTGGCGTCGGCCGCCCTGTCGCTCGTGCTCGGTGTGCCGCTCGCGTGGCTGTTGGCACGCGTGTCGTTTCCCGGAAAGCGCCTGCTGCGCGCCCTGTGCGTGCTGCCGATGGTGCTGCCGCCGGTGGTCGGTGGCGTCGCCCTGCTCGCCGCGTTCGGCCGTCGCGGCCTGGTCGGTGCGCCGCTCGAACGGCTCACGGGGATCACGCTGCCGTTCACGACCGCCGGCGTGGTGCTGGCCGTGACCTTCGTGTCGTTGCCGTTCCTGGTGGTCACCGTCGAGGCCGGGTTCCGCGGCCTCGACGCGCGCATCGAGGAGGCGGCCGCCACGCTCGGTGCGTCGCGCTGGACGGTGATCCGCCGGGTCAGCCTGCCGATGCTGGCCCCGTCGCTCGCGGCCGGCAGCGCCCTGGCGTGGGCACGTGCCCTTGGCGAGTTCGGGGCCTCGATCACCTTCGCCGGCAACCTCGGCGGCAGCACGCGGACCGTGCCGCTGGCGGTCTACCTCGAACTCCATCGCGACCCCGACGCGGCGATCGTGCTGTCGCTGGTCCTGCTCGCGGTGTCGGTCGCGATCCTCGTCGGCCTCCGCGACCGCTACCTCGGGGTCGGACGATGAGCCTGGTCGCGGAGGTCACGGCCCGGTACGCGGACTTCGTGCTGGACGCCCGTGTCGAGGTCGATGACGGCGAGGTTGTGGCACTCCTCGGACCGAACGGCGCCGGCAAGTCCAGCCTGCTGCGGATCGTCGCCGGCCTCGAACGGCGAGGCGACGGCCGGATCGGGATCGAAGCCGGACAGGTCGTCATCGGTGGGGTCACCGTCGACGACGTGGCGGCGGGCGTGCACGTCCCGGCGGCCGAGCGGCGGGTCGGGATGGTCTTCCAGGATCACCTGCTGTTCCCCCATCTCGACCTAACGGACAACGTCGCGTTCGGTCCACGGTCACGGGGCACCGGGCGTCGCGAAGCGCGTCGGGTCGCGCTCGACTGGCTCGAACGCGTCGGCCTGGCCGACCGAGCCGACGTGCGCCCGGACGCCCTGTCGGGTGGTCAGGCCCAGCGGGTCGCGTTGGCGCGGGCACTGGCCGGTGATCCGGCCGTGCTCCTGCTCGACGAACCGCTCGCGGCGCTGGACGTCGAGACCCGGCAGGAGGTGCGCGGCCTCTTGCGCGACCACCTGCGATCGTTCGAGGGCCCGGTGGTGCTGGTGACCCACGACCCGTTGGAGGCGCTCACGCTCGCGGACCGCCTCGTCGTGCTCGAGGACGGAAGGGTCAGCCAGTCCGGAACGCCGGCCGAGGTCGCCCGCCGGCCGAGGTCGTCGTGGGTCGCGCGTCTCGTTGGCATCAACCTCGTCCATGGGGTGGCTGCGGGCACCGAGGTGACCGTCGGCGCAACGACGTTGACCACGGCCGAACCGGTGGACGGTCCCGTCGACGTGCTGTTCCACCCGCACGCCGTGGCCCTGCACCGGACGCGCCCCGGTGGGAGTCCGCGCAACACGTGGCGGGCGGTGGTCGACGGCATGGACGTCGAGGGCCCGCGGGTCCGCGTCCATCTCGACGGACCGCTGCCGGTGGTGGCCGAGGTCACACCGGCGGCGGTCGCCGATCTCGGCCTCAGCGAAGCCGTCGAGGTCTGGGCCGCCGTGAAGGCCGTCGAACTTCACGTGGAACCGAGATAGTGCAGGGGTGGCAGGGACCCGGCACACGCTGGGGGGCAACGAGGGAGCGAAGCGACCGAGACAGGGGACCCGGCATCAATCGGAGAGCCCGACCCAGTGGTGGGTGCCGTCGCCGGTGACCTCGCGCTTCCAGACGGGGACGCGGTCCTTGACCCGCTCGAGGGCGTCCTCGCACGCCGCGAAGGCGGCCGCCCGGTGCGGCGAGGTGCACACGATCAGGATCGTGTGGGCCCCGACGGGGAGTTCCCCGACGCTGTGCAGCAGCACGATGCCGCGGACGTCGGGATGGTCGCCGGCGATCTCGTCGGCGACGTCGGCCATGACCTTCTCGGCCATGGCGTCGTAGGCCGAGTAGTCGAGGCGGACGACGTCCGGCACGTCCGGTGTGTGGTCGCGCACCGTGCCGAGGAACACCGCGGTGGCGCCGACGTCGGGGGTCGTGACGGCCGCGATGGACGCCTCGACCGGGAGCGGCGGCTCGCGGAGGCCGGTCAGAACCCGCACGTCGGGGCGGTGGCCCGCCCCCCCCCCCCCCGGCGGCCCCCCCCCGACCTCGCGGGCACCCGCCAGCGGGTGGCCGTCGCGGACCACCACGACGTCGACGGCCACCTTGACGCGGTCGAGCAGGCCGTCGAGGGTCGGGTGCGCGGTGGCCACCGCGGCCCGAAGGTCGGCCACCGTGGCGTCGTCGCCGACCACGACGCGGGTTCGGGACACGCCAGCGCGATCGGCGAGTCCGCCGAACAGGCGTACCTCGACGTCCACGGCTGGTCTCTCCCCGGCAGGTCACACCGAGGCTACTGCGAAGTCCGGGCCGTCCGATCGCCGGTGGCGGTGACGCGGCGTTCCAACTGCGCAAGGGGATCGGTCGCGTCGGACACCGCGGCTCCCGGCCGCGGTGGGTGCACCTACCGGTACCGTGCCCACATGGAACCGAACGAGGCAGTGCCGTTGCTCGACCGGCTGGGACGGCCGGTCGAGGACCTGCGCATGTCGGTGACCGACCGCTGCAACCTGCGTTGCCGGTACTGCATGCCGCGCGAGGTGTTCGGTCCCGACCACGCCTTTCTCCCGCGCACCGAGCTGCTCAGCTTCGAGGAGCTCGCGCGGCTGGCCCGGGTGTTCGTCGGCCTCGGGGTCCGCAAGCTGCGCCTGACCGGCGGCGAGCCGCTGCTGCGCCAGGACCTGCCCGACCTGATCGCCCTGCTGGCGCAGGTCGACGGCCTGCAGGACATCGCGCTGACGACCAACGGGGTGCTGCTGCGCCGTGACGCCGCCGCCCTGGCTGCGGCCGGGCTGCGCCGGATCACGGTCAGCCTCGACGCCCTCGACGACGCCACGTTCCGGCAGTTGGCCGACACGAAGGCGCCGGTCGGCACGGTCCTCGACGGCATCGAGGCGGCCCGCGAGGCGGGGCTCGACCCCGTCAAGGTCAACTGCGTGCTGCAGCGCGACGTGAACGACGACCAGATCGAGTCGCTGGCCGGTTGGGCCCGCGACACCGGCGTCACCCTGCGCTTCATCGAGTTCATGGACGTCGGCACCACCAACGGCTGGCTGCGCGACCGCATGGTTCCCGCCGAGGAGGTGGCGCAGCGAATCGCCGCCCGCTGGCCGATCGAGCCGGTCGAACCGGACCGTCCCGCCGACGTCGCCGAGCGCTTCCGCTACCTCGACGGTGCCGGCGAGGTCGGGATCATCGCCTCGGTCAGCCGCCCATTCTGTGGCACGTGCACGCGGGCACGCCTGTCCGCGGTCGGTGAGCTCTACACCTGCCTGTTCGCGGCCAAGGGCACCGACCTGCGCGACCTGCTGCGTGGCGGCGCGACCGACGAGGAACTCACGGCCACCGTCGCCGGGGGGTGGCGGGCCCGCACCGACCGCGCCTCCGAGCTGCGCGCGCAGGAAGGCCTGACCGGCCCGCGTGTCGAGATGTCCTACATCGGCGGCTGAGCGAGACGCGGTCCCTGCGTGACCCGCGACGTCAGTGGTCCGGGATCTCGCCGGTGGTGACGATCTGCTCGGCGAGGTCGCGAACCGCGATGTTGCGGTCCTGCGAGAGCCTGCCGAGCAGGCCGAATGCCTCGTTGCCGGACAGGCGCAGTCGCTCGATGACGATGCCCTTGGCCTGTCCGATCACGTCGCGGGAGGCGATCGCCCGTTCCAGGCCGGCTTCGTTGATCGCCCCCTTGAGGGCGACACCGGCATGCGAGGCGAACACCTGGCCGACGATCTTCGAGTACTCGCCGTAAGCGTGGGGTCGTTTGGCGTAGAAGTCGAGCGCGCCGTAGTTGCCGCCCTTCGCGTACAGCCGGTAACTCAGCATGGAGCGGACGCCGAGTTTGAGTGCGCGGGCCCGGTAGTCGGGCCACCGCGTCTCCGTCTCGAGGTCGTCGATCATGTAGACGCGATGGTCGCGCAGTGCGTCGAGACAGGGGCCCTCGTCGGCCTCGTACTGGGCGAGGTCGCTCTCGTAGGCCACCCGGGACGAGTAGGCGGGCG
>JBBDSX010000072.1:0-1535 GCA_040904725.1 Egicoccus sp.
ACCTGTTCCGCCACGGTCGCATCAAGACGACCGAGGCGAAGGCCCGTGCCCTGCGCCCCTACGCCGAGCGGCTGATCACCAAGGCGAAGCAGGGCGACCTGCACAACCGCCGCCAGGTGCTGGCCAAGCTCAACGACCGCGACGTGGTCGCCTACCTCTTCGAGGAGGTGGCGCCGCGGTTCGCCGACCGCAACGGCGGCTACACCCGCATGCTCAAGCTCGCGCCGCGCAAGGGCGACAACGCCCAGATGGCGCTGGTCGAGCTGACCGAGCTCGGTGTCGAGTCGGGTGAAGAGGTCATCGAGGAAGCCAAGCTGTCCCGCTCGAAGGGGCTGTTCGGCCGTCGTCGTCGCAAGGCCGCCGACGCCGGTGGCGGCGTCGCGGTGATGGACTACGACGTCGACGAGGACGAGGACGAGCCGGCCGCTTCGGCTGCGGACTCGCCGGGGTCGGTCGACTCGCCGGCGTCTGCGGACTCGCCGGACGAGGCCGAGGCCGACGAGGCTGAGGCTGACGAGGCTGAGGCTGACGAGGCCGAGGCCGACGAGACCGAGGACGACGACAAGAAATAGGTCGGTGGGTGACCCGACGGACGACGTCGCGAGTGTGAGGCTCCGCCTCGACCTCGCCTACGACGGCGCACCGTTCGCCGGGTTCGCCCGCCAACCGGACCAGGTCACCGTGCAGGGCACCATCGAGGCGGCCGCCGCACGGATCCTGGGCCAGCAGATCGACGCGACCTGCGCCGGACGCACGGACCGAGGGGTCCACGCGCTGGCGCAGGTCGTGCATTTCGACCTCGATCCGTCCGTGCCCCGCGCGGCCAAGGCACTCGGCATGGTCGGCCCCCGGGGGAGATTCGCCGACCTCGGGGTGTTCCGCGACCGTCTCGACCGCCTGGTCGGGCCGCCGATCGCGATCTGGGCGGCGCGCCAGGTGCCGACCGACTTCGACGCACGCTTCTCGGCGCAGCGGCGTGGCTACCGGTACCGCGTCTCGGACGCGCCGGCGTTGGCGCCGTTGGCCCGCCACGACTGCTGGCACGTGCGCGAACCGCTGGCGGTGCCGGCCATGCGCGCCGCGGCGAAGCACCTCGTCGGCGAGCACGACTTCGCCGCGTTCTGCAAGAAGGCCCCGGGTCGCACCACCGTGCGGCGCCTCGACCGCCTCGCGATCCGACGCGAGGCGGGGACCGTGCACTTCGCGCTCGACGGCAACGCCTTCTGCCACAACCAGGTCCGCGCCATCGTCGGCAGCCTGGTCGAGGTGGGCCGGGGCCGCCAGGAACCGGACTGGATCGGCGAGGTGCTCGCCAGCGGCGACCGCCAACGCGCCGGACGTGTCGCCCCGCCCGAGGGGCTCACCCTCGAACGCGTCGGCTACGGCCGCCGATGGCCCGCCTCGCCGCCATCCAACCTCCAGTTGCCGGTGTGAGCGGCTCGGGGTACCCTTCGCAGTCGCGGTCCCGTGTGGACCGCACGTTCGTGCTCGGCCGCACTCGCACCTGAGTAGACATGCGCCGGCCGACCGCCCGC
>JBBDSX010000073.1:0-1494 GCA_040904725.1 Egicoccus sp.
CTCGCTGCACACCGCCTTCATGAACTCCGAGGGCCACCGGCGCAACATCCTCGACACCCAGGTCACCCAGATCGGGGTCGGGGTCGAGGTGCGCGACGGCACCGTGTGGGTGACCAAGGTGTTCCGCAACCCCTCGGCGACCGCCAGCACCGCATCGGCCGGCGGGTTCCGCGACGTGTCCTCCGCGAGTTCGCACGCCACCAACATCCAGCGCATCGCCCAGTCGGGCGTTGCCGCGGGCTGCACCACCGACCGGTTCTGCCCCGGCGACCAGGTCACGCGCGAGCAGATGGCGACGTTCCTCGGCCGTGCCAAGGGCGTGCCCACCGCCGACAGCGGCCCGTTCAGCGACGTGTCGCTTTCGGGCACCCACTCCGGCAACGTGTTCGGCACGGCGGCCGCCGGCATCGCGGTCGGGTGCTCGACGACGGCTTACTGCCCGAGCCGCGCCCTGACCCGCGGCGAGATGGCCGGCTTCCTCGGCCGGGCAATGGGGCTGTCCGAGGCCCCGGCCACCGAGTTCGGCGACGTGAGCGCCGGCGACCCGAACGCCGGATGGATCCAGGCCATCGCCGACGCGGGCGTCACCGGCGGCTGCGGCGGCGGGGACTACTGCCCCGACGAGCCGGTCAGCCGCCAGCAGATGGCCAGCTTCCTGGTGCGCGCCTTCGGGCTCTGAGCCGCGGTCTCAGCTCACTCCTCGTCCATGACGGGGCGTCCGAACTCGGCCGTCTCGAGCACCTCGAGGAACGTCTCGATGTGAGTGAGGAAGACGTCGGGTCCGTCGCTGGCGCCGCGCGCCGGCACGGGCTGGCTGAGCACCACGATCGCGCGCGAGGGGATCACCACCACCATCTCCCGGGTCGGGGAGCCGGAACTCGACGTGTAGCTGAACACCAGTTGCGTGGCCGGCACGTCGCCGTCGAGCGTGATGGCCTGGTCGGTCTCGAGCGTGGCGTCCTGCTCGTCGACGAAGCGGCGCCAGTCGTCGGGGACGGTGTCCGGCTCGTAGGTGAAGTTCATCGAGACCACGCCCTCGTCCGGGGCGACGAAGTCCGCGTCGCCCTCGTTGCGTGTGCCGAGGTCCGCGTTGGACATCGACAGGTGGACGTCGGAACGCTCGTAGACGTACCAGTCGTCGGGCACGTCCAGCGCGACGTTGCGCCACTCGACGGCGTCGGGCTGCAGGTCCTCACCGCCACACGCTGAGACCAGCACGGCCAAGACGGCGCACAGCACGACGACGAGCGGCGGACGGGCGCGGGGCACGCAGACTCCTGGACGCGGGGGCCGGCAGCTTACGAGAGCCGGCCCATCAGGTGTCCTCGCGCGCCTCGAGGTCGTCGAGCAGCACCGCGAGTTGCGCGGTCGTGCGCAACGGGTCGTCGTCGGGACCCCACGGGTCGGCGTCGACCGGCTGCAACCGCGACGTCGTCGCCGGATCGCGACGCGTGACCGGTTCGGGGTCGTGACGCACCGGCTCGGGGTCCGGTT
>JBBDSX010000074.1:0-1491 GCA_040904725.1 Egicoccus sp.
TGGTCCTGGCCATCGCCGGCGTCGCCGCGCTCAGCCGCTGAACCCGACGACGGGCTATGCCTCGCGGACCACGGGCAGGATGAACGGGCGGCGGCCGGTCTCGGCGCGCCAGAACGTGCCGAGCGCCTGCACGACGTGGCGCTGCACGACCTGGGGGTCCTCGAACTTCACGCGGGTCATGCCGTCGAGTTCGCGGTCGACCGCCTTCTTCGCCTGCTCGAGGATGTCCTCCTCGGTCTGGTGGAAGACCACGCCCTTCTGCGTGACGACCACCTCGCCGACCACACGACCCTCGTGGGTGTCGACGTTGACGACGCAGACGCAGATGCCGTCCTCGCCGATGCGGCGGCGGTCGCGCAGCAGGGCCGGGCCGACGTCGTCGAGGATGCCGTCGATGTAGACGTGGCTGGTCTGGACCGGTTCGCCCTTGGTGGCCACGCCGTCCTCGAGCAGGATCGAGTCGCCGTCCTCGCAGATCAGCACGTGCTCGGGCAGGGCACCGGTCAGCATCGCGATGTCGGCATGCGCCTGCAGGTGACGGAACTCGCCGTGCACCGGCACGAAGTACTCCGGTTCCACGACGTTGTGGAACAGCACCAGCTCTTCGCGGCTGGCGTGCCCCGAGACGTGTACGGGCGCGACGCCCTTGTGCACGACCTTGCAGCCGCGGCGTGCCAGGTTGTTGATCGAGCGGTAGACCGCCTGCTCGTTGCCGGGGATCAGGCTGCTGGCCAGGATCACGAGGTCGCCGGCGCCGACCTCGAGGTGCTTGTGGTCACCGGCGCCCATCAGCGACAGCGCGCTGAACGGCTCGCCCTGCGACCCCGTCGAGATCACGATCAGTTCGCTGCGGTCGTAGCGGTCGACCTCGTTGAGTTCGACGACCGCGTCCTCGTCGAAGTCGAGGTAGTCCAGCTCCTTGGCGATGCCCATGTTGCGCACCATGGAGCGGCCGACGAAGACCGGGCGTCGTCCGACCTCGGCCGCGGCGTCGAGCACCTGCTGGATGCGGTGCACGTGCGACGCGAAGGACGCGACGATGATCAGGCCGTCCTTCTGTGCCGCGATGTGCTCGCGGACGTTACGCCCGACGCTGCGTTCGGTCGCGACGTGGCCGGGGACGTCGGCACCGGTCGAGTCGGCGAGCAGCAGGTCGACACCCTCGTCGCCGAGGCGGGCGAAGTGGGCGATGTCGGTGGGCCGGCCGTCGATCGGGGTCTGGTCGAGCTTGAAGTCACCGGTGTGCACGATCATGCCGTGCGGGGTCCGGAACGCGTAGGCGACCCCGTCGGGGATCGAGTGGCTGACCTGGACGGCCTCGACGCGGAACGGGCCCTGCTCGATCGTGTCGGCCGGCTCGATCACCTGGAACTGCGGCTCGGGCAGGTCGGGCCACTCCTCGAGGACCGCCTTGCAGAACGCGATCGTGAGCTGCGTGCCGTAGACCGGGATCCCGTCACGGTCGAGGTCGCGCAGCAGGTAGGGCAGCGC
>JBBDSX010000075.1:0-7716 GCA_040904725.1 Egicoccus sp.
ATCGGGGCGAACGTCAGCGATGGTGGGACGGCGCGGCCGGATGCCGTGCTGGTGGGGCGGGGCAGGGTCGCGGGGTCCTGTACGTGCGAGGCCCTCCGGGCAATCTTGGCGGATACCGGAGGGCCTCTCGCTGCACTAGATGAACGCCCTCGAAGCAAGACCGCAGAGACAGATCCTCATGGTCGTGCAGCCGACCCGCTCTCGGCTCTGACGTCTTGACTTCCTGCGTCCTTGAGCGGGCCTCGACGGCCCTGGTGTCGGCCTCCTCATCAGCACTACCAGGAAGACATTTCACTTACTGCGGGTAAGACCTCGAGACCACGGGACTGCAGCCGGGGCGTGACCGCATCACCGAGGTCGGCGCCGTCAAGGTGCGCGGTGGCGAGGTGCTCGGTGAACTGCGTACGTTCGTCCACCCGGACCGACCGATCCCACCGGCGATCACGGCGGTCACCGGCATCACCGACGCGATGGTGCGTGACGCGCCGACGATCGGTGCGGTGGTGCCGATCCTGCGCGAGTTCCTCGGCGCGGCCGTCCTGGTCGCGCACAACGCCCGCTTCGACCTGTCGTTCCTGCGGGCCGCCTGGTCGGCGACCGGGGCGGGTGCGTACGACCCGGTCGTGGTGGACACGGCCCGCCTCGGCCGGCGACTGCTGCACGACGAGGTCCGCAACTGCCGCCTCGAGACGTTGGCGCGCCACCTGCGGGCCCGGACCATGCCCGAGCACCGGGCGCTGACCGACGCGCGTGCGACGGTCGACGTCCTGCACGGGTTGATCGAGCGCGCCGGGACGCTCGGTGCGGTCACGCTCGAGGACCTGCGCGACCTGTCGCGGTCGAGTTCGGACAAGGCGTTCCGGCGGATCGACCTGGTGCGCGACGCCCCGTCGGTGTGCGGCGTCTACCGCTTCCTCGACCCGCGCGACGAGGTGCTCTATGTCGGCAAGGCGACCGACCTGCGTTCGCGCCTGCGGACCTACTTCGGTCAGGATCGTCGCCGTCGCATCGCCGACCTCGTGCGCGAGACCGCCCGGGTGACCTGGACGCCCACGCCGACCCTGCTCGAGGCCGAGGTCCGTGAGCTGCGCGAGATCCACGCCCATCGGCCGCGCTACAACCGCCGTTCGAAACAACCCGAGGCCGCGGTCCACGTGGCGCTCACCCGCGAGGCGTTTCCGCGGCTCTCGGTGGTCCGCTCCCCCGGCGCCGGGCACCGGCGGACCCTCGGCCCGATCGGCTCGCGGGCGGCGGCCCAGCACCTCGTCGACGCCCTCCAGGAGGCCTATCCCCTACGCACGTGCACGAGCCGGTTGCGTCGGGCACAGGACCATCCGGCGTGCATCCTCAAGGATCTCGGTCGTTGCGGGGCGCCGTGCGACGGCAGCCAGTCGGCCGCCGACTACGACGCCATCGTGGCCGAGGTGGAGGCGGTCTGGGACGATCCGACCGACCTGCTGCAGCGCCTGCGGAGGCGGATGCTCGCGTTCGGTCGCGAGGGCCGCTTCGAGCGCGCCTGCGAGGTGCGCTCACGGATGCACGCGACGGCCGCTGCCGTGCACGCCGCACGGGCACGCGACCAGCTCGCGGGTGTGGACGAACTCGTGGTGCGCCGCGACGGTGCCGGTGGTTGCGACGTCGTGGTGGTACGCCGTGGTCGGCTGGCCGGCAGCGCGGTGCTCCAGTGGCGGTGCGCCGACGCCGAGGTACTCGACTGGGTAACGCGAGCGGATCTCGACCCGTGTGACGGGCCGCCGTCGAGGGACGACGCCGAGGAGGTCGGGCTGGTGCTCGCCTGGCTCGACCGGCCCGGCGGGCGCGTCGTCGCGACGGACGGCGCCTGGTCGCTACCGGTCGCCGGAGGTGCCGCACTCGCAGCGAGCGTCGACGAGGCACGTCGACTCGGTCGCCAGCTTCGCCGTGACCGCCAGGTGCTGGGCGGCGCGAAGGTCGTCCGGCGCGCCGAACCGCCGTCTCACGCGAGCACGAGTTCGGCAGCGGGCGCAGGTGGGCGGAGGTGAACAGCCCTGCCCGTCACCGGGCCGGTTCGAGGTCCATGTGTGTGTCGACGACCATGCCGTCGCAGACCGCAAGGCTCAATCGGCCCGGTTGCAGATCGTCGTTGCCGCCGAGCGCGACGCCATCCTGCGTCGTCACACGGACGGCCCGGTCCTCCTGGGCAGCCTTGTGCTCGGCCGCCTCCAGCGTGAGCCCGAGGTAGCTGTGGCGCACCTCCTCGGCCCGTTCCGCCGTCGGTCCGCCCTCACCCTGCTGGTTGGGCAGGACCTCGCCCTGCCGGTCGGCGCGTTGTCGGGCGGCGGCGATCACAGCGCCGTCGCAGGGCACGCTTCGGGGCGCACGCACCAGGCACCAGCGCGAGGGGTCGTCGACGGCCTGCTCCCACGCGCCCACCTGTTCGGGGGTGGCGTCGATCACCTCGATACGACCCGTACCAGCGGTCTCGTCTCCCGACCCGGAGACGGGTTGCATCCCCGTGTCACGCGCCGCTTCGAAGGCCGCCACCATCGCCTCGTGATCGAACCCGGCCGCGCCGCTGGTGACCTCCAGGCCGAACGATTCGAGGTCATACGTCTCGGGGTCGAGCTCGTCGGGCACCGGCCCGGCGAAGGACAGCTCGAACGGCTCCCCGGCGTGCGGCCGGGCATAGGCGCCCTCGACGAAACCGGGCAACGGCTGCACGTCGGCGAACAGTTGCTGGCCCACGACCTGCGCATACATCTGGTGCAGGGCGACCTCGCGGGACTGTCCCTCCTCCTGGAGCTGCTCGACCATGAACTCGGCATCCGGGTTGCCGGACACGGCCTCCTCCATGCTGGCCACCGGCGGCAGCTCGACGCTGGCCTCGACCAGCGTCGTGGTCTCCTGATCGCCGGCCGGCTCGCACGATGACAGCACGTCCTCGGTGGGGCCGCCGGCAAGCGGATCCACAATGAGGCCGCCTCCACCTCCGCCGCAAGCGCCCGCCAACAGGGTGACGACGACCGCAGCGGCCATCGTGCGGATCGAAACCGACATCATCCACCTCCGCCGAGAAGGACGTCGCAGCGGCCACCCGAGTTCCATCCGGCAGGATGGCACGCCTTGTCCCATCACCACGGGTTTGCCGAACCGCCGGTTCACGCGAGGGTGAACCAACTGCTCCAGGCGTCGGGGAGCTCCGCCGAACTCCCCGGCTCGCGCCCCAGCCAGGTCGCCCGCACGCGGTAGCGGCCGGGCTCGACACGCGGCCCCGGTGGCTGCCCCGCCCAGCCCGGCACGAGTGGCCCGGCGGTCTGGTTCCACCAGGTCGGGAACAGCAGCATCTGCCCCGGAAGCCACCGGTCGACGGCGGCGTGGTCGGCGCCACGTGGCACGGCGTCCTCGGCGACCACCCGGTGGTACTCGTCCCGGACGCTGAGCACGTAACGCTGCCAGCCGGGATAGTGGTGCTCGACGAAGCGGTCGCCGCCGTTGGTGGCGGTCAGCGTGATCCGCACGGTCTCGCCCGGCGCATACGCGGCCCGTTCCACCAGGACCGCGACCTCGAAGCCGGCGAACGGTTCGAGGTCGATGCGGAAGGGCACCTCGGACGGCTCTTCGGCGCTCATGCGATCACCGAGCCGGGCGCGAGATCGGTGTCGGGTTCGAGCAGTCGCACCGTCCCGTCCGGCTCGAGCCCACCGAGCACGAGGAACTCGCTGACGAACCCGGCGATGCGCTTGCGTCCGAGATTGACCGCACCGACGACCTGGCGCCCGAGCAGTTCGTCGACGGCGTAGTTGGTGACCTTCGCGCTGGTACGCAGGGTCCCGACGTGCGGACCGAAGTCCACGGTCAGCTTGAAGGCCGGGTCCCGGGCCTCGGGGAAGGGATCGACGGCCACCACGCGGCCGACGCGCAGGTCGAGCGCGAAGAACCCGGCCGCGCCGACCTCGGGCTTCGCGGGGAGGTCGGCCGGGTCGTAGGGGCGCGCCTCCGGGTCGATGCGGTGACGGTCGTCGGGGGACTCAGCCACGGCTCGACGCCTGGGCGGCGAGTTCCTTGGTGCGCAGCACCCACCGGTCGCGTAGGTCGCGGGCCGCGCCGGAGGTCAGCGTCTCGCGGGCGACGGCCAGACCGGCGCCGATGTCGCCGACACGGTCCGCGGCATACAGGGCGGCGGCGGTGTTGAGCACCACGATGTCCTGGTGGGGGCCCGGCTCACCGGCGAGGACCGCATCGGCGATGGCCACGTTCTCGTCCACCGACCCGCTCCGCAGGTCCTCGAGGCTGGCGCGAGGGATGCCGTGGTCGGCGGGATCGAGGATCCAGTCGGTTACCTCGCCCCCGCGGATCTCCCAGACGTGGCTCGGCCCCGTCGTGGTCAACTCGTCGAGGCCGTCGTCGCCACGGAACACCAGCGAGTGCTGCTTGCCCAGACGAGCGAGCGCGTCGGCCATCACCGGTGCCAGCCGCAGGTCACTGACGCCGACGACCTGGTGCTGGGCACCGGCGGGGTTCGCCAACGGACCGAGCATGTTGAAGGCCGTGCGGATGCCGAGTTGCGCACGGACCGGTGCGACGTGGCGCATCGCGGGGTGGAAGGAGCGCGCGAACAGGAACGCGATCCCGAGCTCGCGTACGCAGGTGGCCACCGCCTCGGGCGACAATTCGATCGCGACGCCCCAGGCCTCGAGCAGATCGGCGCTGCCGCAGACACCGGATGCCGCGCGGTTGCCGTGCTTGGCGACCGGTTGCCCGGCGGCCGCCGTGACGACGGCCGCGATGGTGGAGATGTTGAACGTCGACGCGCCGTCGCCGCCGGTGCCACACGTGTCGACGAGGTTGCCGGCCACGGCGTCACCGAGGTCGATCGGCTCGGACTCCTCGAGCATCGCCCGTACGAAGCCGGCCACCTCGGTGGCCGATTCGCCCTTCGCCCGCAGGGCCACGAGCAGACCGGCGGCCTGAGCGAGTTCCGCCTCGCCACGCATCATCGTGCCCATCACGCTCGCGGCCAGGTCCTCGTCGAGGTCTTCGCCGTGCAGCAGGCGCGTGAGGACCTCGGACCAGCGGAAGGGTTGGTCACTCACGAACACACCTCGTGGCACGGCCGGACAACGGGGAGCGCCGACCGTACCCGTGACTCACCCTGCTCCGGAAGCCTCGCGATCCATGCTGCTACCGTCCAGTATGCCGTTGTAGCGGGTTGGGGGACGCTGCACCTTTGGGAGGGGTGTCCGTGGAGGGATCGCGTCTGCTGGTCGTCGACGACGAGCAGGACCTCGTCCGGGTGGTCCGCACCAATCTCGAGCAGGCCGGATTCGGGGTACGCACGGCCGCCGACGGGGTCGAAGCACTCGGCCGGCTCCGCGAGGAGCGTCCGGACCTGCTCCTGCTCGACGTGATGATGCCGAACCTCGACGGCTGGGGGGTGTTGGCCCATCTCGACGCCGACGGCCACGGGGACCTGCCGGTGATCATGCTGACCGCCCTGTCCGACGAGCAGGACGTCATCCGTGCCCACCTGTCCGGTGCGGTGCACTTCCTGACCAAGCCGTTCGACCTCGACGCGCTGCTCGAAAGCATCCGCGACGCACTGCAGCCGCGTTCCGAGGAGCAGGTTCTCGACCGCCAGCGCCAGCTGCGCGGCTTCGTGCAGCGTCTCGCTGAACTCGACGCCGGGCGCGAGGCCGCCCCCGGACCGCGCGTGTCGCTGTCCCGGCTCGAGTCGCCGCCGCGTCCCGCGAACCACGACCAGGGCCAGGCCCTGGTCGCGACGCTCACCGCCCGCCAGCGCCAGATCGCGCAGTTGTTCGCCGCGGGGGTCCACGCCCGGACCATCGCCGAGCAGCTCGGGACGTCGCGCAGCAACGTCTACGCCACGCGCAAGCGCATCGCCGTCCACCTCGGCGTCGATCCCGACGAGGTCGCCAGCGCCGTGCGGACCTACGGCCTCAAGGCCTGACGGTCCGCGTCAGACGCCGGCCGCGTCCTCGCCGAGTGCCGACGCGACCTGCTTGGCCGTGCCGGCCGAGCCGCCGTAGGGAGGGGCCGTTGCGCCGACCAGTTCCTTGACACACCGGGAGAGCTCGAACGGGTCGACCGGTTTGATCAACGTGGCGCTGGCACCGGCCCAGTCGGCGAGCCAGGCATCCTGGCTGCGTTCGACCATCACCAGCGCCGGCAGCGGGGTGAAGCCCTCGAGCGCCGCCTGCTGGCGCAGGTCGTACAGGATCGCGAAGCCGCCACGCGGACGCATGTCACCGTCGATGACGATCACGTCGTAGGCGTCGTGATCACCCAGGAGTTCCTGGCGGGCCGCCTCGGCGTGTTCGGCCTCGGTCACCACGGCGTCGGCGTGCAGCTTCAAGGCGCTGACGGCCCGCAGACGCTCCGCAACGTTCTCGGCTACCACCAGGACACGCACGCGCGGTTCCGTTTCCTCGCTCGATCAGGGCGACCCGTCGGTCGCTGCGGCAACCGTACCTCCCGCGCACGCCCGCCACGTACCGCTCGAACCGTCCCACCGCCTACCGTGGCCGGCCATGACCGACCGGATCTACCTCGATCACGCATCCTCGTGGCCGCTGCGCCCCGAGGCGCGTCAGGCATGGACCGATGCCGCGGCCGTCGCGTGGTCCGACCCGGCCCGGGGACACCGCGAGGGCCGCACCGCCCGTGACCTGCTCGACCGGGCCACGGTGACCACGGCGGCCGCGATCGGCGGCGACGAGCGCGGGCTCGTGTGGACCTCGGGCGGCACCGAGGCGGTGCACCTCGCCGTCCTGGGCTCGGCACGGGCGGCACAACGGCGGGGCGACCAACGGCGTCACGTGGTGTGCAGCGCCGTCGAACACTCTTCGGTCCTGCGGGCGTGCGAGCGGTTGCGCGACGAGCACGGCTACCGCCTCGACGTCGTCGGCGTGGACGCCGCGGGCCTGGTCGACCCCGATGGCATCGCCGCGGTCATCGGCCCGGACACCCTCGCGGTCCACGTCCAGCACGCCAACCACGAGGTCGGCGCGGTCCAGCCGACGAACGACATCGCCGAGGTCTGCCGCCGCCACGGTGCCGTGCTGCACGTCGACGCCTGCCAGAGCGTGGGCCAGATGGGGGTGACGCTCGACCAGGTCGGCGCGGACCTGCTGTCCGCGTCGGCGGCGAAGTTCGGTGGCCCACGCGGCACGGGGTTCCTCGCGATCGGGCGCAACGGGCGCGTGCAGGCCCTGCTCGAGGGTGACGAGCGACAGCGGCGCCGGCGCGCAGGACTCGAGGACGTGCCGAGCATCGCCGCGACCGCGGTGGCGCTCGAGGTCGCGCGGACCAACCTGCAGACCGAGCACTCGGCCCGCGAGTTGCTGCGCCGCCACCTGCGCCGCCGCCTGCCCGAGGCGGTGGAGGACGTGCAGGTCCACGGCCCGCTCGCCGACGCCCACCCCGGCATCGTGGCCGTCAGCGCCCTCTACGTCGACGGCGAAGCCCTGGTCTCGGCCCTCGACGAGTCCGGGTACGCGGTCCACTCCGGCTCGTCGTGCGCCTCGACCTCCGGGGAACCGTCACACGTGCTGGTCGCCATGGGCGCGCTCACGCACGGCCACGTCCGGGTGTCCCTCGGCCCGGAGCTGACCACGGACGACCTGGACCGGTTCGTCGACGCCTACGCCGAAGTGGTGGGACGGCTGCGAGGCACCGTCGGGCTAGGCTGACCGCTGCCGGCGGCCGAGGCGGGCCGGG
>JBBDSX010000075.1:7816-8947 GCA_040904725.1 Egicoccus sp.
AGGAGTGAGTGTGTCCGCATCCAGCTTGCGCCCCGTCGTCGTCCCGATCGCGAACCCGGCAACGGTCCGTCCGCTGCTCGAGATGGCGTACGTGCTCGCCGACGCCGACGCCGTGCTGGTTCCCGTGACGGTGGTGCGCCCGAACGCGCCGCAGCGCGAGGTCGTCTTCGCGCGCGGCAGCCTCGAGGCGGCCGAGGAGGCCGCCCGCGATCTCGGTGCCGAGGTGCGCGGCAGGCTGGTCGAGAGCGACGACGTCGCCCAGGGCATGCTGCAGGCGGTCGCGGACGAGTCGCCGTCGCTGGTCGTGATGGGCTGGCGCGGGCAGAGCTCGACCACCAACGTGTTCGGTCACCTGCTCGACATCATCGTCGGTCGCTCCGTCGCGCCGTTGGCCGTCGTGCGGATGGGCACGGTCCCGTACCGCCGCGTACTGCTGCCGGTCAGCGCCGATCACCTGCTGCCGGGCGGCGACCGGGGCCTGGGCCTGGCGGTGCGACTCGCCGAACGGCTTCAGGCGGTGACGCCGGAACCCGCGACCGTGCTGCGCACCGGACCGCGCGAAATGCACCTGCCCCCCGACCTCGAACGGCTCGGCGACCGCGTCCACCACGACCCGCGGCGCACCGACCAGGCCGTCGGCGCCTTCGCCCGCCCCGAGGACGCCATCGTCGCCGCCGTCGCTCCCACCGTGTCCGGGCTGCGGGCGGCCACCACCCACCTGGCCTGGGCGGCGCCGGACGCGACGCTGCTCGTGGCCATCGATGTCGGCCCCACCCGCGAGGAGGGCCTCGCCGAGGCCGTGCACGACGCCGGTGGTCCGGCGCCCGTCGCCGAGCGCGAGCAGGGCGCCCACCCGATCCGCGTCATCGTCACCGCCCGGATGCCCGACAGCGGGGCGGTCCGTCCCGACGACCTCGAGCGGGTCCTCCGCGCAGCCGGCGAGACCGAGCAGGTGATGGCCTGGTGGCCCGGCGGGGACCCCCACCCCCACGTCCGTGCGACCGTGACGGTCCCCGCGTCGTCGGTCAACGCCGCGATCGCCGCGGTGATGCGTGCCGTCCACGACGCCCCGGCCTTCCGCGGCGCGGAGATCAGCTACGACCTCGAACGCACCGGCAGCCGGCCCTAGCC
>JBBDSX010000076.1:0-1484 GCA_040904725.1 Egicoccus sp.
AGCCGGCTGGAGCGGTGGCCGCCGACGAACCGGCCCCGGACGCGCCGACGTGGCACGAGCTGGTGGCGACCCAGCTGTGCGGCGAGTTCGGGCGTGAGCAGCATCAGGCGGCGACGCGCGGGGCCGGGATGGCTTCGAGCACGGCGGCGACGACGTCGTCGGCGGTGACGCCGGCGATCAGCGCCTCGTAGCCGAGCACGAGACGGTGGCGCAGGCAGGCGCCGGCGGCGTCACGGACGTCCTCGACCGACGCCTGGAGCCGTCCGTCGAACAGGGCCCGGACCTTGGCCGAGAGCACCAGCGACTGGCCGCCGCGCGGTGACGCTCCGTTGGTCACGTACCGTTCGACCGCCTCGGGGGCGGTGGGGCGGCCGGGATGCGTGGCCTCGACGAGTTCGGCCACATGGCGCAGCACGTGCGAGGCCATCGGCACCTCGCGCACGAGTCGGATGGCGGCCACGAGGTCGTCGGTCGTCGCGACCGGTTCGACGACGGCTTCGGCCGTGCCGGTGGTGCGGACCAGGATCTCGACGAGGTCGTCGGCGGACGGCGTCGGCACGAGCACCTTGGCCATGAAGCGGTCGAGCTGGGCCTCGGGCAGCGGGTAGGTGCCCTCCATCTCGATCGGGTTCTGGGTCGCCATGACGAAGAACGGCTGCGGCAGGTCGCGTGTCACACCGCCGACGGTCACCCGGCGTTCCGCCATCGCCTCGAGCAGCGCGGACTGCGTCTTCGGCGTGGCGCGGTTGAGTTCGTCGGCGAGCAGCAGTTGGGTGAACACCGGCCCGGGTTCGAACGTGGTCTGCCAGCCACCGCCCCCACCGTCGCCGCCGATGACCGTGGTGCCGACCACGTCGGCGGGCAACAGGTCCGGGGTGCACTGCAGCCGGGTCGAGTCGAGCGACAGCGTCTGCGCCAGCGTGCGCAGCAACACGGTCTTGCCCAGACCCGGCACACCTTCGAGCAGGACGTGCCCGCCCGAGAACAGACACGCCAGCACGTCGCGGACCAGGGCGTCCTGGCCGACGATCACGCGCCGCAGCTGGGCCTCGACCTCGGCGGTCAGTCCTGCGAATCGATCCGGGTCCATGAATCGCTCCTGCTCAGCGCGCGAGTTGGTCGAAGTAGAGGCGCACGAGGTCGCGGCGGCCCACGGGGAAGCCGGGTCGCTCGATCGTGCGGGTGGCGATGTCGCGGTAGGACCCGAGCACGTCGGTGTAGGGCACCAGGGCGTCGTCGACGTCGCCCGCGCCGAGCCCGCGGCCGACCTGGGCGTCGGGTCCCTGCCCGGAGTCCTGGCCGCCGAGGTACCACTCGTCCTCGTCACCGCCGACGCGTGGCGGGGCGAACACCGTGTCGTGCTCGGGACCCTGCCCCTGCGCGCCCTCGCCGGCCGGGTCCTGTACCGAGCCGGTGCCGGTGTTGCCGTCGCCTGGCTGCGCGCCCTGCCCGCCGCCACCCTGGCCGGCCTGCCCCTGCCCCTG
>JBBDSX010000077.1:0-1454 GCA_040904725.1 Egicoccus sp.
CTAGCTCGCCTCGAACGTGACGCGGGTGGTGACCTGGGGCGCCAGCGGCAGCCCGTCACCGCGGGTGAACTCGACCAGCAGGTCATGGGCGCCCGCGTCGACCTCGATCGGGAACGTCACCGTCTCGCAGGGCTGGGCGATCGAGCAGTCCTCGAGGTAGCTCGTCACGATCCGCTCGCCGTTCAGGCTCACGGCCAGGCCGCCGGCCTCCTCCGGGTCGGTCGGCAGGTCCTCGAGTGCGGCGTTGCCCGGTCCGATGCTGCCGCCGGTCAACGCGACCGACACCTCGAACGTGCCGGCCTCGATCTCGTCGCCCTCCTCGGGAACCAGGATCTCGACCTGCGCGTCGTCGGCCAGCGGCAGGTAGTCGACCGGTGGGTGCCAGGCCCGGGTGATCGGGGCGTACAGCAGCACCGCGCCGACGACCGCGGCGGCGGTGACGACCCAGGTCAGCGGCGAGCGCAGAGCCAGATCCAGCGCGGTGAACGCGGCCACGAGCAGTCCGAGCAGCATGGCCACGCCAACGGGGAATGCCCAACCGATCCAGTCGGACAGCCAGTAGTCGGCCAGCGGTGCCAGCGACGACAGGACCGCGACGGCCGCCAACGGCAGCACGAGGTCGTCCGGTGAGGTCACCCGGATCCGACCGGCCACGGCCAGCAGGACGATGACCGTCAGTCCCAACGCGAACGCGGTGACCAGCGCCTGCCAGGTCGAGCCCGGCCCGCCGTGCGCCACGAACAGGGGCAAGCCCGCAACTGCCTCGAAGACCATGGTCACGGCAGCAGCGACGGGTCGTCGTCGGTCTCGATGTCGAAGCGCGTCGCCGTGACGCCGAGCCGCTTCAGGCGTGCCAGGCTCGGCTGGTGATCGGGATGGACGCGGTACGCCTCGAGCGCGGCCTCGTCCTCGTGGACGGTGAGCAGGCCGGTGATGTGCGGTTCGGCGATGTCACGGCCGACGCGCAGCCACGCCACGACGTCGAGATCGGCCAGGTCCGCGAGACCGTCCTCGAGTTCGCGCCGATCGTCCTCTGCCACCCCTGAACAGTCGATACGGACCGAATGCAGGATCATGATGGCTCCGTCTGGCCGGGCGGATGTGCGTGTGCGCGCGGTTAGGATAGGACGTCGACCGGCGTCGCCCCCAGGACGGGTGGGACCCAGGGGTGACGAGCCGGGCAGAATCAACTCGACGACGCGAGGCACACATGAGCACCCAGAGCGGGGGCACACACGCGATCGGCGCCGTCGTCACGGCGATGGTCACGCCGTTCACCGACGACGGCGACCTCGACCTCGATGGCGCGCAACGGCTTGCCCGCCATCTGATCGAGACGGGCACCGACACCGTGCTGGTCAACGGCACGACCGGCGAGTCGCCGACCCTGCATGGAGAGGCGCAGTGGGAACTGCTCGCCGCGGTCAAGGAATCGGTCGGCACCGACGGCACGG